>CAKQHO010000157.1 GCA_934234185.1 uncultured Psychrobacillus sp. | reverse complement strand
ACTTGGTATCGTGTGGAAAGTGGTGTTTATCGATCGAAATAGGTTGTCTATCAATCGAAAACTACTGTCTATCGAGCGGAACTCGGTAATTCAATCGTTCCGCTGTCATCATCGAGCAGAAACTAGTGTGTATCGATCGAAAAAGGCTCTCTATCGAGCGAAAACTACTGTCTATCGATCGAAAATCGGTAAATCAATCGTTCCACTGTGTTCTTCAAGCGGAATAGGCTTGGTATCGAGCGGAAACTGGTGTGTATCAATCGAAAAAGGCTGTCTATCAATCAAAAACTAATGTCTATCGAGCGGAACTCGGTAATTCAATCGTTCCACTGTCTTCATCAAGCGGAATAGGCTTGGTATCGTGCGGAAACTAGTGTGTATCAATCGAAAAAGGCCCTCTATCGAGCGGAAACCGCTGTCTATCATGCGAAAACTAATCTCTATCGAGCGATAAGGATGTTAATCGAGTATATGTCTTATATTCCCTCGCGAAAGCGCAAGTTTTGAATTTCCCAGTTAGAACGTACTTGAAGCTGCTCTATAAAAAAATTCTCTTTCTTTTTAGAAATTTGTCGCTAGAAAGTCTAGATTCGACCTTTTGTTTTGACAAAGTTCTTATATTTCAGATGGTAAGCTTTTAACAAAAGGAGGAGAGCTATGTACGCAGAAGTTATGATTGCCACAAATACATTTTTCAACTTCACTGTTTTAGCGTTTGCAAACAAAATTGGTTGGATTGAAAATCAAAAAAGATACTTGCTTCTGGCGGCTTTTATAGCGGGGGTAATAACAGTACTGTTTGCACATCATCTTATTACATTGTTGTTAACTTTCTTTCTAATGATGGGAATTGCTTTTTGGAAAAAAAAGACACAGATAGTGAAAGCTATTTCATTAACATTATTAGCTACCTTATTTGCAGGAGGATTATTAACCGCATTATCTCCTATGTATGAAAAGGCTAACCAGACATTTATGATTGTTAACTACGGCCTAATAGCGATTGGTGGGTTGTATCTCTTATCCAAGCATGTGTTAAGGCTGCATATCTCTCAAACAGAAAGAGAATTATTGTATGCGTCCAATTTAGTTTTATTTAATCAGCAGAAGGAGTTAAATCTATTTATAGACTCTGGAAATGTTTGTCGAGAACCTCTTTCCAATGATCCTGTGCACTTTCTCTCTGCTGAAGCTGTACGAGACATCATTCCTCCAAAACTTTATCAAATAATAGAGGAATGGAATAGTGAGGACTACCAAGGTTTAGAGAAGCTCCCCAAAGAATATGCAACAAAGGTTAGATTAATACCCATCGCCACCATTCAGAAAGAAAAGGCATGGGTGATTGGAATTAGATTTGAAGAGTGGACCATTAAGGGAGGAAAACTCCCAAAGGGTTATATTGTTTTAACTAGAGGGAGAGAAAAATTCCCTCATGAGGCGGATGGCATTTTACACAGTTCTAGCTACTATCATTTAAAAAAAGGAGTGTTAACTAAATGATTAACCTATTACGTCGCATATATTACTGGATTTTATCCCTTAGAAAAAAACCAGTTCACTATATTGGCGGAAATGAATCACTACCAAAACCACTAACGAGAGAAGAAGAGCGCGATATGTTAATTTCATTTATGGATGGCAATGAGCATGCAAGAGATGTATTAATTGAGAGAAACCTAAGATTAGTTGTGTATATTGCAAGGAGATTCGATCAAACGAACACAAATATTGAGGACTTAATTAGTATTGGTTCCATTGGACTTATAAAAGCAGTAGAAACCTTCAATCTTGATAAAGGCATCAAGCTAGCAACATATGCTTCTAGATGTATTGAAAATGAAATTTTAATGCATTTACGAAAAACCAATCGGATGAAATCAGAGGTTTCCTTTGATGAACCGTTAAATTCTGACTCTGATGGTAATGAGCTCCTCCTATCGGATATTTTGGGAACAAGTGAAGATTTAATCATCGAGGACGTAGAGAAAAAATTAGAGAGACAGCATGTATTTGAAGCGATTAATCTACTAGGAAACCGTGAAAAATATATTATGCAATGTCGCTTTGGGCTCAACGGACGAGAGGAAATGACCCAAAAAGAGGTGGCTGATCATCTTGGAATTTCGCAATCCTATATCTCAAGGCTAGAGAAAAAAATTATATTAGACTTAAAGGAAGTATTAAACGAGCCTATTGCGTGATGGGTGAAATTGGATAGAGTACTCTCGGAATAATCTTTTCTCCTACGGACAAACTGACTAAGAACTATTAAAAAGTCCGGAGGAAGAGCTATGACGAGAACAAAAGTTGAACTGTGCGGCATTGATACATCAAAGCTTCCTTTATTATCTCATGAGCAAATGAAAGAGTTATTTATCCGACTACAAGCTGGTGAGGAATCGGTAAAAGATGAGTTAGTTATGGGAAATTTGAGATTGGTTTTAAGTCTTGTTCAGCGATTTGCCTATCGCGGAGAACAGGCTGATGATTTATTCCAGGTTGGCTGTATAGGTCTTATAAAGTCCATTGAAAACTTTGATCTAAAGCATAATGTTCGATTTTCTACCTATGCGGTGCCAATGATTATTGGAGAAATAAAAAGACATTTACGTGACCATCATTCTGTCAGAGTATCAAGATCCTTAAGAGATATAGCATATAAAGCAATGAAAGCAAAAGAACAATATATAAATGAACATCTGGAAGAGCCAACCTTAGAAGACTTAGCTAAAATTCTAGAAATCCCAGTGGAGGATATTCTTCTATCACTTGATGCAATTCAGGACCCAGTATCTTTACAGGAACCAATTTTCAGTGATGGGGGCGATGCTATCTATATGATGGACCAGTTATGTGATAATGATGTATCGGAAGACCAATGGGTAACTTATTTTACAGTGAAGGATAGCTTTCAAAATTTAGATAGTAGGCAAAAGAAAATTTTAACGAAACGAATTTATTACGGAGCTACACAGACAGAGATTGCCTCGGATTTAGGATTATCTCAGGCACAAATCTCACGGTTAGAAAAAAGTGCCTTATCGACGATTCAAAGCCAACTTAATTTAAAATAACTTCGAACGCTTTTTCTTTCCGGAAAAAGCGTTTTTTCTTTTGACTGTACATATAATGTGGAAAGGAGGGGTCAGGATGAAATTTTCAGATGCACAGCAAAAAGAAGTGATAGAATCAGTTACTGGACAACTGTTGGGTTATATCGTAGATGCAGAAATAGATAAGGATACAGGTTATATTACATCATTTATTGTGGAAACTTCCGGGGCGTATCCAGCTTTTTTTAATAAAAAGAGAGAAACGAAAAAAATAAGTATAAAAAACGTCGCAATAATTGGAAAAGATGTCATTATCGTTTCAAAAAATAGAGAATAAGACTTGTTCATCATTGATAAAACAGGCTTTCATTGATACAATTAACAAAACAATGATGAAGAGTTGGTTACGTATGACTAGTGTTCAAGAAAATTTACAATCTATACAACAACAAATACAGGAAGCTTGCAATCGTTCTGCTAGAAAGGATAGCAGCGTTCAGTTGATCGCTGTTACCAAATCAGTTTCTGTGGAAAGAACAAGAGAAGTAATCGATGCTGGTGTTTTTCATCTTGGTGAAAATCGTCCTGAGGGCTTAGCGCTTAAGCAGGAAGCCATTACTTCGGAGAAAGTTAGTTGGCATTACATAGGGACATTGCAAACTAGAAAGGTTAAAGCCGTTATTAACCAAATCGATTATTTACATTCTCTCGACCGACTATCGTTAGCAGAGGAAATTGAGAAACGGGCAACAGCAGTGATTAATTGTTTCGTGCAAGTAAATGTTGCTGAGGAAGAATCAAAGCATGGATTGGCCTATGCAGAAGTGGAAGAATTTATTGAACAATTACATCCTTTTACGAAAATTAATGTAATTGGTTTAATGACAATGGCCCCTCTTACGGAGGATGAAGAAATGATTCGAAATGTCTTTCGACAATTAAAGGAACTCCAAGCAAAAATCCAAGCAAAACAATATTCATATGCCCCGTGTAGTGAGCTATCGATGGGGATGTCCGGTGATTTCGAGATTGCCATAGAAGAGGGAGCTACTTTTGTCAGAATTGGAACAGCTTTAGTTGGGCAGGATAAGGAGGAAGATGAATGAGCATGAAGAACTGGGTAAAAAATTTCTTCTATTTAGAAGAGGACGAAGAAACAGCTGCTACAACTCAACAATCCCCGAGACCTCAGCATCAGGCAATAGAACAGCCTATGAAACAACAGCCTGTTAAATCCTATTCGAAGGAAAGAAAAGTAAGTAGTGTACCAAAAGAATCCAATGTCGCAAATCTTGTAGCCATCCAAAATATGCAAAAGTCTTCTAAGGTAATCTTAATGGAGCCAAGAGTATATGCAGAGGCACAGGATATTTCAGAGCATTTAAAGAATAAAAGAGCAGTTATTGTTAATTTGCAGCGTATTGAAAAGGACCAGGGAATCAGAATAATCGATTTCTTAAGCGGAACCGTGTATGCTTTAGGGGGAGACATTCAACGAATAGGAACGGATATTTTCCTGTGTGCACCAGATTCAGTAGAGGTAGCAGGAAGTATATCAGACTACTATTACAATGACCTAGATTAATAGAGGAGCTTTCTTAAAAATGTTAATTCTTATAAATTTGATAAGTACTGCAGCAACATTATATATGTATGCGTTAATCATTTATATTTTCATGTCTTGGATTCCTAACGTCCAACAATCTACTTTTGGTCAAATGCTAGGAAAGCTATGTAATCCATACCTAGACATTTTTAGAAAAATCATTCCTCCGCTTGGAATGATTGATATTTCTCCGATTGTAGCTATTTTTGCACTTCAGCTAGCTGTAAGAGGGATAATGTCCGTATTGATCTATTTTATGTAGATTGATGCTTATAGTAACTGCAAATGATGAAATAGATATAGACCTCACAGCTGTGGGGTTTTTCTTTTAGAAAAAGCTTATAGGGCTGAAGGACTGCCTCCTCGCCGTTCCCCATTTGCTTGTCGGGGCAGAGCAGGCGCTTACGCATTTCATGGTGTCTAGCTACAGCGCCTTGCCCCTCGAAGGCCAACAGGATGTTGGTCAGGAAAACGTTGTCACACGATGTGACGAACTTCGTTTTCCTTCCGTCCTCACCGTTCCCCATTTGCTTGTCGGGGCAGAGCAGGCGCTTACGCATTTCATAATAATAGTGAGGTTTTTTTATGGAGCATTTATTGCAGCATTTTAGAAAAGATGAACAGCCTTTTATTGAACAGGCGGTGGATATAATTCGGGAAGTAGAGGATCGGTATGCTCCGCGTCTGATGGATTTTTTAGATCCGAGGCAGCAATTTATCGTGGATTCCTTACGTAGACAGCATGAAGGTGTGGAATGTGAAGCACAAGGGGCTTTAGAACAAGCCGAGCGGAAAAGAATTCTCTTATATCCATCTTATTTTGAGCCTCAAGCTGAGGATTTTTCTATGACTGTTGTGGAAGTGAAATATCCGAAAAAGTTTGTGACGTTGCAGCACAAGGACGTTTTAGGCTCTATAATGTCCTTAGGGATTGACCGAAGTAAGTTTGGCGATATCCGAGTATTGGACGGGTCTATTCAATTTGTCATTGCAACAGAGGTAGTGGAATATGTTCGTGCAAATCTAACGAGTATAGGGAAGGTAAAGGTCCATATTGAGTTAGTAGAAGATTCTGCGCTTTATTTCCAGAGACAGGAAGAATGGATGTCAGAGTTGCATATCGTAAGCTCGCTAAGACTGGATACTGTGCTATCCTCTGTTTTTAATATTTCAAGGCAAAAGTCTTCAGCACTTATACAAGGTGGAAAAGTAAAGGTCAACTGGGCAGAAAGAGAGCAAACCTCCTTAGAGCTTCAGGAGCATGACCTTATTTCTGTACGTGGTTTAGGTAGAGTGAAGCTTCTTATGATAGAAGGTAGGACAAAGAAGGATAAAATCCGACTGCAAATTGGTAAATTAGAGCAAAAATTATAAATTTATTCGGATAAATTACGAAATTTAAGATGTATTCGCTCCGTTGTAATTGTATAATAGGTGGAAGAGAAGAATTTAGAGTAAAGGAGCTGGGGAAAGATGCCATTAACACCGCTTGATATACATAAC
>CAKQHO010000156.1 GCA_934234185.1 uncultured Psychrobacillus sp. | reverse complement strand
TTAGTCAAATAACAAGTACAGCCACTTCCTATCTGGAGGTGGCTGTTTTGGCGTAAAAGAAACGTAACGTAGATACATTCATTTTGCAATTGGGAGTCGTCCTTAAAGATGAAATTTAACAAAAAAAGTAAATTTAAATTGAATTTACAGAAACTGGGGATTATAATTGAATTAGATAAATTATAATTTATCGATAAGAAAATATTAATTAATAAATTAATTTTTACGTGACGTTCTCATTTTATATTCCTATAAGGAGGTCTGAGCATAATCAAGCTTTAAGACGTAGTACATTCAAAGCTAAATGATGCATGTTAGTTTGTAGTCCTGTAGATTCTACTGGTAATTTAATTTGGCCATGTAAAGATGAGTATGGTTATATCACTACTCAGTTTGATGATTTAGTTCATCACCGGTTCACAACAATTAAAACAATAGGGAGAGCATAAATAGTATGAAATACGAAATGATTATCGAAACAGCAGAGCAGCTACATGCACTATCACATCCATTAAGACAGCGCATTCTGAATGTTTTAACATCTAGAGAGCTAAGTAATAAACAAATTGCCGATGAGCTAGGTGAATCGGCACCAAAAGTACATTTTCATGTAAAAGAGCTTTTAAATGCCGGAATTATTCAACTTACAAAGGAAGAAGTTAAGGGTTCGATAATCGAGAAAAAATATATGGCAGCAGCACGTTCTTTTCGATTATCATCTGCTTTAGAATTATCTAAAGCAGATCAACATATGCTCTATGAATCTACTTTTCATGCAACGTATCAAGATCTCCTTGAAAGTATTGATTATTATGAGGGTGTCATTCCTTTTGCGCAAATCTTCCAGCAACAGGCTTGGTTGAATAAAGAAGAAATAGATTTAATCAATGAACATTTTGCTTCAATCAATGAAATTGTAGAGGCATCACGAACGAATGATGAAAAGGATGAGGCTACTTCGCTTTATTCACTTAGTTACTTTTTTCATCTAGCGTCTCAAAGGAAATCTACTTCTGATGGTCATGAAAAATGAACATTTTAAAGAATTCCTTGCTTTTAAACAAAAACTTTTCCTTGTTTTTCTTCGGGCAATCGTTATCAACAGTTGGTGATGGATTTAAACAGATGGCGATTATTTATCTGATATTTGAAATGGGTGGCGGGGGAATGGAAGTAGCCCTGTCTCAGTTTTGTTTAATGGTACCCCGGATTCTTGTTTTATTATGGGGTGGAGTAGTGGTTGATCGTTTAAACGCTAAAACCGTTATCTGGACGACAGATTTATTTCGGTTTATCATAACGGCAATATTAGTCGTATGTATGATGATCGATTCCTTAACTTTTCCATTTCTCTATTTCTTGCTTTCTTTATCAGGAGTGATAAGTGGATTTTTTTACCCGGCCTTCAGTTCAATTGTCCCTTCAATTGTGGAAGTGAAGGATTTGGAAAGAGCGAATGCTGGGGTGCAGTCAATCTCGCAGATAGCTATGTTTATAGGTCCTCCTCTAGCCGGTCTGTTAATCGCGTATTCAGGTGTCACTATTGTCTTCATTGCCAATTCGCTATCCTATCTTATAGCTTCGTTGACAGGCATGTTTATAAAAATTAATAAACAAACACTTCCTAAAATGAAGAAGTCAACCATTCTTAAAGATGTTTCAGAAGGGTTTCAGCAGGTGTGGAGTGTTAAATGGCTTAGAACGTTATTATTAGTTGATTTAATAGGGGGGCTAGCAGTTGTCGGACCCTTGCAGGTTATATTACCCGTCTATTCAAAGGAGAGTTTAGGTCTAGGCAGCTCTCAGGTGGGAATCGTTATGGCGGCTTTCGGTATAGGATCCCTTATAGGAATGGTCATTGTTTCAAAAGTAAAAAGGAAATATAAGACCATTCGTTCCTATTATTTTCTTGAAATATTTCAAGGTGCTATCTTATTTCTAATCGCTATTCCTTCTCTATGGGTAGTGTTAACTATCTTATGTATCGTAGGTATATTAAATGGTATCTCAGGTGTCATCATGACTTCACAAATACAAGCTCATGTTCCAATGAATAAGCTCGGCAGGACAATGAGTATAGTTGCGCTCGCATCTTTTGGGGCAGTGCCTATCTCTCAGTTGCTTTCAGGTTGGATTACTGAACATGCACCTTTAGCAATTGGGTTTATCCTAGCATCAATATTATTATCCATAAGCGGCTTATTTGGAGTCGTTGTTACAAAGAAACAGGGAAAAGTAACATTTCAAACACCCGCCGTTACGAGTGATTCTAAATGAATAGTGAGAGCTAAATTTCTTTCCCATGTCAGACAATGGTCTTTGTCTAAGTTATTCAGAGAATCTACATTCATCGCAGAAAATCTTCTCGTTATATCCTTCAACGACCAGGCTATTCATCAATGGCAGTCATGACAACTCTCTTCCTTTGGAGCCATCCTTAAAAAATTTCATAAAATTGCGTTCACATGACGGGTATTGATCCAAAAAGGATTAATACCCGTTAGTATTCTTACGAGAGAAACGCGGATTCTATAGTTATGTACTAATTGCATGTAACGAAAGTCTGATTACATAAAACGTATAGTTTAGATAGCGGAAGAAGGATAAAACATCCTGAAAGTTGAAATAAAGATGTAGTGATACTTGTCACTATGGAGGGTAACCAATGGAATACGATAAATATCTGAAAACTATGCCGATCCATCATCTGAATCTCGGCAGGTTCAGAATATTTTCGTTCCTCTCTTTCTCTTCCTTTTCGTTTGGTATAATATGGGTAAAAATAATCCTCTCCCTATCAAAGGAAAGAGAACCAATGGAGGAATGCCCTTTGACTCAGCTCATTCAACTCCCGCCTGTGCTAGAACCTTTTCGCGAGGCTATTGAACAATCCCGCGCACCATTCATTCGCATCCAGACTCAAAGAGGAACACCCGCTTTATTTGAAAGCAAATTCGGGGGATACCCCTACCTTCCAAAAGACTTCTCTCACCCTGTGGATGAAAAAGGGAATCCCCTTCGCTTTTTGGCACAATATCGATTGGATCATCTCCCGCATCTTTCTGACTTACCGACAGAAGGGATGCTTCAGTTTTTCATCTCCACCCCTGATGACGGCAGTTTGGGTTCCAATTGGGATAACTTAAGTGATTCGCGGAATTTTCGTGTGATCTTTCATCCTGCAGTCACCGAAGACGTGTCACTTCTCTGTACCGATTTTAGCCATCTTACGGTGGACGACGATGATGAGTATTTTCCTGTGGATAGAGAATATGCCCTTGCTTTTACCTTGTCTGAAGAAATTGTTGGGTTATCCGACTATCGGTTTGAGCGTCTGGACATTTCGTTCTCAGAGGACGAGGAAGAAACCGTTTGGGATAGTTGGCATGAACAGTTTTCAAACGGGGGACATAAAATCGGTGGATATGCCGCCTTTGCGCAATTTGATCCACGTGATTCGGCTGAGCATGAAGACTATTCGGTTCTTTTGCTTCAAATTGACAGCGAGGAAGAAACTGATGACATCATGTGGGGAGATGTTGGGGTAGCCAATTTCTTTATCCGTCCAGAGGATTTGAAAAAGCGGGATTTCTCCCGTGTATTGTATACGTGGGATTGCGGCTGACGGCATTCGTGGGAACTGTTAGACAAACAAAAGGCTTTTTAAAAGGGTTTATTTTAGTAATTGCGGAATGAATTTATGAGATTGTTATGGAAGGGGGAAGTTTCTTTGGTTGATAACAAAGTTTTATCACAATCTTTTTTTGCTTTTGCCGAAAGGGAATGTAAAGGATCTAGCCCATTATACGAATGGCTATCCATAAATATTTCTAAGGATTATGAACTTCTAGAAATTTGTAGTAATGCAGGAGAGGGGCAACCCATTCCAAACCTGTTATTCGGTGCAGTACATTATCTTTTACTAAAAGGTAAGAACCACCCATTGAAAGAATTTTACCCAAGTATAGTTAATAATCCAAAGTCATATAGGGAATCGTATAAATTCTTTAAGGATTTTTGCTTTAAACATCGGAGTGAAATTGAGTCAATTCTCAAGACTAGACTTGTCCAAACGAATGAAGTACGAAGATGTGCATATCTTTATCCTGTTTTTTGTACTATTTATGAGATAGTGAAGAAACCACTAACACTTATTGAAATTGGAACGAGTGCAGGATTACAGCTTCTTTGGGACCAATATTCATACTCATACGGGCAAAATGACATATATGGCAGGTTTGATTCCAGGCTTAATATTACTGCACAAATAAAAGGAGAAAATACTCCGATTCTCCATTCGACACCGCCGCCAGTATCGGCAAGGATTGGTATAGATTTAAATACAATTCATTTAAATGATGAAGATGAGAAATTGTGGCTTAAATCCTTAATATGGACAGAACATAAAGAGAGATTATGTATGTTTGAAGAAGCTACAAGTTATATTAAAGAAGTTCCAGTGAGTTTATATGATGGTGATGGGGTTAGTATGTTACCTAAATTTGTTGATAACACTTCAGAAGACAGCGTGATTTGTATTTTTCATACTCACGTTGCTAACCAGATACCCGTAGAAAAGAAAAAACAACTGTTGCAAATTGTTGAAGGTATTGGTAGGAATAGGGACGTATTTCATATATACAATAATATTCAAGATAGGTACTTGCATCTTGATTATTATTTGGATGGTGTTGAGAGTAAAAATACTATAGCTACAACAGATGGACACGGTAGATGGTTTGAATGGTTTTTGAAAAGCCAAATGCCAATTCAGTAAATGGTGAAGCTGCTACTCTATGGGTGGCTTTTTCACTGTCTGAATTTGTGGAAAAATGTACTTAAACTATAGGGAGCGTTGATCCAAGGAGGATAAATGCTCTTTTTTGTTGAATTCCTTATTGTTATATGGGACAGGTTAGCTCAATAATGCGAAGGATTGACACTTTCCTTATGTAGAATAATGAATGTGAAAAAAGGAATTAGAGGTATTTGGTATTGAAGAAATTCAAAGGTTTTCTAAAGCACGTCATATGGAGGGTTTTATGAAGCGTTTAAAAAAGATGCTTGGTATCCTAGTCTTCACAATCTTGTTATCCTCTTGCAGCAATTCCTTTTTAGGCAGTTGTCCTGATGGTGAAATTGAATGGATGGATGTCTTGAAGATTAGCGGTATCAAATACCAACACCAGTTTCCAGACTCTGCGGATGAGTCGGGTCCCATTTCAATTGAAAAGGGCAGGAAGCTTGGGGAAGTTGCCTATAGGATGGCTGATAATGCTTGTAGCGATCACCAGATGGAAAATGGGGATGCCACGTTTTTGGAAGAGGGGACACCCATCTATGAGGTGAAAGGCTATCCGTCAGATTTGCTGGTGATGGCCAACGATAAAACTTATGTGGTGGATACCAATATCGAGGCCAAAACGGCTGCTGACCTAGTACCAATGAGAAAGTTCGTGAAAAATATTTACATTGAAAGTACAGAAGATGGAGAACGAATACACACATTCTCACAACCTTCAAAAACGAAATTCCTAGATGCTTGGGATCAATTGAAATTGGAGGATATTGAGACTTTGTATAAGGATGATAAAATGGACGGAAAACGATTATTTTTAGAAATTGAACTGAAGAATGGTGTAGCATTTAGGCTGATCTATGTAACAGATTCGAATATGTTTAATAATGGGGCAATCGGAAACGAAAAAATAAAAGACGTGATTGAATCTGAAATAACAGATATACAAGAAGAATCATTATTCGACCAATAGAGACTAACCAGTTACCAATAACCTGGGCGTTGGTCCAAAGGAGGGTTAATGCTCTTTTGTTGAATTCTTTATTGAGGGAGTTTAGTCGAATAAATAAAATTATAAAAAATCGAACCTTTAGTTTATTTTTCTTCATATAATTATTATGACACTTGAAAGGTGGGGTTTTTATGTACAAAGAGAACGGTATAGAAGCTTATGAAGCACATAATCGAACTGAGTTATTAGCAGGTTTAGAGGTAAAATCTGAATATATCCTTATTAAAGGAGACTATTATAAAGACATAAGAAAGATTATGGATACTCATCCTCCAGAAAACGAAAGTATAGGAGTCGCCTTAGGAAGTGCAGGTGTGCTATCAATTCTTATTTATGCAATAAATGCAGTAAGAATTTCCTTCAGTAAAGAAGATAAAACGGATAAAATAATTGACAGAAAGTTAAATTTATACAAAATTAAAAAGATTACAGATGACGGTTTATTATTGAGTTTAAAGCAGTTAGATTATTAGAAATGGCATATAGAGAACTATTTTGGATAGTTCTATGCGAATAAATACACTTAAACTCTCGGGG
>CAKQHO010000155.1 GCA_934234185.1 uncultured Psychrobacillus sp. | reverse complement strand
GGTAAAGCCTTATCAAAATGTAATGAATAAACTAAGCAAAGAATTAAGAATACCGTTTTATGTAGCTAATGAGGATTTAGAGCATTTTTATGAAAAAATAAAGGGAATGACTCCAGTTGATTTTGAGAAAATGCTCAGAAATCAATATATAGAAGCCAAAGAGGATATTTACAAAACAGCACCATATATGTATGACAAGGCTCCACTGAATGAGACAATGGGTCCATCCATTATTCCTAATCATCAAGGTCCAGTAATAGCCACGCCTTTGATGTAAAGCTGAGCTAATATGACAGCCACCATTTTAGTTTGTCACTCTAAAATGGTGGCTTGCATAAATTGATCACCTGAATCTAATCAAGTGGATTTACAATGGCGAAGGAATAATGATCCTCCCATTTTCCATTGATTTTGATATTTTTATGTGCAAGTCCTTCGTTATGAAAGCCAGCTTTTTCTAAAACTCGTATAGAACCAATGTTATGAGGCATAACACCAGCCTCTAATCGATGTAAGTGAAGGGTTTGAAAAGCATAGTCAACTACTAGTTTAGCTGCTTCCGTCGTATAGCCTTTGCCGTTATGGTCTTGGTCTAATGAGTAACCAAAGATTGCACTTTCACGAATAGAGCGTGTTACTTGAAATAAACCGATAGTTCCTATTAAGCTATCATCACTTATGAGAAAGATACCGAATCGATATTCCTTATCATTTTTTGCATTTTCTTCCCAACGCCCAATCAATTCCTGTTGCATCTCTATAGTTAAGTAATTCTCAGGACGAGCAGGGGAGTATCGATCGAAAAGAGCTTGATTCTTTTTTTCAATATATAGAAGCTGTGGAGCATCGGCTTGTGTCAGTGGCCGTATGTATACGTTTGTAGCTGTAAGCATCATCTTCCTACCCTTTCGTTATAAGTATGTAATTACATGTTTCATTATAACTAAAGAAGGAGAGTAAGGTATACTTGGAGACTGATTAAATAAATTAAGAGTAGAATATATAGATTATATGAATAGACGAGGGAGGCTGGAAAATTAGATGGAATTCTTTGCGTAACTACCTTGTCTAGATAATAAAATCCGATTCTCCTTTTTTTAGGGGAATCGGATTCGCTCTTTTAGTTAGTCTCTGTCACCAATAAACTTCAGGTCTTCGAATCTACATTTCTAAATCTGTAAATGCGTAAGGTAGCAACTCTTTTAAGGTTAACTCTAATATATCATTTTTCTCGTTAGTTAAATAAACTGGCATTTCAGGTGAACAAAATTCTGCTAGAACTTGTCTACAAATACTGCAAGGTGGAAGAAAATCTACCGTATTACCTGCAACTGCTATAGCCTGAAAATCACCCTTTTTATAACCGTTCGATATTGCAGTAAAAATAGCTGTTCTCTCTGCGCAATTAGTTGCACCTAATGACACATTTTCTACGTTTACTCCATTAACTACCGTACCATCTTTTAGTAATATTGCTGTTCCGACGGGAAATTTGGAATAAGGTACGTATGCGTTCGCTTTCGTGTTACGTGCACTTTCCATTAATTGCTCTTTATCCATATGATCCACCCTTTTTCTAAGAATGAACTTTTCACAAGTCCCCTAAGGTCAACAGTTGTTGACAGGACTATTAATACTATATATGAAATAGATGTTTGTCAATATAATAGATGGAATATTATATTTATTCAACCTAACCCGAAAAAGGGAAAGTTTGTAAAGGTGTAGAAATTGTACATATGCTATTTTTAAGGTGTCCTTATGAAGTACACCTTTTACTTACATAAAGAGAGGAAATGAAGAATGAATTACATAAAAGAAATGAGAAGACTGATAGGTCACGAGACTTTATTTACTGTAGGTTGTGGAATTATATTGGAAAGAAACGGTTGTATTTTATTGCAGCACCGTACAGATGAAGATAATTGGTGTATTCCTGGAGGAGTCATGGAGATAGGGGAATCCTTTGAGGAAGCTGCCACCAGAGAAACATATGAGGAGACTGGACTTACTGTAACTAGCATGGAGCTGTTTGGAATCTATTCAGGGGAAAGCTGTTTTGTAGAATATCCAAACAAAGATAGATGCTATAGTGTTCAAATTATTTTTAAAGGAACGGAATTTGATGGTCAGTTGATTCAAGAGGGAACAGAAAGCAATGAGCATAAATTTTTTCATAAGGACAACCTACCCAAGAACCTAAACCCACGCCAGCAACCGTTTATTTGTGATTGGGCCGAGGGAAGGAAGCTTCCTATTATCAGTTAAATTCGATATTAGCAATGGAGGGCCGTATGCATGGTGACTCAGGTCGCTACCATTATCCTCTGGTCGAAGATAGTCTAGCCAGCTAAAAGACCGTCAAGAGTCTCGTATTATCCAGGAGTCTTGACGGCCAATTATCATATAGTATCGCTTGTTTTTTTATACCTAGAAGGAATCATGTTAAATAATATATTTAATACAATCGCTGTAAAGCTTCCGGCAACAATTCCATTACTTGTTAGAATTTGAAGGCTTTCAGGTAAAGACTGGAATATATCCGGAACCACTGTTACACCAAGGCCTATACCGACGGAGCAGGCAATGATCATTGCATTATCAGGTGATTTTGAATCAGATATGATAGTGCTTAGCATTTTGATCCCTTGAGAAATAATCATCCCAAACATAGCAATCATGGCTCCTCCTAACACTGCCTCTGGAATGATGGTAGTTAGAGAAGAAATTTTAGGAATAAAGCCAAGTAAAATGAGCATCCCACCAGCTATATAGATAACTTTCCGTGTTTTCACACCTGACATCTGCATAAGTCCTACATTTTGTGAAAAGGTTGTATAAGGGAATGAGTTGAATATCCCTCCTAATAGGACAGCAATTCCTTCTGCTCGATAGCCTTTTGATAAATCCTCCTTCTGTAATTTTTTCCCTAGCATATCCCCAAGGGCAAAATAGACTCCAGTAGATTCTACCAATGAAACAATTGCCACCAATGTCATAGTGAGAATAGGAGACCAATCAAATGTAGGCGTTCCGAAATAAAAAGGCTGAATCATATGAAACACATCTGCTTCCTTTACTGCAGAAAAATCTAAAATTCCCATAAAATAAGCAGCGATTGTTCCGACAAGTATTCCTATTAAGATAGAAATAGCTTTAATAAATCCAGTAGAAAAGCGATATAGCAGCACGATGAAAATGAGCGTTCCAAATGATAATAGAACATTTTGAGTAGAACCAAAATCCTCTGCTCCTTGTCCGCCGGCCATATTATTTATAGCAACAGGAATGAGCGTAATCCCAATTATCGTAACGACTGATCCGGTAACAACAGGAGGAAAAAACTTCACCAGCTTCCCAAAAAATCCGCTGATTAAAATGACAAAAATACCAGAAACAATGATAGCTCCGTAGATAGAAGAAATCCCGTACCCATCCCCGATTGATATCATCGGACCTACTGCTGTAAACGTACATCCTAATACGACTGGCAGACCAATACCGAAAAATCGATTGCTCATTACCTGTAGAATAGTAGCGACCCCGGACATCAAAATATCTATTGCAACTAAATAAGTTAACTCCTCTGAACTGAGACCAAGTGTCTTCCCAACAATAAGAGGGACAATTACTGCTCCGGCATACATGGCTAGTACGTGCTGTAACCCAAGTGTGGTATTTTTAAATATATTATTCATACGTAGGCATCCCTTCTAAAAATTCTATTTTGCCATCCTCTAAGGATTGAATAATCGCAAGGGATTCAACCCGAATATCTTTTTCACGAATTAATTTTCCGCCTGGCTGGAAGCCTTTTTCAATGACAATCCCTACACCTGCAGTCGTTGCTCCAGCCTGCTCAATAATCTCTAGTAAGCCAAGCACTGCTTGTCCATTGGCAAGAAAATCATCGATGATTAATACAGTCTCTCCTTCATGAAGAAAGTCTTTAGAGACAGAAATATCACTCGTAATATTTTTCGTAAAGGAATGAACCTTTGATGTTAATAAATTTTGAGAAAGAGTAACAGATTTACTTTTTCTCGCAAAAACAACTGGTACCCCAAGTGCCAATCCTGCAAAAATAGAAGGAGCGATCCCAGAAGACTCAATCGTTAAGATTTTTGTAATTCCTTCATCCTTGAAGCGACCGGCTATTTCATCTCCAATAGCCTTCATTACGACAGGGTCCATCTGATGATTTAAAAATGCATCTACCTTTAATACATCTTTTGATAAAACCTTGCCTACTTCTACAATTTTGTCCTTGAGTAATTTCACTGGAATTCCTTCTTTCTCTATTTTTGAATATAAAAAAACTCGAATACCAAAGCCCCATCCTACGAGTGGAGCAATGGCATTCGAGTTATATCGAATATAAAATAAATGGCGACACAGCTGTGTCCCAAATATTTAACCATGCTACTCATAGTCGACTCTTTTACGGTAAGTCGGTAGAAACTTGCAGGCCATATCCCTGCGATTATACGAGTATATGAAATTGAATAGTTCTCATTATAGCACGGTAAAATTCTATTACAATAATATCTGAAAAAGTTTTATGATTCTTAAAATTCTGGTCAAACTAAAAAATGGCATTAAATTCTATTTATTTCTATCAATTATTACCAGTATTTGTTTGTGGATATAAAGAAAAGGGTTGAAGTAAAGAGAAAGGTATGAAAGGGGGAAAAGCGTAAGAACCATGAAGGTTTAAGTACATTTTTTCACATTATCAGGATATAAACTATAAACGGAATTTCTCTTTAATTATGTTTGCCACTTCTTCCGCATTCAAGTTTGTATTGTTTATTTTAATATAGTTTGGATATTTAATTTCACCCTCTAAAGAATTCATTCTGTATTTATCCATCGAATTTATCAAATCACCTTCAGACCATTCTATATCCCTTTTTGATGGCTTATGTTCAAGTCTATTCGAACTTTTATTCGAATATCTCCTGACGAAAAAAACCGACTAATCTTTTCCCTTCATCTGAGCCATAATCAAAGAAATGACTAACCAAATCAATAGTCATATGATTATGAAAAAGTTTCAAGTCCGTCACTTTAGCTAATTCTTGCCCGACTGTCATTTTACCAACTGCTTGAGGTCCAAATATAAGAATAAATTTCATTATCTCTCTCCTTCATTAATTAAATAAGTCATAGTTATCTTAGCATAATTTTACATTTAACCTTATAAATGAAAAGGTTATTTTATTATCTTCAACTTGTTAAGTTGAAATGAAGAATACCACAAAACCTAAGTAGTTCAGATAATGTGGAGAAAATATAAAATAACAATGTAATTTTCATACGAATTGATGTAAAAATAACACATAAAAACGCTTGGGATTTCCCAAGCGTTTTTGTTAAGGTTTAACCTATTCTCTTTTTAAAAACATCTTTAACAAATTCTTCCTTGAAATCAGTATATTCATTTACTCCTGTGGATGACTTTTTTAGATATTCTAACTTTATCTCTAAATAATGTTTTCTTGCTGTTTCGTCTGAATTGAGATAATCCCTAAAGAAAATTAGATTGTTCCATAGTTCCTTTTGATATTCAACTAAGTGGATATAATGGGTTTTTTCTTCATAGGTATCATCAATAAACTTTGCTAACACAATCTCTCCTGGTCTCTCAACTTTCAATCTTAAGAAACCCGCTTTATAAAAATCTTTAAATAAGGGTTTATCAACCTTATCCAAGTCATCAACCCCCACTAATATATCTATTATTGGTTTTGCTGACATACCCTTAATTGCTGTACTGCCAATATGCTGAATGCGATTTTCATCAAGGTTTGTGTTCTCCACTATTTCTTGTTTCACTCTAATAAATTCTTCGTTCCATTCAGGTGTATAATCCACTAATCGTACTTCATCACTCTTTAGACCTAATTTCACGACTTCAACCTCTCCCATTTCGCCATAATGTTATTCATTTACATTTTACAATCCTGCCCCGTTTCTACAATAAGGAATTTCACAAAAAGAGCATTCACCCCTTCTTGGATCAACGCCCCCGATTGTTGAAGAAGCTACTGCCTAGGTCCTTTGTGTTACAGTAATTTTTCAAAGCGATTTTACAACATCTTATTTCTTTAAGGGCATAAATAAAGAAGGGTTTAGTTCAACACTTTCAATTACAATAGCAGTTAAGCCCTTATCTGATTTAGTTTCATGCCATTCATCTTTTTCCCAAAATACTGCATCTCCAGATTGAACCTTAAAATACTCATCTTTATCGTTACGTACATGCCCTTCTCCTGCTATTACTAATAAAAGTTGAGGTACTACTGCTTGATGATATCCTATAACGCCATCTTTCTCTAAGTGCATACATCCAATATTAGTTGCTTTATCTGTTTGAATAACTCG
>CAKQHO010000154.1 GCA_934234185.1 uncultured Psychrobacillus sp. | reverse complement strand
GTCGAAGGACTTGAACTGCGCCTAAAATAGCATATTTGACGTGCTCATAAGTCAAACCTCCCTGGATGAATGCAGTAAATGGCGGACGTATCGGCCCATCTGCTGTAAGTTCCATACTGGAGCCTTGAATGAATGTCCCCGCAGCCATGATCACGTCATCCTCATAGCCCGGCATGTAAGCCGGCTCTGGTGCGAACTGTGCATTGACAGGTGAATGCTGCTGAATAGCCTTGCAAAACTGGATCATCTGCTCTGCATGTTGAAAGGATACGGACTGAATCAAATCCGTACGTTTAGATGAATAATGCGGTTCTGTTGTCATACCTACCTCTTCTAGAACAGCAGAGGTGAATATGGCTCCTTTTACAGCCTGAGAAACGATATGGGGTGCCAGGAAGAAGCCCTGATACATATCGAGCAATGTACCAAGAGAAGCTCCTGCCTCTCCTCCTATACCCGGAGAAGTCATACGATAAGCACATTTTTTCACAAACTTTTCTTTTCCTGCGATATATCCCCCTGTTTTCGCTAATCCACCACCAGGGTTTTTAATAAGAGAGCCTGCCATTAAATCTGCTCCTACGTCCGTAGGTTCTAGCTCTTCAACAAATTCCCCATAGCAATTGTCTACGAAGATGATGGCATCTTCTTTTATTACACGAATGCGCTCCACCATCTCCTGGATTTGACTAATCGTAAAGGACGGTCTGTTTGCATACCCTTTGGAGCGTTGAATAGCAATGACCTTTGTTCGGCTATGAACTGACTTTTCAACAGCATCCCAGTCAATTTCTCCAGTAGCAAGTAAATCGACATGCTGATAACTAATTCCGAAGTCTGCAAGTGAACCGGTATCCTCTTCTCCACCACTTACGATTGACTGAAGCGTGTCATATGGCTTTCCTGTTATGTAAAGTAGCTCGTCGTTTGGTCTTAGCACACCGAAAAGGCTGATTGAAATAGCATGCGTCCCTGAAATTATTTGAGGACGAACAAGCGCTGCCTCTGCTCCAAATGTAGTAGCATATACCTTTTCTAGCGTATCTCGACCTTCATCATCGTATCCATACCCAGTAGATGCTTGAAAGTGATGGTCGCCAACCTGATGCGTTCTAAATGCGTGAAGGACCTTTTGCTGATTATGAAAGGCAATCCTTTCTACCTCTCTATGATAAGCCGCTACTTTCGCCTCCGCGTTAGCTGCTAATGTAAGTGTTTCTGTTTTTAATGGTGTTGTAAATGTCATGATATCTTTCTCCTTTTTTCGTTCCTTTTATATGATAAAGGAATCAAGAAAAAAAGGCTAATTTCCATGAAGAAATTAGCCAGTTAGTCTTCCCAGTAAAATATTGCATGCATGATGGTATAATCCCTAGGCTCGCTGTAGATAGTAGGAATCTTTACCTGAAATGGCAAAGGCATGTTGATCATATTCTCCTTCAACAGCTCGTAATCGAATTCCTCTATCGCCTCGGTTATTTTTTCAGCAATGGAGAGAAATCCTTCGCCGATACGCAAATCACTCGGTTTTGTTAGCGAACCAAATACCCCTCCTGTCACCTCACCTTTCTCGTTTCGAAGCGTTTTATACCGAGCATCCTCTCCCATAATTGCCACAGGGGCCAGACGACTGATATAGATAAGAAGTCCCTCTGTTCTCACTTCTCGAGTCCATTTATTTTTAGTGACTATTTGATCCTCCTCTTTATAACAATAAAACTCCACGAAGGAGGCATAGCCACTGCCAAAATGATCCCACTCCGCTTCACAGATAATACCTGGTATCCGATTGATTCTATAAAATAGTCTGCGAATGTGAGCTTCCACTTCCCCATCGTCATTCGTATCGTAGGGGTAGGCATGACCAATCATTCTACCCGCAATTAAATCTCTCAATTGTTCCTCTGTAAACATCAGCATTTTCTCTCCCCCTTCGCATGCTACTTTGTGATAAAATGAAATATATTCCATTTATTCCTTTGACAGGAGGTATTTCTTTGAACAGATATATTCAAACACTTATAGCAGTAGGATTCCTTCTAACTAGCGGACTTCTTTTTACACTGGAAAGACTAAACTCCTACGTCTATTGGCTCGGCCAAACAAATGAAAACAGCTATCCCTCCGAACCTGAAATGTTCTACTTCCAAAATTGGTTTGTCTGGATTTTCCTTGCTGCTGGATTACTTATTTTAATACTTACATTCTTAAAGGAAATCAATCGTTTCCTGTTCCGGTAGTTCCTTTAAATTAATTCCTTCTTACCTCTACAATTGTATAATTCTTTAATACTTTAATAAACCGCTCCTCCGTTTCCTTTAATATATAGGCGAGTTACAAGCCCATATCGAAGGATTTTCTTGCTTATTTATGACTACATCTGCTACTAGAGAATTATATATCATATAAAGAAGAGACATGGGAGGGTACGTCGACATAAGCATTGCAGAGATCCATTGTACATCAAAATAGTGGATGAAAAAGCTAATAATTTCCATTAGCTTTAGCGAAGCGTATACTCTATCTGTAAAAAATATCAATTAATTCAAAAATCAAGGTGAAAAAATTTTTTCTCACCTTACGACGTAACATAAACCGTTGATACATCAATGTTTATAAAGGAAGTTTAGGGTAAGAAGGTTTGCCGATTCTAGTTATAAATATGAACTAACTATAAAGGAGGGGGAAGTTATTTATGATAATTATTTTCGTAGGATTAATCTTTGTTTTCTTCAAAACAAATTTAAGTTTTTTGGATATCGGAGCAACTTATTATATAACTAATATAATTGGATATATAGCCATATTTTTTGGGATAATCGAATTGGGAAGAACAAATCAAAGACTGTTAAAGGTTAGACCTTATGTAATTATAATGATTGCTCATAGTTTTATCTTTTTCTTATTAAATATAACAGGTAATTCGCCGTTAACGATGCCTTTGTCAACTTCGCTTGCGGTAATTATAGCTATTGGTGGGCTTGTGTTTATTGTTGCAGGTATGTTAATAATATTTGCCATTATCTCCGAACTATTGGACGGTTTAAATAGCAAAAAGAATAAAGCACTGTTATACAATCTAATAAACATTATGATGTTGCTATTCATTCTAGCAGGTATAAGTGCTTACTTTAACATATTAGCAACTACTATAATGGGTATTTTATTATTACTGGAAGTATTATTTTTAGTTAGCTATTATTACTTTTTCCTATCAAAAAATGAAAAATATACATAAAAGTTCTGTCCTAGCTAGTAGTTATTCATTCCTTACTCAACTAGCGGGGGCTTCAAGAAGGATTAAAGGTCTTTTGTTGAATTCCTTAATTGTACAAACGGGGCGGGTTAGTTGAACAACAAGGTGTTAAAGTTTAATTTTGAAACAACTTATAACTGCAATGGATGAAGGGATTTGGTTTCTAACATGTTCTGAAAATAATTGGTATAATAAGGAGTAAAATTAAAACGGAATTCTAGGAAAGAGTAAGCTAAAATGCAAGGAGGATTGGTAGTATGAGGAGAAATATTATTTTTGCATAGCAAAGGCTATTGCATAATAATATAAAAAAATAGCCTTTGTTATTCCTAAAACAAATATTAACATTTAGGAGTGCAAAAATGAGCTATAAAAAAGCAAAGGATATTCTACCAGCTGAGTTAGTAAAGTTAATACAAAAATATGTTGATGGTGAACATATTTATATTCCACGAAGAGAAGATAATAAAAAGTGTTGGGGTTCCAATACTGCTACTAGAAGAGAATTGGATTTAAGAAATTCTAATATTTATAACGATTATCTATCTGGAATGGATATGACTATTTTGGGCGGGAAATATTATTTGTCATCAAAGAGTATTCAAAGAATTGTACTAAATGAAAAAAGAAAAAGAACAACCTTTTGAATTAAGCCAATGTGTTTTTATAACACATTGGCTTATTTTCTTTTGTGAAATAAGTTTGAGGTATTTTCAGGTAATGTAAGTCAGATATAATCTAATCACCTCTAATAAATGATGAGTTGTGAAAATAATTTTATGAATAAAGGAGACAAGTATGAAACAATCAAAATACAAACTAAAGCAAATAACAGATTATATTAATGAACTTATTAATAACCATCAGGGAGTTGGGTTGAGCGTTGCAATTGTAAAAGACTCAGAAATTATCTATTCTAAAGGTTTTGGATACTCACAAATTCAGCCTTTAAACCAACCAATTGATGGAGAAACATTAATGAGCATCCAAAGTATTTCAAAGAATTTTATGGCACTATCGATAATGCAACTTGTTGAAAAGAACCTGATTTCATTGGATGATACTGTTGTTAAATACTTACCATACTTCAGGACCAAAAATAAACATCAAAGTGATACGATTACAATACGGCAGATCTTATCTCATACGGCTGGTTTTCCTTCTAATTTAGGAATTGCAAATATGATAGCTCCGAACGTCAGAGAAATTTTTTCTGAAACACCTACTGAATTCCAAGAAGCACTAGACTTTTACAATCTTACAGAGGATGAGATTAGAAGTGTACAAACTAGAGAAGATGTAACGAAATGGTTCCAAAAAGTTGAATTGGAGTACCTAGTGGGGAAGGGATGGAATTATTGCACAGATTCGTATGTAATCCTGGCAGATCTATTCGAAAAAGTTACAGATTCCAATTGGGAAAACCATCTTAGAAATGAAATACTTACTCCCTTAAAGATGAATAGGACAACTAACGATTCCAATGAAGTTGAAGGAGATTCAAATAGTGCAAGATATTACATGGGCGAAAATAAAATAGAAACACCTTTTCCAAAAAACTCAATTTCAGCTCCGATCGGTTATTTGTATTCATCGGCAAATGACTTAGGGGAATATTTAGCGTTTCACTTAAATAAAGAGCAGAATATCTTACGTTCAGATTTAGTTGAAGAAATGCAAAAACCTATTCATCTTGTCAGTGAGGAATGGAGATTTGGAAGTGAAGTCAGAAGTTACGGACTTGCATGGTTTACTGACATGTATAGAGGATTTAAAGTTATAGAACACGGGGGAGGTCAAATGGCTGTAAGGTCGCTGATAACAATGGTTCCTGAACTTAACTTGGGGGTAGTTGTCTTACTCAATTTTGACGGAACCGCTCATCATGACATTTGTGATAAGGTTATAGACGTATTCATAGATTCCTTATGAAAAGTGTTTCATATTGAACTAACGGGGTCGTTGATTATTTTTTCAAGGGGGGATAAAAATGGATTTCACTAAAATATTTATAGAATTTCCAGTACGAGAAACTGAAAAAATACGATTAAGAAGATTAAGATTGGAAGATGCACCAGCTTTACAGAAATATTATTCAAATGAAAATGTATACCGTAATCTTGATTGGAATGGACCAGAAACTTTAGAAAGAAGTTATGAAATAATCAACTTATGGAACAAAGGCTATGATGATGGATGGATTATTCGTTTTGCAATTGCTGACAAAGTAACAGATGAAATTATTGGTACTATCTTTTTAAGTGAATTTGAAGGCAAGCGGGCTGAAGTTGGCTATGAATTATCAGAAAAACACTGGCGTCGTGGAATCATGTCTGAAGCTATACGTGAAGTTTTGTTTTTAGGATTTAGTCAGTTAGATTTAGTAAGAATCCAAGCCTTTGTTAGTGCTGAAAATGTTGCTTCAAAGGAGATCTTAAAAAAATTCAACTTCAAAGAAGAAGGTTATTTAAGACAGTTTGAATGTCACAGTGTTACTGGAAAATATAAAGATATGTGGGTATATGGTTTGTTAAATACAGAGTTTCAGAAATGACATTTCTTTGAACTAATGAGAGAGAAATTATTCCACTAACGGGGGCATTAGTTAAATAAGACAAGACTTGATGAAAAAGGACCGACTTATTAAAGTTGGTCCTTTTTATGTGAGTATGTCACTATTCAAAGATAGAGTCCTCAGGTCTCTTCCTTCGATAGGATAAATTAAAATCATGTCACTTTCAGTATTTTAGGTTCGTATTCTGACAATACCTCCTTGGACTATGTATTCATTTTTTGTTAAAAATACCCCTCCATCTTTCGATGAAGGGGTATTTCATGAACAGTGTACAATAGCTTTTATAGTTCGATTTCGCCTTCCCAGTCCATCATTCCGCCTGCAACGTTTGTCACGTCATAGCCGTTTTCCTCTAGGAATTGACAAGCCATCGCACTTCTGCCGCCTGCCTTACAGATAATATAGTGAGGCTTTGACTTATCGATGGAGTCCATGCTTGCTTCCACGTCACCCAAAGCTATATGTGCTGCTCCAGGGATAATTCCTGTAGCAACCTCTTCTTTTTCTCTCACATCTATAATGCTAACCTCTTCGCCGTTGTCCACTTTTTCTAGTAATTCGTCGGTTGTAATTGTTTTCATCATTGAACTCTCCAC
>CAKQHO010000153.1 GCA_934234185.1 uncultured Psychrobacillus sp. | reverse complement strand
GATTTGATAGTCGCTCCCATAAGCGCCGCAATGTATTTGGGGTATGGGGAGATGGGAATCTTGGTTTCATAACGACGTTATTCCTCAAAAAAATGTACAAGGATAGCAAGGTTATTATCTTTGGTAAGACAGGATATAAATTGGACAACTTCTCCTTTTTAGATGAAGTTTACACAATCGATGAAATTCCTGAAGATTTGCGGATTGACCATGCCTTTGAATGTGTAGGCGGTAAAGGCAGTGAATATGCTATTGATCAAATGATTGACCATCTTCAACCGGAAGGCTCAATCTCTTTAATGGGGGTTTCAGAGTTTCCTGTTCAAGTTAATACAAGAATGGTGTTGGAGAAAGGGATCACCTTAATCGGAAGCAGCCGCAGCGGACGAGAGGATTTTGTAAATACAGTTAACTTCTTAAAAGAAAATCCGGATGTTGTCGACTATTTAGGTACATTAGTCGGAGAGGTACAAGAGGTTAAGACAATTTCCGACATCCTAGCAGCCTTTGAGAAGGATTTAACCTCTTCATGGGGTAAGACTGTTATGGAATGGAAGATATAATTTAAAATATTGGAAGGCAGGAAGACAAAGTATGAAGCAATTGAAGATGATACCTACGTTATTAACAAAGTATAGTATTCAATTTGCTTATGCTTTGTCTTCTCTTTTTTTTAAGGTTGATCCAGATAAGATAACAATTGCTACATATCGATCAAATGAACTGGAAGGAAACCTAGCCTATATAGTAAATGAAATTGAAAGAATTGATTCACACAAACAAATCTTTGTATTAGCCAAAAAGTTTGATAGCTCACTTGGAGGAAAAATATCTTATTTTTTTCATCTCATACGAGCTAGTTTTCATATGGCAACCTCTCGTTTTTTTATTGTAGATGATTTCTATTTCCCTATATATGTGATTAAACCGCGAAGGGGAACGGAATGTGTGCAGCTTTGGCACGCTGCCGGTGCATTTAAAAAGTTTGGCTGGAGTACTGTAGGCAAGGATTTTGGACCAAGTGAGGAGTATTTAAGAACGGTTAAGGTACATTCCAACTATTCCAGAGTCTATGTCAGCTCCGAAAAAGTGATTCCAGCCTATGCAGAGGCCTTCAATATGTCTGAGAAACAAATATATCCACTGGGAGTGCCCAGAACTGACTATTTTTATCAGACTGAAGAACATATAGAATTAAAGAACCGTTTTGCCCAACAGTATCCACAGGTACGAGAGAAGAAAATTATCTTATATGCCCCAACTTTTCGCGGCAAAAGCCATTATCAAGAAGAGTTTGTGATTCCTGTGGATTTAGACTTAATGAGAAGGCAATTGAGTAATGAGCATGTCTTAATCATTCATTTACATCCATATATGAAATTACACTTGAACAGTATTGAGCAATATAGTGATTTCGTTCTCTATATTAATAATGGATATAATATTCAAGAGCTATTAGTTTTGGCGGATATGCTAATTACTGACTATTCTTCTGTGATCTTTGATTATAGTTTGTTAAAGCGACCTATTGTTTTTATGGCTAATGACTTAGAGACGTATTTAAAAGAGAGGGATTTTTATTATCCGTATCTAGATTTTATTCCAGGTCCATTTTTCACGGAGACACTACCGTTAACCAAATGGATTAACGAAAAGTTCTATAATATGGAAAGAGTGGAAGAATTCCAGCAAGAATTCTTTGATTATACAGATGGAAAAGCTAGCGAAAGAATTGTAAAGCACTTATTAGCGAATGAAGAAAAGTAAGCCATTGTAGGTTAGTTTTATATATAAAGTGAGTGATCTATTTGGATAAATCAACTTTATCTCAAAGAATATTAGCCAAAATAAAGGATAATAAGGGGAGAGTTATCAATCGTTTTTTTGCTACCTATGTATTTAGACTCTCATATCGGTTATTTTGTCATTTACCAATTAACGAAAAGAAAATTCTATTTGCTTCAGACAGCCGTACGAGTATGGAGGGGAATTTTCGTTTTGTATTAGATGAATTAAGAAGACAAAACAAAGATTTCAAATACCGATATATGTTAAAGGAAGGGACCGCTGCTAAAAAGACCTGTAAAGAAATTCTTGGGCTATCGTATCATTTAGCTACATCAAAGTATATTTTATTGGACGATTTCTATCCTATGGTATATCCATTGAAAATCAGGAAAGGTGCGGAATTGATACAGTTATGGCATGCGGTTGGAGCATTTAAAAAATTCGGGTTTAGTCGTGTGGGATTGCCAGGTGGACCTCATCCATCATCAATTAACCATAAAAACTATTCAAAAGCTATTGTAAGTTCAAAAAATGTTTCAAAACATTACGCAGAGGGTTTTGGGATATCAGAGGACAAAATCATTGCAACGGGTATACCTAGAACGGATATATTCTTTGATAAAACGTATATGGATGATACAAAAAAACGGTTATATAAGCAATATCCTTATTTAAAAGAGAAAAAAGTAATTCTATTTGCGCCGACGTTTAGAGGTCCGGGGCAACAATCTGCGTATTATCCTTTAGATTATTTAACAATAGATAAGATATACAATGCATTACATGAAGAGTACATTATGCTATTTAAAATGCATCCCTTTGTAAAAGATAAGTGGAATATACCTGAACAATATTCTCATTTTTTTCATGATTTCTCAGCTTATAGAGAAATAAATGATTTGTTACTAATAACGGATCTATTAATAACCGATTATTCTTCTGTTTGTTTTGAATTTGCTCTTCTTAATAAACCAATGATATTTTATGCGCCTGATATGGAGGAGTATACATCAGAAAGAGATTTTTATTATGATTATCAATCATTTATACCAGGTCCGCTTGTGAGATCGGAAGATGAGTTAATTGAACATATCTTACAAGAAAAATTCTCGATGGATAAAATCAATCAATTTAGGAAATACTTTTTTGATCATGATGATGGTAAATCCAGTAAAAGAGTGGTTGATATGTTGAATTGAATCTGATTAACGCTGGTTATTATAGGGGAGATTGAATTGAAGAACAAATTGACCAATAAAGTTAATGAAATCAAAAGTAAAGTCAGTGTAATTTCGCCTGTTTTTAATGTAGAAGATTATATAGAGGAAACAATACTATCACTTGTTAATCAGACATTATCACCTATTGAGATAATATTGGTGGATGATGGTTCGACTGATAATAGTGCAAATATTATTAAAAATTACGCAGAGGAGTATGAAAATATTATATATGTGAAACAAGATAATAGCGGGCCCGGTGTTGCTCGTAACACTGGCTTAAAAAAGGCTAGTGGGGAGTTTATCAGTTTTGTGGATTCTGATGATATATTGCCGAATGATGCGTTAGAGAATTTGTATAATACGGCAGTATTAAAAGAAGTAGATATAGTATTGGGAGCTTCTTTGAGTTTTAATAAAAAGGAAACATGGTTTATTAAAAGCCACTATGATAATGGTGTATATAAAGAGGGATATAAAAGTCTCATTACCAATCCAGAGTTGCTGTATTCTTTAGGGCCATGTAATAAGCTATATCGTAAAAAGTTAATAGAAGACATTAGGTTTCCAGCTAATATTAAAGTTACAGAAGACCAGCCTTTTGTGATTGAAGCCTATTTAAAAGCGAATAAAAAGATATATACGATTGATAAGGTCATTTATAAATATCGTTCAAGGGAGTCGGATAACAACTTATCTTTATCTCAAACGGTGCGCGTTAATTCAGTTAATGTACTGAATGATATTTTTAATAGCATAAGTATTTCTGACCAATTGTGGCTTCAATATATTCCTAATTATTTTCAGCTTAATGATATAAAAACTTATTACTATAAACGGTTAATATCTGCGGATATCTGGCCTGCGTTAAGAAATGCTATTGATAGCAGAAATGAAAAAATACAAAAGGAATCACTTATTAAAGTGATGAATTGGTTGGAAACGTTAGATCCAATAATAATAAACAATCTCCCTTCCTTACACACAATGGTATTTGAAAATATTGTAAATAGGTATGATTTGCTATGCTCATCTGCTAAAAGGTCTTATCAAGATTGCTTGGAATTTATTTCTCCGAAAATATCCATCAATACGGATATTGAACTACGGCAATTAAAAAATCCTGAGTCGTATATAGCATCACAAAAGGCCTGGAAACGGAAAAGTTTAAACCCTATACGGTTATATGTATATAAACGGAAGTTTTCGAGGCTAAAATCAAAAGTTCAGACTGCTGTAATCAGGCATATCATTTTTCCTTTATGCAGCTATCTTCCATTGCAGAATAAAATTATCTTTGCTTCTAATAAAACAGAAAAAATGCAGGGCTCAATTAAATATATATACAACGAAATTGTTAAGGCAAGGCCTGAATACAAAGTGGCAGGGCATTTCAAAAAGAAACGTTCTTTTAAGGAGTTTGCTAAATTATATTACGATATAGCTACTTCTAAATATGTCATTCTAGAGGATTACTATCGCCCGTTGTATAAATTGAAAACGAGAAGAGGAACAGATGTAATACAGACCTGGCATGCAGCTGGTGCCTTTAAGAAATTTGGACACAGTGCAGTAGGTTATCGTGAAAGTAATACGGAGGAGTTTGAAAACCAAGCTCATGGATCCTATACGAAGGCAGCTGTTACAAGTAAAGAAATTATCCCCTATTATGCGGAAGCCTTTAATATCCCAGAGGAGAATGTATATTCGGTAGGTCTTCCTAGAACAGATGTGTTCTTTGATAAGCAAAAGTTGGAATATATTAATCAAAAATATAAAGCCCGTTATCCTGTTCTGAGTAATAAAAAAATCATCACGTATGCTCCAACTTTTAGAGGTGGACCAGGAAAGCGTGCCAGTTTCCATATTCAACTGGATTTGAAGAAGATGGCCGAAGAACTGTCTGATGAATACGTATTGTTATTGAAACTTCACCCATCTGTTACTAAAAGTATCGATATTCCTCGGGAAGCAGAGGATTTTGTATTAAATATGAGTAAAGATGATATCAATCATATTCTATCTATTACAGACATATTAATCAGTGATTATTCTTCCGTTATTTTTGAATATGCCTTGCTTGAAAGACCTATGATTTTCTTTGCGTATGATTTGGAGGATTATTCGAAGGATAGAGGATTCTATTATGAATATGAAGATTTCATTCCAGGACCTCTTGCAGAGAGAACAGGAGAGGTTATCTCACTAATTCAACAAAATACCTTTGATCTTCAAAAGGTTAAAGCGTTTAAAGAACGATTCTTTGATAATTTTGATGGACGAGCGTCCGAGCGTTTTGTAGAGACATTTATAAAACCAATTAAAAAATCTTGATATCCGAAGACCATTATAAATCGCATTGTAAAATAGAAGCGCAGAGAACGCATTAGCTATTCGTTTCTTTGTCCATTCTTGAAACTGATTGGAGTGTGTCCGTTCATTACGCTAAAGGTCATATGAGGAGAATGAAGGAAAATATCATGCTGACTGAGGAGTAAAGTTGAAATAGCGAACATTGAACATAATGAAGAGGGCTGTCCCAAAAGGCATACTACAATGACTTCTGGGACAGCTCTCTTATTTTGTGATTTATGGTATCAACTACCGATAACCCCTATAGACATGACTGTTTTCATTACTTGATAGAAAACTCTTTTGTCTTTAAAAGGGTTTTCTCACGATCATCCTGAACTTCGAAATAGACCTTTTTTGGTGTACTTTTGACTATAAATGTAGAAGTACCCTCTTCTGATTCTATCCACGTACTCTTCAATTCATTACCAGATTCATCAAATACCTTGGCGTATTTTGGAATCCCCTCTGCATGAATCAGGATTTCTCCATCTTTCTTAGTAATGATAACTGTAGGATTATTTGTCCAGCCAACGATGTAATCGGAATTCTCCCTTGCTGCTAAAGAGGTCTTTTTGAAATATCCTTTTCCGTGAAGGATGTCATATTGAAGCATTTGTAAATCCTTCATTGCATTCGTATAGTCGCCCATTTCATGTGTAAATTGCTTATAGGGGAAGTAAGAGTTTCCGCCCTCCACCACTTGGTTCAACAGGTTTGTAATAGCATTCCCCTCTACATTGGTCATATCGGTAACAATCTGACTGAACATATTGGGTGTAACCTCTCTCTCAGATGGTGTATTTCCCTTGTTACTCCAGATAAAATACGGGACCTTATGGAGTTTCATCCAGTCTTGAAAATTGCCGTTCAGTGTGGCTGCATAATTTAATCCTTCTTTCCCGTATACCGTTTCAAATGGTAATCCTGGATAATGATCCCCCCAAAAGACGACAATCGTAGGACGATTCAGTTCTTTTAGTTCCGCTAAAAATCTGCCTAAATCTTTGTCGACACTGTTTAGTTTATTGACATAGGTACCAAAGGTTTCAAATGTATTCACATTCATTTTTGATTCATCAAGGAAAGGTGACCCATTTTTCGTTTGTGGATATG
>CAKQHO010000152.1 GCA_934234185.1 uncultured Psychrobacillus sp. | reverse complement strand
TCTACCTCTTCTTCCATTGCTCCAATTATAGCTACTTTCATATCTGCATAACCCCTCTCTCTAAAACACTTATTTAAAGGTAAAGGAAAGCAGTGCATCTAGTCAAGCACCGCCCTCCTTTTTACATTAAAGAATTAGAAAGGCGCAGGAGGACTATCCTCGCCCCTGACAAGCAAATAAGTAACGACGAGGAGGCAGCTTTCTGGCCACCACAGACGTTCTCATTACAACTCGAGGGTAAGGACTTAAGCCAGACATAAAAAGATGCAGGAGACTGCCCTGCACCCATTCAGGCTTACGGAAGAGATTTTAGGATTTCCTTTTTCATAGGCTTCCATCCTTGTCCCTCTATCCATTCTAAATAAACACGGTAAATTTCTTTTTGATCTTTTGAGGTAACTGTACCGACAGATTTTTGAGGACTTCCACCATTACCTAAGAAATTAATAATCATATTTGATGGATCTAACTTTGTTGCATATGCTAAAGCCTGCTCTTTCTCTTTCCAGTCAATTGAGTTGCGATCATAGCTAGATACATGCTCTCCGCTTTGTGATGTCCCAATTGGCTGCCAGTTATTATCAATTTCTACTGATAACACATTTGGATCCGTAGATTCCTCCGTTGTAATAAGCTCTTCCGTTAGAGCCGTTTCTGGAGTCTCCTCAGCGTCCTCCTGGGCTTCGGAAGAAGAATCCGTTTCTGTCTCTTCTTCAATTTCTTCCGTAGTTAGCTTATCCTCTTCAACGAGTTCCAAATCTTCTTTTTCCGTTTCGGGTTTAGTTGTTTCTAGCTGGCTTCCAGAATTGTTTTCATCGTCATTCACGATATTCCAAACAACCACTATAATTAGTAAGAGAACGATGCCTATAAGAACGTTTAAAATAACATTTGATTTCTTTCTTTTAGTTTTTCGTGAACTCATTCTACTATTGTTCATGGATATAAAACTCCTCCTAATATGAGAAATAGATTAATATAGACGATATTACAACAATTTAGTTGCAAATAAAAACAAAAAGAGAGCAGTTTAGTTTAATCACAACAGACTATTTATAAACTTGGTAAAAATAGCGTTTGTATGGAGTCTTTTTACTTTAACTAAATATATAAAAAAGGTATTGAGAGCGATTATGCTAATCAATACCTTTTATAAAATCCTACAACACATTGTTATTTTAATATAATAAAACGTCTGCACACTTATAGAAGGAAACTTTCTCCCACTAATTGTCCATTTAAGAGATAGATTTAATCTCTACGTCCATTTCTCCACCAGGAGTTAAGATTTTGACTTTATCTCCTGTTGACTTCCCTAACAAGCCTCTAGCAATCGGTGAATCGTTAGAAATTAATCCCTCTAAAGGATCAGCTTCAGCAGAGCCTACAATTGTGTATGTCTCTTCATCACCATCAGGTATCTCTATAAAAGTAACCGTTTTACCAAGAGATACGATATCGTTATTATCTTCTTCCTCAATAATAACAGCATTACGAATCATTGATTCAAGAGTCGAAATTCTACCTTCTACAAATGCTTGGTCCTCTTTCGCAGAATCATACTCTGAGTTTTCTGATAAGTCACCAAAGCTACGAGCAATTTTAATGCGCTCTACTACTTCTTTTCGTTTAACCGTTTTCAAAAACTCTAGTTCTTCCTCTAATTTTCGTTTCCCCGCTACAGTCATCGGAAATTGTTTCTCTGTTGACAATTCCATACACTCCTTTAAATAACCACTTATATTAAATAATCATTTTTATTCATATGCAAAAAATTAAGAACATATGAATTCAATGAAATATTTGTAAATCTTTCATCATCATATTATACAATTGCGTTAGTTTCAAGAATAGTTTTTATTTTTGTAACCATTAAATCAATTGCAACTTCATTTTGACCACCCTCAGGAATAATGACATCAGCATATCTCTTGGTTGGCTCGATGAATTGATTGTGCATTGGTCGGACAACATTTATATACTGGTCAACAACAGATTCCACTGTACGACCTCTTTCGTGTATATCTCTTAAGATGCGACGAATTATGCGCAAATCCGAGTCAGTGTCTACAAAGAGTTTAATATCCATGAGGTTTCTTAAGCGTTCATCCTCCAAAACTAGGATTCCTTCAAGAATGATAACATCTTTTGGCTCAATGATAACGGTATCCTTCGAACGAGTATGCTGAGCATAATCATAAATAGGTTTTTCAATTGCTTTGTCATTTAATAAATCGGTAACATGTTGTATAAGTAAGTCATTGTCAAAGGCAAAAGGATGATCGTAATTGGTATTCAATCTTTCCTCGAACTGTAAGTGACTTTGGTCCTTATAGTAATAATCCTGCTCGATGACTACTACAGAATGATCTTTAAATACTTCACTGATTGCATGGGTAACACTAGTTTTCCCAGAACCAGAGCCTCCTGTAATTCCAATGATAAGTGGAGTTCTCTTTTTCATCATTTTAACCCCTTTCTCATCATATTGTTTGGGTATAATTTTACTGGACATTTAAATTGGATTATTTCCAGAGGATGTCTAGCCGCATCTAAGACTTGTCCTTTTTCATTAGTAATTTCACCAATTGTTAGTTGTACATTCTCTATTTCTGGACCAAAAAACTCTACTTTATCTCCAGGCTTAAAATAATTGCGTTGTTGTAGTGTCACTACCTGTGTTTCCTCGTTGTATGCTAATACAAGGCCTACAAAGTCATAACCAAGCTTCTTGTCATGTACCCCATACATTTGTTGCTCATAGCTAGGCTCTCCCTCAAAAAATGCAGTATCTGCTTCACGATTCGCACATTTTTCTAGTTCTACTAGCCATTCAGACTTCATCACAAAGTTTTCAGGGTCGGCACAGTATGCATCAATTACTTTCCGATATACGCTTACTACAGTTGCTACATAGTGTATAGATTTCATGCGACCTTCGATTTTTAACGAATCAATACCCATCTCAATCATTTTTGGTATTGATTCCAATAATTTTAAATCTTTAGGGCTCATAGCAAAAGGAGTATCAGCTTCGTCAAAGAGTGGTTTTTCCTGTCCATTTACCTCTTCGTATAAGTCATAATCCCAGCGACAGGATTGACAGCAGCCACCACGGTTAGAATCACGAGCAGTCATATGATTAGAAAGAGTGCATCTTCCACTATAAGCAATACACATCGCTCCGTGGATAAATGTTTCAATTTCTATATCTACCTTTTCCTTCATTAAACGAATTTCTTCGCCTGTTGTCTCACGTGCGAGCACTACACGGTGCAACCCTTCTTCCTTCCAATATTGTACTGCCTTCCAATTTGAAAGTGATTGCTGTGTACTTAAATGTAACTCAAGCGAGGGCGCAGCTTTCCGACAAGTTTCAATGATAAGGGGATCTGCTACAATGATGCCAGTCACACCAGTTGTTTCTACAGCTTGAAGGTATTCCTCTAGCCCATCCATATTATCATTGTGCGCAAAAATATTAGTGGTCACATAAATTTTTGCTCCATAACGTTTAGCAAATTCTACGCCTTCTTTCATCTCCTCAATAGAAAAGTTTCCAGCATTAGACCTTAAACCAAACTCCTGACCACCGATAAATACAGCATCTGCCCCATAATGTACAGCAATCTTTAGCTTTTCCAAGTTACCTGCAGGAGCAAGTAATTCTGGTTTTTTTGTAATTACTCGCTTACCATTTATCAGCTCACTAATTTTATCTATTTTGGTAGTTGTCACCGTAACCTATCCCTTCTAACATACTTCATCAATAAACAGTTTCTTTAAAATAAAAACCAGTGTCCAATGGCCTAAGTGGCGGTTGGATTTCTTCCACCTTTTTATATAACTCTTTCTTAAGCTCTTTGTAAGAAGTACGCGATTCATAATAGGCGTCAAGCGCTTGTCTATAATAACCAGTAATTGCTGTTATATAAGCAGGTTCATGTAAAATTCCTTCAATTTTAAGACTATCTATTTCTGCGTCTAGGAACTCCTCAAGCTCATCTATCATACACATATCATTTGGGCTGAAAATATGTGTTCCATTTTTATCTTCAAAAATTGGATACTTGTTATCTCGTTCCTTATCATGTAAGAACATATGATTCTGCTGCTCTTTATTTTCTATTTTCATTGCCTTATCCTGGTATAAAAAATAATTTCCAATCAACGAACGCTTTGATTGAAACATACATGTCATCCCATGAACTTGAGCTTGAATTTCAACTTCGGCATTTTCTTTTATTTCTATCACTTCATCTAAACTTAACTCTCTAGCTAAAATTGCTCTCGTCGCGCCTCGTTTACCCCAATAATTTGCTGTGAAATAGTTTGTGGCAGTTTGTTCTGGGTTCCAGTGCAGCGGGATATCGATACCAGCTTCACGCTTAGCAATAATAACAGCTGGATCTCCAAATACAATTCCATCAATGCCTATCTCTTGTAACTTTTGCATGTATGGGGCAAGTGCGTCCACCTTTTCATTATGAAATAAAGCATTCATTGCCACATATAGTTTTTTTCCATGTTGTTTTGTAAGAAGTGCTGCTTCTTTTACTTCCTTTAACGAAAACTCACCTGCTAAACGTAAGCCAAAAAATTGTTCACCAACTAAAAAGGCATCAGCACCAGCTTCTATTAGGTCCTTTATATGCTGAACATTTACAGGAGTAACTAATAACTCTGCTTTTTTCATATTCTCACCTCTTCATACTTACTAGCATCCCATCCCCTACCGGGAAGAATGCTGTTTCATAATTAGGATGGTCAAGTAACCATTTCATAAAATGATGTTGATTGCGCACCATAGTCCTTTTTCTTTTCGGGACCTCCTCTAAAGGAATTTCAGAAAGTCCATTTAGGAGAATATTATCACAATATATAACACCTTTGTCATTTAGAAAAGACTCATACTTTTCAAAAAAGTTTTTATATTGTCCCTTTGCTGCATCAATAAAAATTGCATCAAACTTTTCATGGTTTAACATTTCAGCAGAGATTTCTAAAGCATCTCCCTGAATTACCCGAATTCTATCCTGAAGATTTTCTCTTGCAATATATTGTTGTGCAATTTCTGATTTTTGCATATCTCTTTCTATCGTAACTATTTGGACATTATCTATTTTCTTCGCCATTCTCATGGATGAATAGCCTATAGCTGTTCCAATTTCTAATATAGAGGAAGGATTTTGAAGTAACAGCAGCTGAAGCAGCGATTCCATTCCAGACAACTGCATAATTGGAACATGGTTCTCATCAGCATATTTTTCCATCTCTATAAAAATGGGATCGCGAGGTTTAATTAGATTCTTAAGAAATTCATCACTTATATTCATAGCAGGCTACCCCTCTTTAAGACTTTCATATCATGTTTTTATTATGTACCTCCAAAAACACATCTTATAATAACATAGCAGGAGAAGGAAAGCGATATCGTTTCCTTCTCCTGCATAGATTATTTTAAATGCTCATTAATATTTTGAAGATGTTCATCATATGTTTCAGCAAAATGATTTTCCCCATTCTTATCAGCTAAGAAATAAAAATAATTGGTGCTTTCGGGATTTAATACTGCCTCAATAGAAGATTTTCCAGCATTTGCAATAGGACCAGGTGTTAAACCTTGGTTTTTGTACGTGTTATATGGATTGTCTATTTCTAAATCTTCAAATAGGACACGATCCTTATGACTTCCTAATGCATAAAGAACGGTAGGATCTGTCTGCAAAGGCATATTAGCATTTAATCGATTGTAGAAAACACTTGCAATAATCTCTCTATCCGTTTGAGAGGTTGCTTCCTCTTCTAGAAGGGATGCAAACGTTAATAGCCAATGTACAGACTTGTTCTCCCCCTCCAACAAATCATAATACTCCGAAACAACTTTACTCGTTTGTTTAATCATTGTTTCTGCAAGTAATTCGTTCGATGGATTTTCTTCATAGAAAGGATAAGTGGAGGGATATAAATATCCTTCTAACGGATATCGAATATTTTCCCCTTTGATTTCCTCCGTCAAAAGCTGTGGATGCTCCAGCATCATCCTGTCTATAAACTTTTCACTTGTGACTAAGTTAAAAAAGTCATCAGCAGAGTTACCGGTTTTCTTTTCTACAATGTTTGCTATCTGCTCCAACGTAAGACCCTCTGGGATAGTCAACGTAAAAACAGGTTCTCTATAGATTCTGCCAGTTTTCAAACTTTCAATTATTTCATTTAAAGTCATGTCCTTTGATAAATCGTAGGTACCAGCTTGAAAATCGGATTCGTTATTAAACTTCACATAGTATTTAAATATCTTTGCATTTTTTATAATTTCATTCTTTTCTAAGATAGAAGAAATAGTATCGATACCAGAACCAATAGGAATTTCAACGGTCACCTTTTCTCCAGAATTAGGATCCATTGGCTGCAAAGCACTTTTTACATAGTTATAACCAAGGAAACCACCTATTCCAATAGCTAGAAAGAATATAACCGTAATAATAAGGACAATCC
>CAKQHO010000151.1 GCA_934234185.1 uncultured Psychrobacillus sp. | reverse complement strand
CTCCTATCATTGAATTTGATTAGAACATGAACAAAGATTTTACCTCTTGCCTTACCAAGAGCTATTTAATAACCTTTCGGAGTATGCCTTGTCTTTTATGATTTTGACGAGATTAATCACTGTACCGGAAAAACAATTGTAAAAGAAGCCTGATCTATTGAGGACCAGGATCCTTCGTATATTCCCCACTTATTCGTAAAATTAATTATCCGTATCACATTCCCTGAACCATCCTTATAAATCGCATACCGCCCTGGCGGAATATCCACCGGCTCCCTGACAAATGTGAGGATGTCTTTCTTTTCTTGAAAGAACTCATCCACGCTTTCAACGAGGAATACCCCTCCCGCTCCGAGGTCATGCTCATCATTCTCGATCAACAGCTTCACGTCCGTTCCAGGCAGCTGGAGCGCAATCGCCTGCTCTCCCTCACGCCACTCTTCTCTCAATAGTACGATAAGGAATCCATTAGATGGATGATACAGAAGCACTAATTTCAAAAATTTCATTCCTCTATAAATAATATGTTTATGTCTACGATACCTAATGAAGCTTTTACTCAAACAATCTTATCTGTATTTGTGGAACACGCTGTGCAACAAGACAATTCGGGTAGTGACAGGCACAATTATTCGAAACCGGATATAAATTGAATACGGTATTGCACTATACCTTTTTTTCCAAGGGAAACAGCGGTCTCCACTATTTCCGCCAAATCCAAAATATTCATTAAAAGATTAGCTATCCTCTTCTGTATTTCCTCATCATATTTACATGAAAATAAAATAGTCTTTTCTCGATTTTAATCAAGAAAAGACCTCATATTATTTAGAATGCCTTTTATCGTATGATTGACCAATAGATTTGCATTTCTACTAAATATTTATATGATGATAAATTTAACATTTATTATCGGCATAAAAATCACATAACATTTCTTCAATTTCCAAATTACCGACAACACCTAAAGGGTTACGTATATTTATTGCCTCACTTTCCTCAATTCTTTCACATTCAAAGATTTCTTTTGTACTATCTCCAATGCTTTTATAATAATTATCCATAAACTTAATTGCATAACTTACTTTACTTAATTCTTCAATAGAAAAAATGACAGAAGAATAGTGACTAACATATTTCCATCGATAATTTTTAATTGAATAAAAACCAGAATTAGCTATCATCAAAAATGATTTATTACTAATAAGATGAAAAATTTCATCAATAGATAATGGTTTATCGTTAAATTTATTCAAATAAGCGATAATGACGTCATCATCTTTTTTTATTCTTAAATCACCATTTACTATTACACCATATACATACTTTTGAATCTTTTCTAGATAGATTTCAAATATTTGTCCTACATAAATATTTTTAAAATGCTTTGGTCTATTTTTAAACTTTAAATGAACTTCTGTTACAACTTTATTCTCAAAATCTCTATAATCATATTGTAATGCGCTTAGTATTTTATTTTCTAATAGCTCTATATCATCATTATTCTCCTTATATAAACTAATTAAAATTTCATTTAATTCCTTGATACTATCTCTATCTTTCATTTATATTCACCTCAAAAAATATTACCTTCTTAACGATTTCTATAAACACTTCGTGAAGCACTCATGTAATGCTTATATTTTTTGTTTTTCTTACTAATTGGTCTAATTTTGTTTCTCAATTTTTTCTTTCCACCATTTTTCAAATATAGTCTATGTTCTAGTCCTCTCGCTTGACTATAACTTAAACCCGATTTAACAGGTGTAAATGTAGCATCTTTATGCTTTTTACTATGTGCATATTTTCTACTTTTAGGATTTTTTGTTCTTCCTACATATACAACTTTCCCTTTCTTCGTAAGGGTATAAACCGTATGCGAAGCTTTCTTGGCAGCTTTTATTCTACTTCCGCCTATAAACCCAACAGCTGACGCAGCTGCAACTCCCTTCCAGCTTTTACCAGACTTATAAGCTTTATACCCATCATAAGCAGCAAAACCAGCATTCACAGCTAACCAGAAATAATGCCCATCCGGATCTACCAACATAACCGGATTATTATTAGCATAAGTATACCCGTTTTGCGTTAAGATATCATCATCATCGCCAGGATCTGGATCTAGCGAGAGGAATACACCATGAGTTGGGTGATAGTATCTCGCCATGAGATAATACATGCCCGTTTCGCGGTCAAATTGATAGCCTGCATACCGGTATGGATTATCTGCAACAGAGTTGTCCTCTTCCACAGTCAATGGATTACCCCATGCATCATATTGATAGCTTGCAACCACTTCACCTTGCTGGTTCGTTAAGGCAATGACATCACCGTGGGCATTGTAATGGTAGAAATATTTAGCATTGCCCTTTCTCATAGAAAGCAGCTGTCCTGATTCTGAGTAAACATATGACCGGACAATCTCATTATTACCATTTGTTTCATACAGGACATTTAGGCTATCGCCATCATAATAATAATTGGTAACCTCCGAATTCACAACCTTCTGAATTCTACGCCCGTCTTCATCATATTTATAGGTAACAAATGGTGATGTTTCACCCACTTTGTTAATGGCAACCAATTGATCTTTTGCATTCCATGTATAACGATATTGCCCGTCCTGAGTCCGGTTTCCATTCGCATCATAAGTAATGGATTCCTGGCCGAACTTAATCAGTTGGTTTGCCTTATTATACTCACTCGTGATACTTGTCGTTTGTCCATTAGTCGTTTTCTTGACAAGTGTACGGTTCCCAAAACCATCATACGAATAGTCAACTTGAGTACCATCACGCAATACTTCTTTTTCAAGCTGGTCTAGCTTTCCATATTTGTACGTAATGGTGTCACCGTTTTGATATTTAATTTGTGTCCTATTCCCATTTTCATCATATGAGTGGTTTTCATCCAGTACATCGTTCCCATTAGCGAGTCCAACCACTAACTGCGATACTAAACCACGATCATCATATTTGAATGAGGCACCTGCACCATTTCCTGTTGTAAAGGTTTTAACATTGCCGCGTTCATCATAATCAAATCGATAATTTACTTGTCCATCATTCACTAGAATATTCTGATCCAGCTCATTATACTGATAGGTGTTTTTAACTACATTGCTTCCGATAGTCAGTATAAATTCATTTAGCTTATCAGAGGTAGATGAATATTTCCATTCCTGGATTGCGCCTGCGTCTGTCTGCTTCGTTACGCGATTAGATGTATCATATACTCTATCCTTCGTTCGATTCTCTTTACTGTACACAACCGATAATTCATTTCCATTCTTATCGTAGGTGTACTCATAAACTAATTCATCGTTGATTTTTTCATTCTTAATTCGGTCCGTTCCATCGTAAGTCCAAGATAATGTTTGGTTATTAGGCAATACCGTTTTAACCTTGTTGCCATTAGCATCATATTCATTTTTTGTCACTTCATTGAGAGGTCCTGTTGTTTCAATCAGGTTTCCATTAGCATCATATTGATACGTAAATTCCTGAGCAGTTCCCTCGGAAGGCACAATTTTTTTGGACGTCATATTCCCATTTTTATCATATTCATATTGAATGCTTGTCCCGGTGCTAAGTGTTAATTTCTTAAGCTGATTGGATGAATCATATTGGTATGCTTTTACCTCACCTTTTGCATCCGTTTCGGTAAGTTTATTTCCATAACTGTCATATGAGCTCTTTTCTTTATTACCAAGTTCATCTTCGCTCTCTGTAACATAGTTTCCTGCTTGATCGTATTTGTTCTTTGTAATGACAAAACCTTTTGTGACTCTCAAATCATCAAACCAAACTGTTCCTGTATAATTTCCTTTAAATACTGTTAAGATATCAATCTTAGTTATTGGCTTATCAGCAGGAATATTAACGGCTGTTCGGTTCCACTCCTGAGTCCCAATTGGGAAAGCAGAAATGTATTCTTTTGACGTACCATCTGCATAATATACTTTCCCAACAATGGAATAATCCCGCTCCGTTACCGTTCCTTTCTTCGTGACATTATCAGCCTTGCTTAAGCCTGTTAATGTTAAATGTAATGGCGTATCAGAAGCACCTTGTCCAACATTAATCGTTTGTTTGTACTCACTGGCCGCCTGTGTTTGAGATGTTCTTGAAACCTTTAAGGATGAGCTATCGTCAAATCCGTTACTGGAATCAAGTGCTCCACCGGAACCTGTCCAGCTTGTTAAACTTTTAAAGCTACTATTAATGACCGGGTTAAAGCTAGATGATACCTCAGCCTTTTCCAATTGAATCGTATCGAACCATGCCGTGCCGGAAGCACTTGCGTCTGAATGTTCAACTTCTAAATAGATGCGCACTTTAGCTGTTTTTGCTGGTGTTTTAAATGAGAATTGGCGCTCAGTCCATGTTCTGTTCCCAGTAATTTGGCTATAGCGGTTATCACCCCATGCAATTCTTTTATTCTCAGAATCAAGGAATTCAACATTAAAGAAGGCATAGGCTTTTGTTAAATCCGTTTTGATAACGCCACTAAGAGAATATTGCGTATTCTCTTCAACTTGCACCTCTTGTGTGGACGCAATATAACCTTTTGAAGAACTAGTTGGTTGTATAGTCATTTTTATTGATTTATTACCGGTAATGCCGTGATAGGTCTTTGTAGTTGAATCAACAGAAATACTACCCGAATCATTTGATTTTTTTTCGGTCCAGCCAGCTAAATCGTTCTCAAAATTATTATTTGATAAGAGATTTGAAGCAGTTCCTAAAGAGTAACTTGACTCTATTAAGTTCCCATTACTATTACCATTGGTATCCTTTTGATACTTTGCAATCGATGATGTTTTTCCGGTCTGATCGGTCTCAGAGACGGCATCCAATCCTTCGTAAGCGATTGTTGTTTGATCTCCTTCTGTATCAACAACAGAAGTAACATCATTGTTGCTATTATATTCATATGTTTCGGTGCCATAACTGTCTGTAGCAGTAATGACATTTCCGTTTGAATCATATTCATATTTTTCCGTCGGCTTGGATGCATTTTCATCATTAGGATCTTTTGACTCTATTAAGTTATTTCCTTCATATTTATAGCTTGTTTTTATTTTCAAACCATCTACATCTTCAATGACTTCTGTTGGATTGGCCGCTTCATTATAAGAATATTTAATCTTTCTACCGTTTGGCTGCGTAAATAATAAGGATTTATTCGTCAAATCATATCCTAATATATATTTGTTTCCCTTCGGATTGGTTGCCTCTGTAAGATGTTTAGTAGATGAATTATATACATATTGATTGACTACCGGCTTTGCTTCCGTATGGTTTGGTTCATAGATTTTCGTTAATAAACCTGCATTATATTCATATAACGTTACTTCACCTGATGTTTGAATGGCCTTTGTCAGGAAACCATCTTTATATTCATAAGTGACTTTCTTATCGGATGGACCAGTTAGAGTTTTCACGAATCCTTCAGCATTATAAGCTATTTGTAGTTTTCGTCCCGAAGCATCCGTTATGGTCGTTAACTTCCCAGCTGTGTCATACGTGTATGTCGATGCATTCCCATATCCATCTGTGATTTTCGTTAATCGTCCGTGTGCCTTGGAAAAATGGGCATTGGTTTGATCTTTTGTTTTCAGTACAAAATGTTCATTATTTTCCGTTAATTCCAGATATACTCCAGTAGGAGCCTTAAACGTCCCATCCTCTAATTTTGTAAATAGATGAACGGTTCCATCCTCATCAATTAAGGTTACTTTCTTTCCATCTGATGAAGATGTTACTGACATATCCACATCTGCCTGCCAACCCGGTCCAAAAATACCTATGGAATTGGATAAACTGTTATAGGTTCTAGAAATACCTATGGAAGGTCCTCTGCCTGATAGGGAAAAATCATCTTCCTCTATCATCAGATTTCCGGTAGCCATATTTACTTTCCCAGAAGGCACGTCAATGATTGACCAATATTCTTCAGAACCTAAAAATTCGACCGGTTCTCCAAAAGTAGGGGTTAACGCATTGGAATAGATGGTTTCTCCCTTTTTGTCATAAGCACTTATCCTGAACCAATAATTCTTTCTCGTTTGATAATTGCCACCTGAGTTTTTATATACAGGAGATGGATCAATGGCTAATTCCGCTCCTTTACCATCCGTGTGAAGAGTATATTTTCCCTCATTAATTTCTGTAGCGGTTGGCCAAATACCCTTATTTTGTGATGTCCATGTTGTTTTATCGCCAACATCATATGGCTGATAACTCTTCCCGTTAAATACCCAAACTTTATACCCGGTTGCACCTTCTATCTCATCCCAGTTTAATACCGCATAACCCGATTTGCTCGTTAGCATGTTCGTATAGGTAAACCCAGTAGGAGCTGCAGGTTTTTTTATCGAAGTGATAGATGGCGTATATGCATTTGAATTGATCGTTTCCCCCTGTGAATTATAGGCAACGACCCTAATCCAGTAATTGGTGCTCGTTTGATAATTTCCGCCAGAATTCTTATACACCGGCGCGGGATTTACTGCCAATTCGCTTCCAGCATTATCTGATAAAT
>CAKQHO010000150.1 GCA_934234185.1 uncultured Psychrobacillus sp. | reverse complement strand
ATTTACCATCTTCGTAAAGAAACGGCCAAATTTTCACTTCTTTTCTTTGTGAAAAATGTAAAATCGGTTCGTCATTTTCGACCTGAATACCTTGTTTAGAGAGCATTGTATTTAAATTGAATTCTGCTGAGGCATCATGTAATAACCAGGGCGGATGTAGAATTTCTCCTCGCAATATCCTTCCTTGATCGTTTATGCTGTATAAGCAATATCTCTCTGCCATCCATTCTTCAAAGGAACCTTTTACCGGATAATATGGTTTGGATATTGGTTTGTAGCTACAGACTAACTTGGGTTCCAGATTACTTCTCCTTCTACTATGATAGTGCACTAAAAATCCATCTTCTTCTACCGACATATCAGCATAGACATAAGGTAAATGTAAAAATGTTTTAGCTGCTTTTACCGCTAATAGATTCATTGCATCTAAGCTAAAGAAATAAATACCTGGTTTCCCATCTATCGTGACATATGTCCTTACATTCAGCTCTGGAAACGTATTTGTCCCTGGAATCGGAGGAACCCCCCTTACCCTCAAGCCAGTTATATAAAATGGTACGATGCCAACCCATGCCATGCCATTATAGGTATCTAAGGGAAGTTGCTCTGGCATGAGCTTTTTTAATTTTTCTGGGTCTACAGGGTAGTGTGCAAATAAGACGTTATTCCATACTTGTTTCATTACCCAAGGAACTTTTGGTAAAGGCCATGGACGATGACTTGCATCCCAATCCTGGGTTTTTTTAGTATTATCTCGAATCGACATGGTCTCTCCTCCATTCTTCTATTTTTGCTCTTTCTATGTTAATTCATACCCCTTTTCCACTCCATTTAAGCTAGAAGCTATTAGTACATAGAAAAAATGCCTTGATAAGTAAGCACTTATCAAGGCATTTCAATATTATAAACCGCATTTTAATTGAGCATTACAATTTGTGCATGTATTACAACCGCCCATTTCCTCTACGGTTCCCTTACGGCATACAGGACAGGTATTTCCGACCTCTGAGCCAATCTTTACGTTCGTCGAGCGTAAATCTTGTATAGTATCAATCAATACAACTGGACGCTTCTCTAAAACTTTTTCTTCTCGAGCGATGTCCTCTAAAGTGTTCTCTTCTGCTTTTAAGGTAAGAACCTGAGAGTCGCGACTGCCATCTACATAAACTGTTCCACCTTTAGCACCACCGCGATATAGTCTTTCATAAACAGCCTCTACCTGTTCCACAGAATATCCTTTAGGAGCATTTACTGTCTTGGAAATAGAGCTATCAATCCATCGTTGAATGATACATTGAACATCAGCGTGCGCTTCTGGAGATAATTCCATAGCAGTAACGAACCAGTCTGGTAAATGATTGGAATCAGCTCCCGGATTGTTGTTAAGATAATCCTCCACGATATCAGCCTTTACTTCAATAAACTTACCTAAACGACCACTTCTATAATACGTAAAGGAGTAATATGGCTCTAAACCTGTTGACACGCCAACCATTGTTCCTGTAGAACCTGTCGGAGCAACTGTTAATAAATGAGAGTTTCGGATCCCATTATTAAGCACTGCTTGTCTAATATCTTCTGGCATGGATTGCATGAAGCCTGTTTCTGTAAATGCTTTGCGTAGACGATTCGTTTCTTCCTCAGTTTCTCCAGTAAGGAATGGGAAGCTTCCTCTCTCAATTGCAAGCTCGGAGGAAGTCTCATAAGCAGCAATAGCAATAGTTTTAAAAATCTCATCAACTAATGCATTACCTTCCTCTGAACCATATTCTTTTTCACAGTAAATTAATAAGTCTGCAAGCCCCATAACTCCTAAGCCAACGCGACGTTCTCCTAGTGCTTGTACTTTATTTTGCTCTAAGAAATAAGGTGTGGCATCAATAACATTATCTTGCATGCGAACACCAACACGGACAGTTTCCTTTAATGCCTCATAATCTACCGTTTTCGATTCTTTATTAGCAAATTGAGCAAGGTTTACAGCTGCCAAATTACAAACAGAATAAGGGGCTAAAGGCTGTTCACCACAAGGGTTGGTAGCTACCACTTTCTGTCCATATGCCACTGCATTTGTTTTCTCATTCGCATTATCAATAAAGAAAACACCAGGCTCAGCAGAGTATGTCGCACAAATATTAATCAAATTCCATAGCTCTGTAGCTTTTACTGTACGATAAGTTCTTACAGCATAGCCCATTCGTTCCCATTCACGAACGTCACCTACAAGATGCCAATTTTCATTATAAAAATTCATTTCCTCTTCATTATATGATTCTGTCGCTGGGAATCGCAGTTCGAAATCTGCATCCTCCTCCACTGCCTTCATAAAATCGTCCGTTAATGTAACAGAAATGTTAGCACCAGTTAAGAACTCAGAATTATGGACAGAATATGTTCCACCATCTCTAAGCTTCGTTTCCGCATCCTTCATGATTTCTTCACTGAAGCCACCAAGACCTGGGATAGCTCGATAATTTAAAATTCCTTGGTACATTGCCTCTTCTTGTGCTGTAAGAGGTTTAAATTTAAGCTTGTCCTTCGCGAGCTGTTTAATCGTCTCGTCCTTTGTGTTTTCAATTAAGAATCGTAAAATGCGAGGATTTTGCATTTTGGAGATAATAAATTCAGCAATGTCAGGATGCCAATCAGCAAGCATAATCATTTGAGCTCCACGTCTTGAACCGCCTTGCTCCACTAAATGGGTAAGCTTTGCTATATCATCTAACCATGATACAGATCCAGAAGATTTACCATTTACACCTCGAGCCAATGTATTCCGTGGGCGAAGAGTAGATCCATTTGTTCCAACTCCGCCTCCACGACTCATTATTTCCATTACTTGCTTTCTATGATCGCTTATACCTTCTCGAGAATCGGCTACAAAAGGCATTACATAGCAGTTAAAGTAAGTAACATCGGTCCCTGTTCCTGCTCCGTACAATACACGTCCTGCAGGGATAAATTTTAAAGAAACTAGCTGCTCATAAAACTTCTCAAACCATTCTGTGCGTTTTTCCTCTGTCTTTTCAACAGATGCTAAACCAGTAGCATTACGCTTTGCAATTTGTTCGTAAAATACCTCTAATGGTTTCTCAATAACGCTTAACGGTCTAGTAATAATACCAGTTTTCAGCTTCGAGCTATCATCGATGGCACTTCGATAGTCTTCTTCAATTAAAATTTCTGCAGTTTTAGCCTCATGATTGATAGACACGATATAACCTAATCCTCTTGCCGGAAATTTCGGGTCCTCTTTCACTGTTAAAACGACAAAATCCCCCGTCTTAAGTGTTTTCTTTTCTGTATCTTTAAATGAGTAACGATCAATCATGACAAGTCGTGACACACCTTTGTGAGTCAACTTCATGTCTTTGGTAATAGGATGAACCTGAGGAAATAATTCGATGTCTCTGTTAAGTTGAGGTATATTTAATTCCATTTTCGCTTCATTTGTGGTAGTTACCATTTACTTTTCCTCCTTTCTACAACTTGTATCATCACAAGATGTAGTAGTTTAGTTTATCATACGGCACTATATATTGCGGTGTAAAGCGAAAATATAGAGTTTTATATATTTAAGTACTATTTCCTAGTACCCTTTTTGCCTATATGTCAAAAAGACTTTTATTTTCTAAAATTCCATTCTTTTTTCCCATAGCGCTGTTCAACTAGTTCATTTATGTACTTTTCCTGATCAGCAGTTATACGAAACTCTATCATTTCAATGTTTAAAGCTTCTTGAAAACCAAGTTTAAAAGCTTTTTTACACGAATCTATCGATGTCGGAGTTTGCAATAATTTGTTGATAGCAACAGCTTTTTGATTAATACTAGCTTTTACCTTTTCTCTTACTTCATCCGAAGGAAATTGAAAAGTTTTAATCAGCTTCTCTTCATCTAGGTCCAAAAGAATAGAACCGTGTTGTAAAATAACACCCTTTTGTCTGGTTTGAGCACTACCAGCTACTTTCTTTCCAGCCACAACTAGCTCATACCAGCTTGGTGTATCGAAACATACGGCAGTCTTCGGTTTTTTTAAAGCTTCCATCTTTTCTTCTGTATCAGGAATAGAAAAAAAAGCCTCCAAGCCAAGTCTTTGAAAGCCTCTTAACAAACCCTCACTTATTATTCTATAAGCCTCTGTTACAGAAGCAGGCATATTGGGGTAGCTTTCAGATACAATCACACTATAGGTGAGCTCATGTTCATGGAGTACTCCTCTTCCTCCAGTCGGTCTACGAATAAATCCTAAACCAAGCTCTTCTACAGCTTTCATATTAATCTCTTTTTCCACAGATTGAAAGTATCCAATCGACAGAGTTGCTGGATTCCATTCATAAAATCGAATCACGGGTGGTATAAGTCCTTCGCTATGCCAATCTAAAAGTGCCTCATCCATTGCCATATTATAAGCAGGGCTGCACGGACCAGAATCTATAAAATACCATTTCTTCTTTTCCATAAAAGTTCCTCCTTCACAACGCTATTCATTTTATCAAATAGATTGAATTGTATCTAGCAAATCTTTTATAATAAGATATGGAAGCATAGAAAGGGGAAAGACTGTGTTAGAAACTTTATATATTATCATTGGAATCTTAGTAATACTAGTGGTATATGCAGGTATTTCTGTATACCGCATCAAGAAAACTGTGACAAACCTTAAACAAGAGGAATTTATTCAAGGATATCGAAAAGCTCAACTAATTGACGTAAGAGAGCCAAAAGAGTTTGAAGCAGGTCATATTTTAGGGGCTAGAAATATTCCTTCCACCCAGTTTAGACAACGGTTTAAAGAAATTCGTCCCGACAAACCTGTCTATCTCTACGATCAAAATGGAGCTCGAAGCTCTCGTGCTGCATTGTTTCTCAAGAAAAAAGGTTACGCAGATCTTTATCAGCTACAAGGTGGCTTTAAAACCTGGACTGGAAAAATTAAATCCAAATAACATAGTAGGTTTCTTCTCATAGGGGAAACCTTTTTTATTTTAAAGAATGGAGAATTAAATGAAAAAACAAATTTTATTTCCCAATCAGGAGATTTTTCGCGAAACTCATCCAATCTATGAGAACTATGCTATCTTCACAAGAAGAGTCACCGATTTGTTAAATAAGCATATTCAGGGAAATTGGGCACCGGTGGATATCGATATCAGTCAATTTGATAATAATCTTATTGAAATGATGGAGAGTAATCTAATTAAATATGAAATTTTAGCAACTATCTTTGCAACAAAGCCTTCTGATAAAATCGGCAGTAGGTCTGAGTTTTCACTAGATAGTAAACTCGAGAATTTATTAACTTTTGAAAATAAGTTAATATTTTTTCCTGAATATGAAATTGCTATTTCTTATGCATTTCAGTTTTCCCACGATCATGTGTGGCCGGCATATTACTTTTTTGCTACATCCCCTGAACAAGCCTTACATTTTTTAACTGACATTGATGAAAAAATGCGTCATTTGTTAATGCAATCGGTAACGTATCTAGTAGATACGGAAAATGGAGTTCAGAGAAGAAAATATGGTGAACAGGCAGTAGTCAACAGAGAAGATGTGCTATTAGAAGAAAATATTAAGTTAGATATTTTTCGCTCAATCGATGAGTTTTTTAAAGAGGAAGGCCAATTCTTCAAGGAATACGGTCTACCATATAAAAGAGGCATATTATTATACGGGTCGCCTGGTAATGGCAAAACAACCCTTGTAAAGTCGATAACTGGATCTACAAAGGCACCAGTGGTTTACTGGCAAATTACTGAATTTACTGGCAGCCACTCTATTCAAAGTGTATTTGGAATTGTCACTAGACTAGCGCCAGCAATTTTAGTTATTGAAGATATTGATTCGATGCCAGAATATACTCGCTCTATCTTTTTAAATACGCTAGACGGGGCACAATCACGTGAAGGATTATTTATCATTGGAACAACAAACTACCCCGAAAAAATTGACCCTGCACTAATTAATCGAGCTGGTAGATTTGACCGTGCTTATGAAATCCCTGCTCCTTCTGAAAAACAAAGAATTCAGTATCTAAGTAAACTCGACATTAAGCAGATTTTCACAAAAGAGGAGTTAACCGATGCAGCCAAACGCTCAAAGGGACTTTCTATGTCACAGTTAAATGAACTATATATGTCTGTAGCTTTAAGTTGGCATTATGATGGAGAACTTGGCTATCAAAACAGAATAGAAGAACTACTCAAGCAAAATAAACGTTCCTCTAAGAATAATTGGGAAGATCCAGATAACTCGATTGGCTTTTAAGTGAAGGAAATTTATTTTTTGAACTTTGTGCTGCTATAAGTAAAAGGCTTGCCATTCTGTGGCAAGCCTCAGACTGTAGACAAACTCTGAAAATAGGGTTTGTTTACAGTCTTTTTATATTTTAGGATTAAATTAACAATAAAATCGCTGATTTCCATTCCGGGACCGATGCTTTCCCCGGGCACGGCTCCAGCTAACTAAATGGTGCCTACAACGGTAGGCACCATTTAGTGGATCTTCCGCTCGTGCTGTTCCCGGTGGAGTCACGGTCCCTCCATTCCAATCAACCTAAATATTCTATGTAATAAAGTGAGGTCTATTAATATGATGATTAAAAATCAACTCAATGAACGTGAACAGCTTAAAACAACTTGTTCCTTCTAATCACTTAGTACGGAAGGTAAAGTCATTGAGCGCGTAAAAGCCGTTGGCTGCGGATGCCACTTATAAAACGCCTGCGATTGCGAACTTTTTATTAGAGAATCAAATGTTACCTGTTCTTCCTTATACAAAACCGAAAACAAAAGATGGTTTCTTCCGTAAACATGAGTATGTCTACGATGAACAACTTGAAAAAGCTAGCCACATGGACTTATCAAGGAGCTTAGTAGAGGGGCGATTCCCTCGAAGAAGCTTTCATTTTTCCGAATCAGTGGACTTATTTTT
>CAKQHO010000149.1 GCA_934234185.1 uncultured Psychrobacillus sp. | reverse complement strand
AATTGAACCGCCGTATACGGAACCGTACGTACGGTGGTGTGAGAGGTCGGGAGTTAATCACTCCCTCCTACTCGATTAAATAGGCAAGTATATAAATTTTAATGCCATGAACCAAGTGTTGAAGATTATTGTCCAGCTAACATATCGAATTACCAGTAAATTTACATTACTTGCGGTTAAGAAGAGAATACTTGCGGTCACTAGGTGCTTACTTGCATTTTCTCGGGTGTTACTTGCGATATACATCGTTTTACTTGCTTTACGTACTTCAATACTTGCGCTTGCAAGATGCAAGTCGATTCTCTATGCCTAGCTGGGGAGCCGTCCCTTCGCTATTTTATAACGAAACATGTCGGATTATTTCCGAGGAAATAAAATATGAAAAAGAAGGGGGGAGGCTGTTGCCTTTCCCTTATTTAGGTGTATATGTCTCGGGAAATGGATACGAGATTTTGGTAGAAAGAGATTGCAAACGTCATTAGAGAAAAAAACATGTTTTTAGATTTTCTCTTCTGGAACAACATAATCTTTCCTCTTTTACGAACCTATTTATTGGAAATAGAATGATACAAAACTCGGCAACAGTATGATAGAGTGATAGATAGGGAGGGAAGTAGATGAAAAAATTATCTATCGTTTTAGGACTTTCACTAATGCTTGGTAGCGTGAGTGCATTACCGGCTCAGGCAGAAACACAGGTGTTTAAGGATGTTCCAAAGAGCAATCAATTTTATGAGCACGTGAATTACCTATATGAAAACAAGATTATGAGTGGACTTGGGGACGGTACGTACGGGTCTGAAAAGCTAATTACACGTAAGCAGGCAGCTCAAATGATCGCAAAAGCGCTTAAATTAGATACTACCCCACGAGATACTCAGTTCAAGGATGTAAAAAAGTCGGATGATGGGTCTGGTGCTATCCAATCAGCTGTCGAGGCGGGAATTATCAAAGGTTATCCTGAGGATAATACATTTCGAGCTGGAGATAAAATCACTAGAGCACAAATGGCTAGTTTTTTAGCGAGAGGATTTCATTTAAAAGAGGAAGCACAGCCGTTTTTAGATGTGAAGGTTGGGTCCTCTGCTTATTCTGATATACGTAAGGTGACAGCTGCCGGTATTGCAAAGGGTTACTCCCCAGAGGAATTTGGACCGCAGAACTTTGTAACCCGTATTCATTTTGCTGGTTTCCTAGCAAGGGCTTTAAATGATAATTTAAAGGTAGATGCAGGTTCATGTGGATATGATAGCAGCAGTAAAAAGAATCCATCTCGACAAACTGTAAATTGTCTGTTGACGACTGCAGCTTTGGAAGCAGGCGTACCACCTGAAGTAGTAAAGGGTATTGCATCAGTAGAAAGTAATGGTTGGACTCATTTCCAAGCGAATGGGGAACCGCTTATTAGTAGTGATGGTGGAATCGGTATTATGCAAATCACAACAACCCAAGGCTACGATAAGGAAAAGTTAAAATACGATATGACTTATAACATTGAAAAAGGAATTGAGATGCTAGCAAATAACTTCAAGCGTACTGATTTACCAAAGGTAGGGGACCATAACCCTGAAAACTTGGAAAGCTGGTATTTTGCAGTGATGGCCTATAACGGTACGAAGGCTGTGAACAGTCCTGTTTACCAAGCGACGGGCTTAAGAAATACTACAGCATATCAAGAAAAGGTTTATAAAAAAATAGAGGAAAATGGCTTGCGTGCAACGAATGTAGACAAGCTAGTGATGACAAAAGAGGATTTTACGTATGGAGAGGAAACGAATTACTCCATTGTTTTCAATAAAAAAAGCTTCGCTTTACCAACAGCTACTCCATCTACGGAAGTGCTTAAAGCAGGTTCTCGGATAACTTATCATGGAAAAGGGCTACGTGAGCATCCATCAACAAATTCAAAGCTTACATCGGTCTCTGCAGCTATTAAGATGACAATCCTTGGTTCCCCTGTGTATACACAAGAAGGTGCTTCAAGTAACCATTTCGTTTGGTACCCAGTAGAGGCAAGTGTAAACGGTAAAAAGGTTGTCGGCTATATTGCATCCTCCAATATTAGTGAATAAGAAAAGGGCTGTCCTACTGAGGACAGCCTTTTATGTTGCAGTGTTCTTATAGAAAAATGGAAACTCTATCTCTGACTCATAGGCTTTCTCTGTTCGCGGACTATAAATCTCCTCAACTTCCCAGTTGGCTAGCGCATCAAACCCTCTATTCTCTAATACCTTTTTAATTGATAGAACTAGCTCTCTTCTTTCATATACTAACAGATTGAAAGGCATGATAATGCTCTCATTAATATAGTGTATAAGTCTAGTTTTTACTAGAGATTTCGTTAAATAAAAGAAAATACTAGTATAAAGCAAGCCGCTGGAAATCAACCATATAGGAGATGCTCCAGTAACGGAATGCATATAGATCGCACTAGAGATAAATAGAAAGCAAGCGCTTAAAGTCGTTAAAAAAGTAACTGTTTTCATCATTTTTTCTCTTGCATGCAGCTGAAACCGGTGAATTGTTCGTCCAAGAAGTATGTTGATCGGACGCTCCATTTCTACTTGCTTTAGCTGATTAATTACATGGAAGAGCTCTTCATTTTTTAAACGCTTTTCATTTATCAGATTCCAGGTTAAGCGATGTATATCCTGCTGTATTTCTTCTCGTTCATTTAAAAAGCGTTGATATCTAAGCTGAAATACTGGCTCCATGCTTTTATTGAAAGAAAACGAAATAGCTAATGTAGTGCTACCCGTAAATAAAAGAATGATTGCTATCATGTCAGACCAGTTCGTTAAGTAGGTAAGTACATACAAAAGAGTCAAGCTAATAATTGTATTAGTAACTAGAATGGGTGCTCCATACTTATATCGATTACTCCAGATCACATAGAAAACGGAAGCTAGAACGGGATAAAGTAATATCGCTAGTTCGATATTTAGTGAATCCTTCATCAATACTAGCAATATGGATCCCATACAACAGGCAGCTACGCTATTCCATATAGAGGATATCGCTTGAACCTTTTGCAAGCTCGAAAGAAGCATGCATAAAGTAAAAAGAATGGCCAAATCGATCAACCAAAAAAGCAGTGACAAATGTCCGAAGAAGCTGACCCAAATAATTAGTACTTGCAGAGAGACGGCTATGGACAATAACGTATTTAGCAGAAAATAATTGCCAATAAAGCATAAGATTGTGGTAACAAAGGATATTGCTAAAAAAATAGGGATAAATGAAAAATCCGCAATGTAATTGCTAATTAGCCAGCTTATCGAAAAAGCAAAAAAGAAGCTAAGGCATATTAGTTTGACTATTCGATGTACGTCCTTCAATTATCTTGCCTCCAATATAGTGCTGTAATCGGTTCTATTATTGTAAAATAAAACTAATGGAAAATATATGAAAATCGTTCAACAAGTTTCGCAGAGCTTGTAGATAGCGAAGAAATAGGAAGTACTAAAAATAATAGTTCGATGGTTCGACGGATTATGACAAATTTCACCTGTCGAGTAAGGTAAACTATATTTATTAATTGGAGAAAGTAGGATAAGAAATGAGTAAAAAATATTTAGACTTACTTCCGTTTTTTGAGGGATATGTTAAAAACTATAGAAGATTTAATCTCTCTACTAGTCACAATATATCTATGCACACGAGTAGAGAAATTGAGTTTTTTGCAAATCTTGGGGAGCTATTGGGCTATGAAAGCTTTGTGGAGGATAGCAAGTTTGACCATTTAAAAGGAAGACGTCGACCGATGGATCTTTCTTGGATGATAAGAAAGTACATAATTTCTTAGCGATTATTGTCCAACTCCAGCGCCTTGCCCCTCGAGGTCAAATGGGTGCCGGCTGTGGTGGCTGGGGAGCTGCCTCCTCGCCGTCCCCCATTTGCTTGTCGGGGCAGAACAGGCGCTTACGCTTTTCTTAGTGGAAATATGATAAGCGAATAGATCGGGAGAATTATGCGTATTTATCGCTTCATTTAGAAAGAGAGTCATTACCTATCAAAAAATATGAAACAATAGAAAAGCTTTTCTCAATCACCGAGGAACATTATGTCCCACATAATGTCATTGGCATTCAGTACTTATCTTCAGCGGGAGAGATAGATGAGCTGAATGCATTAATTGTAGAAAAAAATCGAGCGCAAATGTCTCATGTTTTAATGATATATCGTTACTGGGATAGTGAGATAACCGCTCAACGGGTAGATGCTTATTTCTTTACAGCTACAGGGCTTTTGGAAACAAGACAAGCTGTTTGTACAGAGGATACAAGTAAGTACTGGTATATGTGCTTTGCAGAAGAGTTTGACGAAATAATGAAAGAGGAAATTTCCGTATAATAAAAAAGCTTTTCATTTATTTTTGTGATTAAACTTATAAATCGTCGTTTTTTGTTAATCGCATGGTTTTCTTCTGACGTACTTTATCGAATATAGCCTTTCTTCTAGATAAATTCTTAGCAGGAACCTGTAAAAGTTCGAGGTAGTTTGTAGTGTTATTTTACTGGCAAGAAGGGTAAGCTACTATTGTTTTAAGAGGTAGAATAGGGGAAAAGGAAGAAGACCATCTTTTAAAAGGAGGTTTTAGTAGGTTGAAAATCAGGATTGAGTGGACTTATAAGACACCAAAGGGTGCAGAGGTGTTCTTGAACTCAGAAGAAATGCCCGCAGCTAAAGCGATGCTTATCGCAGAGGATATGGAGAAAACCGGCAGAGTGAAGAGTTTGGAATTAATAGATAGTCATGATAGCTCTTGGACCATGAAGGAGCTGAAAGGCTATTTAAAGGGGATAGAGACTGAGCCACATAATATTACCGTATTTTTTGATGGTGGCTTTGATGTACAAACTAAATCTTCCGGTCTCGGTTGTGTTATCTATTACGAACAAAGCGGGAAGTCGTACCGTTTACGAAAAAATGCGCCATCCTCGGACATAGCCTCTAACAATGAAGCGGAGTATGCTGCTCTCTATATGGCAGTCGTAGAGCTAGAGCTACTAAATGTACATCATATTCCAGTACGTTTTGTGGGAGATTCTCAAGTTGTTATCCGTCATATGAGTGAGGAATGGCCGGTTATAGAGGAAAACCTCGCTCGTTTTGCCGATCGGATAGAGCGCAAATTGGAACAGCTAGGGATAAAGGGTGAATTCGAATTGGTGTCACGAAAACAGAACACGGAGGCAGATCGCTTGGCTACCCAAGCTTTAAATGGAATAGATATATTTGGGGTAATAGAATTAAAGGAATAAAAAAAGCGCCAAATTAGGCGCTTTTTATTACTCTCCTGGATTCTTACGTTTGGTGTTTTGCTGTTTTGCCGGTGACTTATCATTAGCATCCTCTAAAGATTCCTCTGTAATAGGTGCTTTCTTTTGTTTTTGAGATTTAGGGAAATCTGTTTTATTATTGCTGTCCTGTACCCGTTCGTTATAATACATAACGCTTGTCATAGCACCCTCTTCTATCATACGGTTGTCATCCGGGTCTCCTGGATCCGAGAAACCAGCCTTTGTCATTTGAGTTGGTTGATGTTTTTTTGTATCTAGCATAGAGGCTACTTTTGTTTTTGTGTTTTTTAAAGCAACTTTTGCTGATTCTCGGTTTTTTTGATTATATAAGTACATGAACGCAGCAGTGGCTACTCCACCAATTATCATAGAACGTTTTTTTAGCATCATCATTCACTCCCTCTTTCTTTTTTATCATAATACCCCGTTAAAATCTTAACGAAACATAGTAGGCAATGAGAGAACCTATTTACCCTCTTACTTTAAACTTTCCCGTAATTTATGAAGTATACGTTCCCTTCTTTTTTTCACCCCAGCAATTGATATTTCTGTTAACTTTGCTGCTTCCTTTAAAGAGATTCTATCCTTGTATAACCATTCTATAAGTTTTCTTTCATTTCCAGATAATTGCTCAAGAGCAAGGCATAACGCTTCATTTTTACATTGATGAGTTTGAGACTTCACTATATGACTAAAAAGTGCTTCATCTTCTATAGGATCTTCCAATAAATTTTCTTTTTTGAGCTCATCCAAAATAGTTCCATATATAGAACGATATGCAAACGGCTCAAACTTTCCCATTTCGCTGTCATATCTTGTTAGTGCTATCCATAGACCAATCATACCTGCTTGTCGAAAATTCTCATGATTTTTATAGATCCCTAGCTTTCTTATACAAGCAGAGATCATGGGATTACATTTTTCTAAGGCTTCTTCAAAATTCATATAATCTGTTCCTTTAAATGTATGCATACACTATTATTCCTAGGTAGGAATAGCATAAGGAATAAGAAATAGAAAAGCGAACGACCATTTGATACAAATTACTTACTAAAAAAGAAGTTTTCCTAAGCAAATTATTTATCATTGCTTGAAATAGATTACTTTATTAATAAGATAAAAAAATCCATTTATTTAGTATAATAAGACTATTAAACGTAAATATGAAATGGTATAATTTATCTAATAAAAGAAAAGGGAGGAAAAAAATGATATTTTGTGATTCTTTTTTGTTGAATATGAAGACATTAATGTTACAGGCAGTTTTTACAGGGAGTTATAGGTCCAAAATTATTACTACACAAGGTGAATTCTTTTCAACTATGACAGTTAGAGAGCTGTTAGATTTAACGTGTATTCGGTTTGCCTCCACATTAGAAGGTAGAATACAAGCATCAAAGAAGATGATGAGATATTTTAATAAGTCTCCAATTATTATAAATCCTGGAGAAATGGGAGCATTGCCTACTAAATCATATAAGGCTGTAGATTGTATCTGGATATTTAACCACTTTTTTCATGTGGATGAGATAAGTGCTGAGGAGAGTTTAATCACTTTTCGCAATGGATTTTCCTACAAGATTCCATGCTCGAAGTATATTTTAATCAAGCAGCAACAAAGACTTCATACACTACTCAATGCATATAGTACGATAAAAAGAGACGAAGAGTTAGCAAAGGAATTATAATAATATATTTTATGC
>CAKQHO010000148.1 GCA_934234185.1 uncultured Psychrobacillus sp. | reverse complement strand
GAACACGGAAGTTAAGCTCTTCAGCGCCGATGGTAGTTGGGGGTCTCCCCCTGTGAGAGTAGGACGTCGCTAGGCACTAAGTCGTCACCGATTTAATCGGTGGCGGCTTTGTTTTTTTGTAGAGAAATAACAGATTAGGTATTTTATAAAAAAATTTTTTCAACAAGAGATATTTCTTATTGAAGATATAGCTATTTGATAAATACCTAACCTATAGAATTCTATAGTACATAGTAGACCGTGATAAAGACATGCATATTCTTCATTAATACGAACTCTTATATGGCACAAGGAACTCTATCATGAAATGGAGTTCTTTTTTATTTGGCTAAATTACTGAAAATGGAAAGTATGTCTGATGCGTAAATTCTGTTCCTTAAACCCTTCGTGAAAAAAATCAATGGAATCAATCATCCTCTTCTCTCTATCAGGTGATTGATTCCAAACATATCGGGTATATAAATAATATTAAAATTAAAAATCTCCCTATAGGTATCAACAGGAGTTTACAACATTAAAGTAAGGAGCTGGATTTATGCTTGAAAATGCAGTAATTATGGTATTGATCATTTTTTCCATTAACATTGTGTATGTAACTCTTTCTACCACAAGAATGATTCTTACATTAAAAGGGTATCGATATGTTGCAGCTTTCTTGAGTATAATAGAAACAACTGTTTATATTGTTGGACTTGGTTTGGTGTTAGATAATTTAGGTTCCATTCAAAACTTGATAGCATACGCTCTTGGTTTTGGAACGGGTATTATTATTGGCTCTAAGCTTGAAGAAAAACTATCTCTCGGGTATATTATGGTAAACGCAATATCCCAACAAGATGATGTGAATCATCTTTCTAAAACACTGAGGGAAGAGGGATATGGTGTAACTGATTGGACAGCAAATGGATTAGAGGGTAATCGACAAGCACTTCAAATCTTAACCCCAAGGAAGCATGAGTTAAAGCTATATAATCGATTAAAGGAAATTGATCCTGGCATTTTTATCATTGCATATGAGCCGAAGACAATTCACGGCGGATTCTGGGAGAAACGAGTCAGAAAGGGTAAGTTATTTTTATGAAGAAAGAAACAAAATGGTTTGAGGTACAGGAGGATGAAAGTATTTCTTCCTGTATGGAAAGGATGTCTTTACTAGGGTATCAGGTAGTTGGTAGGAAGGAAGAGCCTATCTTTACAGAAGTCGATGGAAGACCGGTACCCTTAAGACAATTGATCCTATTAAAAGGGATAAAAGAGAAAAATATTTGATGGTTTTTAATCAAAACACGAACAATATAGTTTTCTGAAAATTTATCGTTCGTTTTTTAGCGTTGACGTTGCATTGTTAACTTGTTAAAATAAAGTTAGCAACGAACAATATCCCCATATATGCTAAGGAATTGGCCTTAGCGTCTCTACCAAGTCACCGTAAATGACAGGACTATGAGGGAAAGCAACTTTTGGATAATGCTAAGAGGATGTGTTTGGATATGCCACAAATAGACACTCATCCTGTTATGTTAAAGATTCCTTGAGTAAACTGCTTTTCTTCCGTAGAGAGCAGCTTTATTCAGGGAATTTTTTTGTTTGAGAGGGAGCGGAAGTAATGGACGTAAAAGTCGGTATAATTATGGGAAGTTCTAGTGATTGGGAAACAATGAAATATAGCTGTGAGATATTAGAAGAGCTAAAAATTCCTTATGAGAAACAGGTTGTATCCGCGCATCGAACTCCTGATTTAATGTTCTCCTATGCAGAACAGGCAAGAGGGCGAGGAATCCAGGTTATTATAGCTGGTGCTGGAGGTGCAGCGCATTTGCCAGGTATGGTCGCAGCAAAGACTACATTACCGGTTATAGGTGTCCCAGTTCAATCGAAGGCGCTGAATGGATTAGATTCTCTATTATCTATTGTGCAGATGCCGGGTGGAGTTCCCGTTGCAACAGTAGCGATAGGAAAGGCAGGAGCAACAAATGCAGGCTTATTAGCTGCTCAAATTTTATCTATTCATGATCAGCACATTGTAGAACGTTTAGAAATTAGAAGAGAAGAAACGAAGAACAAAGTTTTAGAAAGCAATGGTGAGCTTCAATGAGCAAAATAATTTATCCAGGGCAAACTATCGGTATAATTGGTGGCGGTCAGCTTGGTAGAATGATGGCCCTTGCAGCGAAGGAAGCTGGATTTAAGATAGCTGTTTTAGAGCCTACAATGGACTCTCCCTGCGGACAAATAGCAGACATTCGAATTGTTGCACCGTATAATGATGAAGCTGCACTTGAAGAATTGGCTGAGGTTAGTGAAGTAATTACGTATGAGTTTGAAAATATAGATTATGCCGGCTTAAAAAGGCTGTCGGAGATTGCATATGTTCCTCAAGGTGCTGAGTTAGTGAGAATAACCCAGGATCGAATCTTAGAAAAGAGAGCGATTCAGGATGCTGGAATTCCAGTTGCAAAATTTATTGAAGCTAAAAACTATGAAAGCTTAGAGGTACAGATTGATCAAATAGGGTTTCCATGCGTAGTGAAAACTACTAGAGGTGGTTATGACGGTAAGGGACAGCAAATTGTAAAATCAAAAGAGGAGCTATCTTTAGCTAAACCGCTCTTTAGCCATTCCCCTTGTATTGCCGAAGCGTTTGTTCCATTTAGCAAGGAAATATCAGTTATTGTTCAAAGAAACGATGAGGGTGAAACATATTGTCTTCCAGTTGGGGAGAATATACATGTAAATCATATTTTGCATGAAACGATTGTACCTGCTAGAATTAGCAAGTCTTTGGAGGAAAAAGCAGTAGAGGCAGCTAAACAAATAGCTGATCATCTCAAGCTAGTCGGAACTTTAGCGGTAGAAATGTTTGTTTTAGGCGAGAATGAAATACTCATTAATGAACTTGCTCCTAGACCGCATAACTCCGGACATTATTCTATTGAGGCGTGTAATGTATCTCAGTTTCATCAGCATATTCGTGCTATTTGTGGTTGGCCATTAAGAGAGCCAGAGCTTTGGGGAAATGCTGTAATGATAAATATACTTGGACAGCATGTCATGCCAGTGACAAATTCTATTAGTAAGTATCCAGATTGGTCGATTCATCTATACGGAAAAGCTGAGGCTAAGGATAACCGTAAAATGGGACATGTGACTATCTTAACCAAAGATATTAAAAAAACATTAGAAGAAATAGAAAGATCGAATATTTGGTCTTAACTTGGAGGAATAAACATGATTGAAAGATATACTCGACCTGAAATGGGTGCGATATGGACAGAAGAAAATAAGTACAACGCATGGCTAGAGGTAGAGATTCTAGCTTGTGAGGCATGGGCAGAAATCGGAGACATACCAAAGAGTGACGTAGTAACTCTTCGAAAAAATGCTTCCTTCTCGGTAGATCGTATTTTAGAAATTGAACAGGAAACTAGACATGATGTAGTAGCGTTCACTCGGGCCGTATCAGAAACACTAGGAGAAGAGCGTAAATGGGTTCATTACGGACTAACGTCTACAGATGTAGTTGATACTGCACTCTCCTTTTTAATTAAACAAGCAAACGTAATCCTTCGTAAGGATTTACTTAATTTTATCGAGATTCTTGAAAATAAAGCAAAAGAACACAAATACACCGTAATGATGGGACGTACGCACGGTGTACATGCGGAGCCGACTACCTTTGGCTTGAAGCTTGCATTATGGACTGAGGAAATGAAACGTAACCTTGAGCGTTTTGAGGCAGCGGCTAAAACAATTGAAACAGGAAAAATGTCAGGAGCAGTTGGGACGTATGCAAATATAGATCCGTTCGTTGAAAAATATGTATGTGAAAAGCTTGGTCTTGCAGCATCACCAATCTCTACTCAAACATTACAGCGCGATCGTCATGCGCAATATATGAGTACGCTTGCATTAATTGCTACTTCTATCGAAAAGTTTGCAACAGAAATTCGTGGTCTCCAAAAATCAGAAACTCGTGAAGTGGAAGAGTTTTTTGCAAAAGGTCAAAAAGGTTCTTCTGCAATGCCACATAAGCGTAATCCAATCGGCTCGGAAAATATGACTGGTCTTGCTCGTTTAATTCGTGGATATATGATGACTAGCTATGAAAATGTATCTTTATGGCATGAAAGAGATATCTCTCATTCTTCGGCAGAGCGTGTGATTCTTCCGGATGCAACGATTGCTTTAAACTACATGTTAAATCGTTTCGGAAACATTGTGAAAAATCTTACTGTGTTCCCTGAAAATATGAAACGCAATATGGATTCCACTCTTGGCTTAATTTATTCTCAGCGTGTTTTACTAGCGCTAATCGATAAAGGCCTGGCTCGTGAAGAAGCATATGATACAGTTCAGCCGCTTGCGATGCAGGCTTGGGAATCTCAGACAGCTTTCCGCAGCTTCGTCGAAGGAGAAGAAAAGATTACTTCCTTATTAACAAAAGAAGAGCTAGATGATTGCTTTGATTATAACTACCACATTCAGCATGTGGACATGATTTTTGAACGCTTAGGATTGAACTAATCTCTAAAGATTTCGGCAGTCAGTTGGCTGCCGAGTCCAAAGGGTCTATCTGATTTGGAGGAATTCATTGTGGAAAAAGGTCGTCTATTATATGAAGGCAAGGCAAAGCAATTATTCGCAACAGAGAATGAGAACATATTATTTGTTTCCTATAAGGATAGCGCAACTGCATTTAATGGAGAGAAAAAAGAAGAGATTGACGGCAAAGGTGTTTTAAATAATAAAATCACCACCATCCTATTCGAGCAATTAAAGAAGCAGGGAATTGACTCTCACTTTGTCAAACAGCTTTCAGAGAATGAGCAGCTAGTACGCAAGGTGGATATTATTCCATTGGAGGTTGTCGTGCGAAATATTGCAGCTGGCAGTCTATCAAAGAGATTAGGAATAGAGGAAGGGACTCCTTTAAAGCATCCAATCGTAGAGTTCTACTACAAGGACGATGCACTTGGAGATCCATTACTTACAAATGCTCATTTAGAGCTTTTAGATGTTGCCTCTCCAGAGGAAATAGCGACCTTAGAAGCAAAAGGCCTCGAAATCAATCAAGTGCTTCAACCAATCTTCCAAGAGATTGGCGTGATATTAGTAGACTTTAAACTTGAATTCGGTAAAACAGCTGAGGGTGAAATAATTCTAGCAGATGAGATTTCACCCGACACTTGCCGTTTATGGGATAGCGAGACAAAGAACAAGTTAGATAAGGATGTATTCAGAAGAAATTTAGGTAGCCTAACAGAAGTGTACGATATCATACTTACCCGCCTAGGAGGACTTACTCAATGAAAAAAGTAAAAGTTTATGTGACTCTTCGAGAGAGCGTTTTAGATCCACAGGGTTCTGCAGTAATGGGAGCACTTCATTCTATGAATTATAACGAAGTGAAGGACGTTCGTATCGGGAAATATTTAGAGCTTCAATTAGAAGATGGAGACCGTGACTTAGATGCTTTAGTACGGGAAATGTGTGAAAAGCTTTTAGCTAACACTGTAATCGAGGACTACCGGTATGAGGTGGAGGAGGTTACCTTCCAATGAAGTTTGCGGTAATCGTTTTTCCAGGTTCTAATTGTGACTTAGATATGTATCACGCGATTAAGGATGAGCTTGGCGAAGAAGCAGAGTACGTATGGCATGACGAGAATGACTTAAGCGGCTATGACGGCATTTTACTCCCAGGAGGGTTCTCTTATGGTGACTACCTTCGTTGTGGGGCTATTTCTAGATTTTCAAATGTTATGTCGGAGGTAGTAAAAGCAGCAGAGGCTGGGAAGCCAATTCTTGGTGTGTGCAATGGCTTTCAGGTATTAACGGAGGCAGGCCTACTACCAGGAGCATTACTTCGAAATAAAAATCTAAAGTTCATGTGCCGAACTGTAGGCTTGAAGGTAGTAAACAATGAAACTGCTTTTACTACTGGCTATGAGAAGGATCAAGTAATTCAAATACCAATCGCTCATGGAGAAGGAAACTATTATTGTGATGAGGAAACCCTTGCTTCATTGAAAGAAAACAATCAAATTGTATTTACGTATGCGTCGGATAATCCAAATGGAAGCATCGCAGATATTGCCGGTATTGTAAATGAAAGAGGAAACGTGCTTGGTATGATGCCTCACCCAGAACGCGCTGTAAACGATATTATGGGTGGCAGCGATGGACTGGCATTATTCAAATCAATTGTGAAACAGTGGAGGGAATCTCATGTCAATCTTGCTTGAACCTAATCCAGAGCAAATTAAGGAACAAAAGCTTTATGCTCAAATGGGAATGTCAGACGAAGAATTTGAAATGGTGGAGAAAATTCTAGGCAGACTTCCTAACTATACAGAAACAGGCTTGTTCTCTGTTATGTGGTCAGAGCATTGTTCCTACAAAAATTCAAAGCCTGTATTACGTAAATTCCCAACAAAGGGCCCACAGGTATTACAAGGACCAGGAGAAGGCGCAGGAATTGTAGATATTGGAGACGGGCAAGCAGTTGTCTTTAAAATGGAGTCACATAATCATCCGTCTGCTATCGAGCCCTACCAAGGAGCAGCAACTGGTGTAGGTGGTATTATCCGCGACGTATTCTCAATGGGAGCTCGTCCAATTGCATTGTTGAATTCACTTCGTTTTGGTGAGCTTAAAACTCCACGTGTGAAATATTTGTTTGAAGAGGTGGTTGCAGGTATTGCAGGCTACGGTAACTGTATTGGAATACCTACAGTAGGTGGAGAAATCCAGTTTGATGATTGCTATGAGGGTAACCCTTTGGTAAATGCAATGTGTGTTGGGTTAATAAACCATGAGGATATTCAAAAAGGAATAGCAGCTGGCGAAGGGAATATCGTGATGTACGCTGGAGCTAAAACTGGTCGTGATGGAATTCACGGAGCAACATTCGCATCAGAAGAATTAACTGAAGCTTCAGAAGAAAAGCGTCCTGCTGTGCAAGTAGGAGATCCATTCATGGAGAAGCTTTTACTAGAGGCTTGCTTAGAGGTTATTA
>CAKQHO010000147.1 GCA_934234185.1 uncultured Psychrobacillus sp. | reverse complement strand
TATAAAAAAGTGAGTATGTGACCAGATCTCATTCACATACTCACTGTTAATATTTAATGGACTTTTTCAGTGCCCACTCCCAGTGTTCATGGTGTTTTTATTGTCCATAGCCATATTCCCGAGGTCAAATGGGAGCCGGCTGTGGTGGCTGGGGACCTCCTAGCCTCCCCCCTTTTGCTTGTCGGGGAAGAAATAGTCGTTTATGCTTTTCTTGTCGACTTTGAGGCAATCTAAGGTATAATAAAAGCACATGCACTATTCATATATTGCATAAAGGTGCTCAAGTAAAAACGCTTGAGTTAAAAGGGAAGCTGGTTAAAGTCCAGCGCGGTCCCGCCACTGTAAGTGAGAAATCACGAGCCAGGATACCTGCCTTTATGTATGTACACCCATTGCCTACGAGGATAGGTTTGGTGTAGATCGGCTTATATGTTCCAAGCGCGGATTTATACCTATCTATCTCTCATCATTCGGATGGGAGATTTTTTATTGCACAATAGGAGGAATGAAGGATGAAGAAGTTTTGGTTTATATTAATTGCATCGTTGTTATTACTAGCAGGATGCGGGTCAGATGAAGAAACACCAGTTACGAAGGAAAAGGATTCACAAGCGGAAGTATCCGACACAGAATTCCCACTTACTTTAACAGATGCAGTTGGGCAAGAAATAACCCTAGAGGAAGCACCGAAGAAAATTATCTCTATGATACCAAGTAACACGGAAATTCTATTTGCTTTAGGATTAAATGAAGAGATTGTTGGTGTAAACGAATATGAAAGCTATCCACCAGAAGCGCTTGAAAAAGAGAAAATTGGTGGAATGGAATACAACATTGAAAAAATACTATCGCTTCAGCCAGATATCGTTTTTGCGCATGAGTCAATTGTAGGGATGGCTGAATCTGGACTTCAGCAACTGCGCGATTCTAACGTGAAGGTGTATGTAGTTCAGAATGCAGAAGATTTTAACGAAACATATGCAACCATTGAGCAAATTGGTCGAGCTACAGGAAAGTATACAGAAGCTCAAAAAATTATAGAGAATATGAAAGCTAAGGTACAAAATATAACGGATAAGGTAGGTCAGATGGAAACAAAGAAAACAGTGTTTGTAGAAACATCTGATGCTCCAGAGATTTATACACCAGGAAATAATACGTTTATGCAAGGCATATTAAACTTAGTCAACGCGGAAAATGTAGTAGAAGATCAAGATGGGTGGTTCCAAATTGACCCAGAGGAGATTATTACACGTAATCCTGATGTAATCCTTGTGGCATATAGCTATGTGGATGGAATTGAGCAAAAGGTTAAAGAGCGTGCCGGCTTCGATACAATTACTGCTGTAAAAAATGATGCCGTAGTTCAAATCAATGAGGATATAACCAGTCGTCAAGGACCACGCTTAGCGGATGGATTAGAGGAAGTAGCGAAGGCAATTTATCCGGAGGCTTTTAGTGAGTAAAACAACGCTCGGTTACTTGCTTTCCATTGCAACCTTATTAGTAGCGGTTTGGCTAGGTGTATCGGTAGGCTCTGTAAAGGTGCCGTTAAGCACACTATGGGATACTGGTACAGATGAAGTTGCAGCTAATATTGTTTGGAAAATTCGGATGCCTCGAGTGTTGTTAGCTGGTTTAGTAGGCGCATCGCTAGCTATTGCCGGAGCTGCATTTCAGAGTTTATTAAAAAATCCGCTTGCAGATCCTTATACGCTCGGTGTTTCTTCAGGGGCTTCTGTTGGAGCAGTAGCCACTCTATTTTTTGGACTTTCTATACCGGTTTTAGGGGCATTCACGTTACCTGTATTTAGTATGCTAGGCGCACTTGCTACTATGCTTTTAGTGATGGGGTTTGCAAAGCTTGTAGACCATGCAATGAAAATGGAAACGATTATATTAACTGGAATAATATTTAGCTCCTTTTTAGGGTCTGTGATTTCCTTGATGATTGCACTCACAGGAGAAGAGCTCAGACAAATTATCGGCTGGCTTTTAGGGAGTGTATCCATGAGAGGCTGGAACTACGTACAGATGGTTCTGCCTTTTGTGATAGTTGGAACGCTGTTGCTATGGCTAAATAGAAGAGAGCTCAATGCTATGCTATTTGGAGAAGAACGTGCAAGATATCTTGGTGTGGATGTAAAAAAAAGAAAGCTGATGATACTTATTGGTGGTTCCATGTTGACCGGCGGTGCTGTAGCTGTTTCCGGAACAATAGGGTTTGTTGGGTTAGTTGTTCCCCACATGACTCGATTATTATTTGGATCAGATAATCGGCATGTCCTTCCGCTCAGCTTTGTAAATGGAGCTTCCTTACTTATTATTTGTGATTTAGTTTCGCGCACCATTATTTCACCGGCAGAGTTACCTATCGGAGTTATCACAGCCTTTATTGGCGCACCGGTATTTGCTTTTATTTTCTTCCGACAACGAAAAAAAGGAGGCGTTTGATATGTTGAAAATAAACAACTTATCTGGTGGCTACGAACAGAAGTTAGTCGTACAAGACGTTTCCTTTGAAGTAGAAAAAGGAGAAATGTTAGGTATTCTCGGTCCTAACGGAAGTGGCAAATCCACTCTTTTAAAGCTGATTAGCGGGATTCTCCCGATAATGGAGGGTGAAGTCTTGATTGATGGGGAATTTTTATCCTCTTATGCTTCGAAGGAATTAGCAAAGAAAATGGCAATTCTTCCACAGCTGCATAGTCAAGCATTTTCCCATACAGTGAGAGAAACAGTTTCTTTAGGACGCTATCCACATCAAAAGGGTTGGTTTTCTACCTGGTCACAGCAAGATGAACAAGCCATCAAGGAAGCGATGAAGCTCACTACGATAGACTCCTATGAGCATCAGCTATTAGAGCTTATGTCAGGAGGAGAGCAGCAAAGAGTATTTGTAGCTCAGGCATTAGCACAACAGGCACCTATATTGCTCTTGGATGAGCCGACCAATCACTTGGATATTGCCCATCAAAAACAACTGTTAGATACGATAAAATCACAGTCAACGCAGAAGAATTTAACGATTATCAGCATTTTTCATGATATTAACCTAGCTTCCCTTTACTGCGATCGATTGCTATTAATGGATCATGGGAAGGTCAAAGTAATTGGGCAGCCCCAGGAGGTAATAAAGAAAGAGCTAGTAGAGAATGTCTATAATGCAAGAGTGAGTACGAGTCCGCATCCAGAAAAGCCAAAGCCACAAATAACCATATTGCCGGATATAAAAGAGGAATATAGGGAAAACTTAATCACTCGGGACAATCTTCAAATTTCAGATGAACAGGTAATATTTGAAGCGAAAAGTCAATTAAAGACCTGGTCCTCTGCTGTTATAAACGCAGGAAGCGGTTGGTATAGAAACTTTATCAATCGCAGAGTTAGCCCCCATTACAGCTGCGATAATGTACAGGAAGAAATGGGTGAATATCTTAGACAAAAAGGGTTTACTGAGTCTGATACGGTCGCTATGATGACTGCAGTGAATACGGCTGATGCAGTCATTAAAGAATACAAGACGAATGTTGGCGATATTATAGTGATGGTAACTGCTGGTGTAGGAAATGCAGTGGATGTTTCAAAAACATATGAAATAGAAATATTTCCTGCTATCGGAACTATCAATACTTGGGTCATTATAAATGGTGAGCTTACAGAAGAGGGCTTCATCCAGGCAATCATGACAGCGACAGAGGCTAAAACAAAAGCTTTAGTTTCAGAAGAGGTAAAAGACCAACGTACGAATACCACTGCTACAGGAACTCCTACGGACAGTATACTGATTGCTGCCACACAGGTTGGAAGTTATATTCCGTACGCAGGTCCAGTAACTGAGCTAGGTAAAAAAATTGGGCAAGGTGTCTATGAATGTACAGTGGAAGCTATACAAATTTACAAGAAAACAAAAGGCTTGTAAGGTAAAGTAGGAAGGGAGATGGTCATGGTGAAGATTTATACGAAAACAGGTGACAAGGGGCAAACAGGCTTAATAGGCGGAAGAACCGATAAGGATGATATTCGAGTAGAAGCATATGGCACCATTGATGAGGTGAATTCTTTTATAGGGAAAGCGATAACCGAACTCAACCCCACAAAATTTACAGATGTGTTAGAGGATTTAGAAACTATTCAACACGAACTGTTTGACTGTGGCGGAGATTTGGCGAACGTATCTAATAGACGTGTGTATAAGATGACAGATGAAGCTATTGAAGCAATGGAAAAAAGAATTGATGCTTTAGTAGAGGAAGGTCCTGTATTAGAAAGGTTTATCCTACCAGGAGGTACTCCTGCTGCAGCTACGCTTCATATTGCTCGTACGATTGCTAGAAGAGCAGAGAGAATGACTGTCACCTTGATTAAAACGCAAGAGGATGTGCCGGAAGTAGTTCAGCGATATTTAAATCGCCTTTCTGATTATTTATTCGCAGCTGCGCGTGTTGCCAATGTCCGAGAAAATATGCCGGATGTGGAATACGTAAGAAGCGCAAAAGTATTTAAAAATGTAGGTAGTGAAAAAAAATAAAATGTTAGCCATCTCTATTCGTAGAGATGGTTTTTTTCATGACGAAGTAACGAAAGGTTGATAGATAAGTCCAATGTTCGCGTGGATTTTTTATTGTCCATACTCAGTGACTTGAACCCTAGAGGTTAACCGCGGAGCACTCCAAGAGGCTAGAACTGCCTTCTCCACGTACCTTTATATTCTTGTGGGGGGAGACATAGGGCGCTTGCACTTTTGATAAGAAAATCAATTTTTTCCAATATTTATATTGATTAGTAATCATAGGTTCCGTAGAATCAAGTAATCAAACGAAATTTTGATAAAGTTCACACGGAAGAAAGGGATAAAAATGTTTCGTAATTTTTCGGAGGCTGGTATGGAAGTCATCACAGGGGAATATACCGCTTCTATTGTTATATTATCAATTTTCATCGCTGTTATTGCCTCGTATTCTGCTTTAGCTATGAATAGAAGAGCCAAAATGGACGGCTTTTTTCATCGCTATATATGGTTACTTCTCGCTTCAATTGCCATGGGGTTTGGAATTTGGTCGATGCATTTTGTAGGAATGAGTGCACTTTCCTTACCTGTGCATATGGAATATGACATTACTTTAACCATTCTTTCGATTGTTCCAGCAATGCTTTCCTCTCTTATAGCATTTTATTTGGCTAACCTTCCAAATAGGTCAGTAGTCATCTATCTGTTAGCGGGTCTTTTTATGGGGACCGGAATTTCAACGATGCACTACTTAGGCATGTATGCGATGAAAATGGAAATCGATTATTCCTATAATAAGTGGATTTTTGTTCTATCAATAGCAATCGCAGTTGCTGTTTCCGTTGTGGCTGTTTATATTTTTTCGGATCTTCAAAAATGGATGAAAAATAGATACATGCATCTACTGACAGCTATTATAATGGGGCTGGCTATTTCAAGTATGCATTACACAGGTATGTCTTCAGTTACTTTTTATACACCTACAATATTTCAAGTAAGTACAGAAGGCCATCATACGTCGAATATGGGAGACTTAGCTCTTATAGTAGTAATTGGGATGGTATGCTTAATCGGTATGCTGTTTTTATCAAGTTTAATAGATCGCTACGTAGAATACCGAACTAGCTATTTTGATTCCTTTACAAAGTTTCCGAACCACCGACTTTTTGAACAGAATTTATTAAAGCTTTCTTCACCAGCTAGCCTTGCTATCTGGCATCTACATGACCTCGAGAAACTAAATAAAGGCTATAATTATCAATTTATAGATGAAGTGATTAAACTTCTGTCAGATAAATTAAAGGCGGCAAATTTACCTAACATACAGGTTTACAGAATCGAAGGGAATCGTTTTGCTTTTATTTCGAAAGAGCCCTTAGAGGAAGCGATAAACGAGGTGAAGAATTATATCGAGCCTTTATTTATAGATAATCAGCAAATTCATCTATCTTCTGTCTGGGCGGTTACAGAGGCAAAATATGACCGTGAAGTAACTGGCCTCTATCCAAACGTATTGGCAGTAATCAATCATTCCTCTACCAAATATGAGAACGAAGTAATTTTCTTTAATCCAGCTATTCATACCTATACATTTGAAAGAGAGATTATAAATGATATAGAGCGTGCGATGGAGGAGGAAGAGTTGTTCCTTGTTTATCAGCCTAAACTATATTTACATTCCCATAAAATATCGGGAATTGAAACTCTTCTCCGATGGAATCACCCTACCTATGGAATGCTATCGCCAGCTGTATTCATCCCGATATTAGAAAAAAATAACCGGATGTTTACGGTGACAGACTGGATTATTGAGAAGGTTTGCATTCAATTGACAGAGTGGAGGGAGGAAGGGGTAACTTTCGAACAGGTTTCTATTAATATTCCTGGAGAATACGTAACATCCTCCAAGCTGCTAACTGTCTTAAAACTAAGGACAACAGAAAATAACATTGTCCCTAGCCAGCTGGAGCTAGAAATTACCGAAACAAGCTTTGTTAAAAATATAGAGGAAGCTATTAAAGCAGTAATAGCCTTACGAAAGGAAGGGTTTTCAATAGCTTTAGATGATTTCGGAACAGGAGTGTCATCGCTATCCTATCTAAAGAAAATGCCCATTTCTACATTGAAAATAGACAAATCATTTATAGATGAAATACCCGGCTCGGAAAAAGATTCCTCCATTATGCAAGCAATCATCGCCCTTGGCCAATCATTAAAGCTTAATATCGTTTTTGAAGGAGTAGAAACAAAGGAACAGGTCGACTTTCTAAAGGCAAGCTGTCTGGTGCCTATCGTACAAGGCTATTACTTCTCTAAGCCTCAAACAAAGGAGGATTTAGTCCTATGGAACAACTCCTTTTATGACAAAGTAACTTTTATATAGAGAAAGGAAAGAGCGTCCCAAAGAGAGGACGCTTTTGCTATTATCACAGTTTACATTCTGGAAAAAGAGTTAATTCAGCTCTCGATTTTGATTGCTTTACGCCATTTTTGGCGTTTTCCAGGTCCAGCTGGCCAACTTCTTAAGATTTAAGGCAGCAAAAGTTAGCATCGCCTGCATGGACAATTTTTTAA
>CAKQHO010000146.1 GCA_934234185.1 uncultured Psychrobacillus sp. | reverse complement strand
CATAATCAACAGCATGACATTCCCCCATTTAGTTTGTTTGCTAGTCTATACGGTTTAACCAGAAAATGGTTTCTTATTACATATCTAATATATAAGATTTTAAAGTTCCTACGACTCCATAAAAATAAAGAAACTCCAAAAAGGTTTTTACCCTTTTCAGAGTTCTGATTAGCAGATGTGTGTTCATTTCACTTTTTGCGTAAATTCCGTAGGAGCTCTGCCAATATACCTTTTAAAGGCAGCATTATATTGTTTATAGTCGCTAAAGCCTACAAACTCTGCGATTTCATAAATCATATAGCTTCCTGTTAATAAGTAAGGAATAGATTCTTTTATCCGATGTTTATTCAGATAATGATGAAAGGTTTCTGCCGTCTCTTTCTTGAACAATCTGCTCAAGTAGCTTGAACTGATAGCCAATTCACCAGCTGCATCCTCGATACTGATTTTCTCGGCATACCGTTCCTTTATGAGCGTCAAAGCCTTCTGAGTGTATAAACTATAGTCCCCTTGAACAACACCCAAATCATCCAATTTTGATAGTGGCTGCATAAGCTCCGCCCGCTTTAACAATGCTTCCCTCTTTCTGTTTTCAGCCAGTTTCTTTCCTGCACTCTCAACAGTGATTCGCAGAATCTCTCGGTCAATTGGTTTTAGAAGATAGTCAAAGACTTGTAATTGAATACTTTTCTTTGTAAATCCAAAATCACTATAGCTTGTCAGAATAATGGTCTCAAAATCATAATCCTTTAATGCTTCCTCAACCATCGTAATTCCATCCATCAAGGGCATTTTGATATCGGTAATCACCAAGTCTGGCCGTAACTCTTTTATCTTCTTAAGCCCCTCCTGACCAGTGGATGCCTCCCCAACAATCTCAGCGCCCATCCCTTGCCAATCAATGGTATACACCATACCTTGACGGATAAGTTCCTCATCTTCTACAATCAGTGTTTTTATCATGTTAATTCACCCTTTTACAATCGGAATCCGTACCACAATTAGGGTTCCTTTTCCCATTTCACTAAATATCTTTAGTCCATACCCTACACCATAAAGTAATTGAATCCTTCGATGTACATTATATATACCAATATGACTACTTTGATTATCCTCTTCACTCAGACTGCCTTTTATTGCTATCAGCTTCTCTTTTTCAATTCCTTCTCCATTGTCCCGAATAATGAGATACACATTTTTTTTAGTGCTTTTAATAACGACATCTATTTTTAGATGAACCTTTGTCTGAAAACCATACTTTATCGAGTTTTCAATCAGTGGCTGTATAATCAGCTTTGGAATCAAATAATGTTTCGTCCTCTCCTGAACAGTTATCTTATATTCCAGCCTTTCGCCAAAACGAATCTTCTGCAAAGTAAGATAATCATCTAAATAATTCGTATCATTGGTGATTTTATTCAGTTTCATCTTGTTATCTACACTATATCTCATCAATTTCGAAAGAATGATTAATATTTGTTCCGCTTTCTCAGGATTAATTTGAATCATATACTTAATGGTCTCCAGAGTGTTGAACAGAAAATGAGGATTGATTTGTGTTTCTAATTGTTTGATTTCTGCCTGGGCCGTTCTTTCGACTGATTCCTTATTTTTCTGAATCAACCCCTCAATATCTCTTAGTAAATGCTGCAAATATTCGCCAATAACGAAGAACTCATCCTCTTTTTCGATGCTTATTTTCTGGATAAAATGACCTCTCTTAGCTAAATGAATCATATTCAGCAATTGATCAATGGAGTACATCTTCTTTCTAGCTATAAAATTCGCCATAAAAACTGTTCCAATTGTTATTAATAGAAAGACAGTCAATAATGTTAATAGACCATATTTGTAAATCTTCTTAAATAACCCGACATATATAATGGCGTTTACTTCAACGGTATCATTCAATATCACCGTCTTATTAATCACATAATCTTCTGTCTCCTTGGCATTTAACTTACCTGATTGTGTGAGCAACATTTCATTGGATGTTAAGATGCTATGACCATACTGGTTTGTAATTAGAATATCAGTATAATGAACATTATTAATTAACTGACGAAATTGATTTTCTAATAGATTAAAGACAATGTACCCGGTTAATTCCCCCTCGTGATCATAGATGGGATTAGCGATATTGTAGAAAACCCGGTCATTTTCTAAATTTTGTTTATTTGGATACATGATGCTGTCTTGAAAATGACTAGCTTTTAATTTCTTATTCAAATACCAGACGGCATTCTTATGATTGTCTGCCGGTGTTTCAATCCAATTAGTAGCCAGGACGTTATCTCTTACATCTATGACGGAGAACAGGCTCTTGAAATTATTCACATTGACTACCTTATAAAGAGATTCATACACTTCAGAACGATATTCACTAGAGGATTCCAATTTCCTTATATCAATTTGATTGGATAACAATTGACTTTGTTCTGCAATATACGAGAACTTTTGGAGGACTTCGTTGGCAACATGCTCACTTTCAGAAACATTATTCCTCTTGATAGACTGGTAGCTGAAATAAAAGAAAATATTATAGAAAAGAATGGTAATCAGCAGTACTGGAATCACCCCAATGCAAACCAATGAGTTCCTTAATTCTTTTTGATAGAGCCGAGTCACCTTCTTGGATGTTTCCAAACGAGTATCCTCCTTTCTTCCCATGCTACTATTTCCATAATTAATTCTCTGGCCTAAGTCTTACCTTTTAACATAGCATATTTATTGGATGAGAATGAAGTTCCCCCAAATGATAAAAAGACAACCAAACTAGTTGTCTTCTTACATTCTATAAACTTACATCCTTTGAACCTGTCAATTTAAAGAATACAAGCAAAGAAATAACCGTCGTAATAGTTAGGATCGTCGAAAGGGCTGCAGCTGTCCCATAGCTTGCCCGAATGACCTCTGAGTAAATAGCTACAGACATCGTCCGCGTGTTGCCAGTATATAGAATAATAGAGGAGCTTAATTCATTAATTACCGTTATCCAGCTCAGTAAGGCACCTGCAAGAACCCCCGGCATCATGAGCCTTGCTGTGACATTGATAAATGTCCGCATTGGCGAATACCCTAAGCTTATGGAAGCCTCCTCTATACTTGGACTCAACTGATAAATAATGGCGGCGCTAGATCTCATCGTATATGGCAGTCTCCGAATGATAAAAGACACAATCATAATAGCTGCTGTTCCACTTAACAATAGTGGTGATTGATTAAAGGCTAATAGGAGTGTTATCCCCAAAACAGAACCCGGAACAATATATGGGAACATGGCTATCGTATCTATAAAAGACGTAAAGAAGTTCTTCCGTCTCACAGAAGCATAAGAGATAAGCATACCAAGGATAATAATGATTACAAGGGCGATAATCCCGTAGACAAATGTATTTATAATGGAATCTCCCATCCGCTCTAGAACCCTGCGATAACTATCTAAAGTATAGCCTTCAATAAACATAGATCCTCTCGTTTTTAAGAAGGATGTATAAATGACTGTCGCTTGCGGGATAATCGCCAAGCCAACCACAATATAGATAAAAAGATGAGTAAGGATGCTCTTTATCCCACTGATTCTCTTAGGCTGAATTGGACGCAAAGAACTCATTTCGTATGATTTTCTATTCACAACGTATTTTTGTCCGATGAAAATAACAGCTGTAATGAGAATCATAATGGTCGCCAACGCCGCAGCAAAATGGGCATTACTTCCAACTTCACTGATAAATTCGGAATAAATCAAAACCGGCATAGTAGAATACCCTTCACCGATTAACATGGGTGTACCAAAATCGGCCAGAGCGTTCATAAATACGAGTAAGGATCCTGCCAATACAGTCGGTAGGATGAGTGGCAATATTAGTGTATAAAGCTTCTTGACTCCAGTAACCCCTAAGCTTTCAGCAGCCTCACTTAAAGAAGAATCTAATTTCTTCAGTGCTCCAGATACATACAAATAAATAAAAGGGAATAGCTTCAGGGTGAATACCAGCAAGATTCCACCAAATCCATATATGCTCGGGATCGTTATATCAAAATGCTCTTGGAAGAATTTCGATACAACTCCGCTTCTGCCTAAGAGCAATATCCAAGAGTAAGCTCCAATGAATGGAGGTGATAGTACAGATATAATGATTAATACCTCAATAATCCCTTTACCGCGTATTTTGATAGTGGACATCAAATACGCCAGAGGTACACCTATAACTATTGATAGAATCGTGACAGATATCGTCACAGCAAAGCTATTAAATAAGGATTCATAGTAGTATTTCTTCTCGAAAAAATTCATGTAATGTTCCAATGTCAATTGGCCATCATTACTTTGGAAGCTGCTTAGCAGAAGTGACCCTAACGGATAGATCAAAAATACAGCAAAAAACAAAAAGACGATCAATGTTGCTATATTCCAGAAATCCATTTTTTTTATTAGCTTATTCCACATATCGATTCACTCCTGCAATAAGGCTTTCTTCTCCATCTTGACTAAATACATTAATCTTTTCAGGAATTGCCTTAAGAAATACAATGTCATCGACATTTAGGAACTTGCCGGTTTGGTTCGTATCCTGTGAATATTCGATGCTTTCTCCCGAATCCAGCAGCAGCTCGTAATTGATAAATTTGCCCAGGAAGTTGCGATGCTTAACCTTTGCACGAAGCCCAGCTTGATTATCAGCCAAAACAAATTCCTCCGGACGAATAGCGAGAATAACTGCTTGGCCATGTATGGCTTTTTCAGTTAAGGTATTGAGTTCTATTTTATATTGCCCGTTCATTTGAACATACTTCTTATTCCCGTCGTCTACAATCGATGCAGCAAACAAATTAGAGTGACCGATGAATGTCGCTACAAAAATATTAACTGGACGGAGATAAATAGTCTCTGGGTAGCCAACCTGTTGAATGATTCCGTCCTTCATAACGGCAATGCGGTCAGAAATAGCCAAAGCCTCTTCTTGGTCATGTGTTACATAAACAGTTGTAATATTCACATCCCGCTGAATCTCACTGATCGCCCGTCTCATATCGATACGAAGTTTAGCATCCAGGTTAGAGAGCGGTTCATCCATTAACAAAACATTCGGATGAATGACGATTGCTCTAGCTAAGGCAACACGCTGCTGCTGACCTCCGGATAGACGGCTTGGCAATCTGTCCTTATACTCCGCAATCTTAACAGTTTCAAGCATTTTGTCTAATCGTTGAATCATTTCCTTCTTGCTGATTTTCTTATTCTTTAATCCATATTTAACATTGTCATATACATTCATATGCGGAAAAATAGCATAGTTTTGAAAGACCATTCCGATATTTCTTTTGTGAACAGGAATATCATTGATTACTTGTTCATCAAACGATATGGTTCCGCCATCAATACTATGAAAGCCTGCAATCATGCGCAATAAAGTGGTTTTTCCGCAGCCTGAAGGTCCTAACAACGTGAATAGTTCACCCGGTTTTATCGTTAAACTCAAATCTGGAATAACAGTATTCTTATCATAATCCTTGCGGACATGGTCAAATTTAATGGATGTACTCAAGTCGTTCCCTCTCCTTTAAAAAAAGAGCACGAGCCCTTTTTCACTCATGCTCTCTTACATGTGTATAATTAGTTACTAGTGAAAATTTCTTTGTATTTATCCAGGATAGCTATTTTATTTTTATTCGACCATTCTTGGTCATCTTGGATAAGCTTAATTTCTGATAAAGGTTTCATCCCGATATCTTCTTTAATTTTTACCGTAGAAAGGACAGGTCTTCTGCTTAATTCATTCGCGACCATTGTTTGCGAATCTTCATTCGTGATGAAATCAACAAACTTCTTAGCATTCTCCAGATTCACGGCATTTTTGATAATGACTACACCATCCGGTTTAACAATCGTTCCTTCCTTCGGATAGACGATTTCAACGGGTGCTCCATCATTAATATAATTCACGACTGGCTCTTCAAATGTTAATCCGACTGCATACTCGCCGTCTGCAACACCCTTGTAGGTTGCGGAAGAACCACTCAATAATTTCTGATCAAGATTCTTGATTAACTTTTCTTCATATTCCCAGCCTTTTTCTGGATCACCATCACCCATTGCATACAACTGGTTAATGACATGCTCAAAGGAAGAAGAAGATTTAGATGGATCAGCAAATGCTATTTTGCCTTTTAAATCTTTATCTAATAAATCAGCAAACCCTTCAATTTTCTTGTCGCCAATTAGATTTTTGTTCACCATAATGACACTTGGAACTAATGAGAAACGCGTAATATATCCATCATCATTCTTATATTCATCAATTACCTTATCCTCATTCGCGGACTGATACTTCTCGAAATAGTCCACATATGGCTCTAAGGAAGATAAAGAGCCTCCCCACATAACATCACCAAGCGGGTTATCCCCTTCAGCTTCTATTCTCTTTAGTAGTTCACCTGCACCTGCAGATATCACTTCCACCTTAATTCCTGTCTCATCTTCAAATTCCTTAATGAGTGGTTCATTAAATTCAATTGGATTCGGAGAATAGACAACTAATTCTTTACTATCCTTCCCTTCACTCGTTTTATCGTCATCAGATGAGCAGCCAGCTAAAATGGTAAAAATGCTTAATACGAATAATAACGTGATCGAAAGAAACTTTGACTTTTTCATCAACATAAATCCCCCTTCTTCATTTTGCTTAAAGGCTTTTGCAGCAAATAAATAATCTTCTACCCAAATGGTAAACGCTTACAAAACTTTCAACAATCCGCAAAACTGACATGAATATCCGAAAAAGTGAACTAACTTAATTTAATTCATTGCATTCGTTCTCAGCCAATTCACCTTAAGCTGATTTGTATTCCATACAAGTCTCAAGCACAGATCCACAACCTGTTACCTAATAATTCAGAATACAGAAATATTATTATGATATAATAAATAAAGGTGATGAAAATGAGTAAAACAACAAAGACAAAAGAAGAATTAATCTTACAGATACTTGATTCAGATCCTTTAAAGGACGATGTGGACTTGATGGAAGAGTTAATTGATGAGCCTATTGCCTTTGATGTGGACAAGGCACACGGAGAAAATTTGAGCTTTGGGGCTCGGATGGCGGATAAGATTACCGAGCTTGCTGGTTCTTG
>CAKQHO010000145.1 GCA_934234185.1 uncultured Psychrobacillus sp. | reverse complement strand
GCGAACCTACATTAACGATGTCTGATGTAGACGCAATTCGTAAGGAAAACCTTCGGTTAAAACAGGAGCTAGAAATCCTAAAAAAGGCTATGACCATATTCGCGAGAAAATAGAGGACCAAGAACTTATCGACCATATCCAAAAAGAAAGCGAACATCATCCAATTCAGTTGATGTGTCGCGTATTAAAGTTGCCTAGAAGTACGTACTATAATTCATTTCATAAGCAGCCAAACAGCTATCACGTAGCGAACGAACAACTACTGAAACGCATTCGGGAGATCCACTTAGAAAGTAAAGGACGCTATGGTGCACCAAAGATTACGCGTATTTTAGAGAAGGAAGGCTATTCATGTTCGCTAAATCGTGTACAAAGATTAATGAACCAGGCCGGTATCCGTTCCATTGTGACAAAAAAATATCGTCCGACATCCACGAACAAACAACCAGTAGAAGCACGTGAAAATGTATTAGAGCAAGACTTTACAACAGAAAAAATGAATGAAAAATGGGTGGCCGATATTACGTATATTCATACGTTGCGTGACGGCTGGTGTTATTTGGCATCCGTTCTTGATCTGCATACGAAAAAAATCATAGGTTACAAGTTTTCTCGTACGATGACGACTGATCTTGTCCTAGATGCATTAGACCATGCGGTCTTATCTCAACAGCCAGGTAAAGGAGTGATTGTGCATACCGACTTAGGTACACAGTACACAAGTGAGGCATTTCAAGCACGCTTGGCACATTTTGAAATGGTCCCATCATTCAGTCGAAAAGGTTGTCCTTACGATAACGCTTGTATCGAGTCGTTCCATGCCATTTTAAAAAAAGAAGAAGTCTATCAATCGCGCTATGAAAATTACGAAGTAGCAAAACTGGCGCTATTTCAATACATCGAAGGTTGGTATAATCGCAAACGGATTCATAGCAGTATTGGATATTTAACACCAGATGAATACGAGCAACTTTGCCGTACTGTGGCATAAACGGGAGCAATCCAAAACTACCCTACCCATTTTTCAGGCACAACCTCTATGGGTCTCTCACTTCACGTCCCGAGTAGGTTGTCAAAGGCTCTTTTCACTTTGACAACCTACTCGGGATGTGGAACAATCCATAGAATAGAGGTTGCCCGAATAAACAACTTAACTTTTTTGTGTCCGAAATCTTGACGTAGATCCATGAAAAGAGGCAGTACAAGATCGGATATAATAAACTACGCTTTAACGGAGACTTTCGGAAGCCCTGCTGCGTATATTGAAGAATTTAGTAAGCGTATCGAGATAGGTATTCATACCTTAGATGAAATGAAAGATAATGTAGTAAAGTTTCAACCCAATAATAAAAATTTGGATGATGATTATGATTACTAATATTTTACTTCTAAAAAGCAACCAACATAAAATAACCAGTAATCCAAAGAACCAATAGATAACTATTTTTCATACACAATAGGACGTTATTAAGGTTATAGTTGCTTAGATTAATCACTAATATAAAATTTCTGGAATATAGGAATATAGATTTATAACTAAATAAAATTGAAAAGCTTCAAATAATGTTCTTATTTCAAAGTGTGATATAATTTTACGCTTACTTGTTTGACTTTTAAAAAGGTCAAATAGAACTTATACCTTATATTGTATAAAATAAAGGAGATTGACCCTCAAATGGCACTTCCAGTAATTTTAGCTGAAAAGCCAAGTCAGGCAAAGGCTTATGCAGATGCATTTAAAGTGACAAAGCGAGAAGGATTTTTAGAGATGCTGCCGAATCCTTTATTTCCGGAAGGTGCCTATATTACATGGGGAATCGGACATTTGGTAGAGCTAAAAGAACCGAAGTCATATGACCCGAAATGGAACCGTTGGAATCTATCTAGTTTGCCAATTTTACCAGACAAGTATGAATTCCAGGTTGCTAAGGGGAAATTCAAACAGTTTAGTATTATTAAAAGGTTATTTAAATCAACAGATACAATTATTAATGCGTGTGACGTGGACCGAGAGGGTTCTAATATTTTTTATAGTATTTATTATCAAACGGGTGCAAGTGGACATCGTATTAAAAGATTATGGATTAATTCTTTAGAGGTTGAGGAAGTTCGGAAGGGCTTTGCGAATCTAATGGATAACAAAAAAGATCTTCAAATGTACGAAGAAGCAAAAGCTAGGCAAATAAGTGATTGGCTTGTAGGTATGAATGCATCTCGACTATATTCACTTCTCTTAAAGGAAAAGGGCGTGAAGGACGTATTCCCCATAGGAAGAGTTCAATCTCCTACTCTATTTCTTATTTATCAAAGGCAGCTAGAGATAGAAAATTTTGTTTCGGAGCCATTTTTCGAGATAGAAGCAACGTTTATGAATTCAAATGGAAGCTACAAAGGGAAGGCAAAAGCAAAGGAGCCTAAAAGAGAAATCATTTTGGAGCTTTTGCAAAAACATAATATACAGCCCAATTCTCCTGGAAATATCACTTACTTGAAGGCCGAGGATAAACGCATAGCTCCTCCACAGCTTCACTCTCTTTCAACCCTGCAGGCTACCGCAAACCGATTGTGGAAGACAAGTCCTGCAAATGTTTTGAAGACCATGCAGTCCCTTTATGAGAAAAAGCTTGTAAGCTACCCAAGAACGGATTCTCGTCATATTACAAACAACGAGTTTGCATATCTTGCAGGACAAGTGGACAAATATCAACAAGTGATCAATCACCCTTTTCCTATTGCCTCCAGCTATCCGAAGAAAAGGTATGTGGATAACTCTAAAGTTCAAGAGCATTATGCGATTATTCCTACAAAAAAAATCCCTTCTCCTTCTATTTTAAATAAACTTTCTTCCCTAGAAAGAAATTTATATGAAGAAGTCATTCGGACAACAATCGCCATGTTTCATAGAGACTATCAATATACCGAAACAAAAGTAACGACTGAGGTAAATGGGCTCGCTTTTTATACAACCGGGAAAACAGAGTTGGATAAAGGATGGAAGGAATTATTTTTCTCTGCCAAGGTAGAGAAAAAAGAAGAGGATGCTCTTCCTATATTAACTCTTCATGAAAAAGTAGATAGCGAGATTGGCATTAAAGAAGGGAAAACTGTCCCTCCGAAGCCATACACAGAGGGCCAACTTATCGCTATGATGAAAACCTGTGGAAAGCTTGTGGAGGATAAGGAAGAGAATGAAATTCTTAAAGAAGTAGAGGGGTTAGGAACAGAGGCTACACGGAGTGGAATTATTGAGACGATTAAGCGTCATGGATACATTCAAGTAAATAAAAATATCGTATCCATTACCGATAAGGGACGAGTAATATGTCAGGCAATAGAAGGTAATCTGCTCTCAAGCCCATCTATGACTGCTAAATGGGAAAACTATTTACGGAAGATTGGTAATGGAGAAGGATCTTCTGAACGTTTTTTAGGTAGCATAAGTAAGTTTATCCATAGCCTATTACAAGAGGCTCCTGCCGCAATCAAGTCTAAAGATATTGATGGAAGCAGGGTTCCTGTGAAGACTTCCTCTAAATATGCAAGATTTAAACAGGAGCCAATAGCTCCATGCCCTAAATGTAAGGAAGGAAATATAGTAGCAAGGAAAAATTTTTATGGCTGTACAAACTATAAAAATGGATGTACTCAAACCTTTAACGGGATATTTTTAAAGAAAAAAATTACACCTGCTCAGATTAAACTTCTTTGTACCAAAGGAATAACGAATACAATCAAAGGTTTCGTAGCAGAAAATGGACAATCCTTCGATGCAAAGCTCGTTCTGGAAGAAGGCAAAGTGAAGCTAGATTTTAAAGGTTAGCAGTATTTCCTACATTCGTCGTTTTGCTATCTACAAGTAATTAGGAAACAATGCAAATTTCTGCTGTTTTTCTTTCAATCCACCCATTTCAGGAGACAGCTATTGAAAAGGATATGGGTATACCACTTCTCCTTTACGGCCCTTAGTTACTACAGCCTGAGATAATGAATTTAGAATTGCTTCCTCAATCACCTCTGTAGCTGCTTGAAAAATAGTGTTCATAATTGGGTGGTCATCTCTTAGCTCGTGTCTTGTTTCTATCAGTTCAGCTGTATCATGGGAAATTTTGTGGGAAGTGGAAAAGGCTATTACAATATCGCCACTGCCATTGCTAAAGTGGCTACCTGTCCTTCCTAGCCCTACCCCACATCTTTTTGCCACTCTTTTTAGCTGTCTGTTACTAAGTGGAGCATCTATTGCAATTACCATCATTATGGAGCCATCTGGTGGATTCTCAATAGTAGGAGTTTCTTCTTTTGTATTTGACTTATAACGGAAATCAAAGAATTCTTCCTTTTTACCGAAATTACTAACTATTAGAGCTCCCATTGTAAAGGAAGCGTCACTATTTTCATCTTTTATTAGCCTAGAAGACGTGCCTATTCCCCCTTTGTATCCGAAGCAGATCATTCCTTTACCAGCACCAACCGCCCCTTCTGCACAGGCGTCCGTCGAAGCATTCTCTATAGCTTCCCTGGCATGCTGTGGCTCTATAGGAAGTAAACGGATCGAATTCAAACGACTATCATTACATTCACCTACTACAAGATTAATTGTGCCGGTCGTCTCTCCAATATCGCTATTTTGCTCTAGCATATATTGCAGTGTCCCTTGGGTGACAGCTGGAATAGCAAATGTATTCGTTAGCATAATAGGAGATTCCAGTACTCCAAGCTCGTCAATCTGTATTAGTCCTGTAGTTTTTCCAAAGCCATTTAATACATGTCCTGCTGCTATTACTTTATTTGTAAACAGATTTTCCCCATGAGGTAGAATTGCTGTCACTCCAGTACAAGCATATTCTTCATTTGGAAGAGGAAGGTCGAGGGTTACGTGCCCTACCTTTACACCTTCCACATCTGTTATACAATTTTTCTTACCAGGCAAGAGGCGCCCAATTTTCACACCGCGTTCGCGAATTTTTTTTGGTTCCATTTTTTCTTATCCCCTAACGTAAGATACTTCCTTCCATCTGTTAACTTGTGCATTTTCTAAAAATTGTTGGTTACAAGCATACAAGCGAATAACATCCTTTATTTCTTCGGGAAGATATCGCACGTTCCTATTTTTTGAAAGAACAGGATAACCTGAACCTCGTTGCAAATAATCAGAGCTTGCGACTGAATACCACTTCTCCGGATCTAATGAATTTCCATTAATAACAACTTCCTTAATAGTTGTACCACTATGCGTAATCTCTATACCGGAAACATGCAGCCTCCCAGCAAATCTTCCTCGGAAACCAGCACCCCTGCCATCCCCTAGACAGATTTGTGCATCTAAGGACTGTTCTAATGCCTCCCATATATATTTTCCTTGAATCTCAAAATAAGTTGGATTTAGAGGAGAAGGACATATTTCAATTAGCTTTTTCCGTGAAACAAATTGAAATATACCTGCGTTACATATTCCACTATTAATGAGGCCTATATCAGTATTCAGCATATCCTGCAGCCCTGAGGCAATCAGGTTAGAAAGTGGATTCTCTTCTAGGACATCATGCCAAAGAGGCTGTTGTATTGGGTATAATGGCTGACGGAGAACCTGGATGGCCTTTTCTTTGTTTGATTGTAAAATAGAAATGATTTCTTCATCCTCTTGCTGCTCGTTTGTAGAAATTGTCTCAGAATGTAGTAAGACTACCTTGCTGTCTACAATTTCTAACTCCACTACCCCTATATGCTCTCCATAATTTCCTGCGCTGTTCATAATTGTATTATTTACTATCTTAGCTTCTTGATACAGTTTATGGTCATGAGCAGAGATAACCACATCTATTCCCTCTATTTTCTCTACAAGCGGCTCATCAGCAAAGGTTCCGATATGGCTTAATAAGATACATAGATCATATGAGCCTTTACGCTGCTCTATTTCCTCTTTCACTGCCATTGTATAATCTGTCGTAAGAATACCTAACCCCTCACTAAATTCTCCTAAATTAGGTGAAGATCCTGTGATTAGAATACGCAAGTTATTTTTCACTACTATTGTACTTTTGAACACTCCATTAATTGTAGTGCCGTCTTTCTTGTAAAGATTATTACTAATGAAAGGGAGCTCACTGTTGCTTGCCATATATTCTAGTGTATCCACACCATTAAACATTTCATTATTGCCAATGGTTATAGCATCATAACCAACGTTTTCTAATAGCTCTAAAGCTGCTCCTCCTCGTGTTCCTTGTAATTCAATGCTTTTAAAATCAGCAAAATCTCCACCATCAAGAACGATAGTGTTATCATCACGCAGACGTTTTATTAGCGTGGCTACTTTTTTAAAATTTTCAAAGTTACTATGTAAATCATTAGTATGTATAATTTTTAATCTCATATAGTCCTCCAATTATGTAATAAACACCATTATATCATCTTCAAACAATTCTGTTTGTTCAAAATTTCCAGACAGAAGATAGAGGTTGGCGAGAGACAGTCCCCCCACATATCTGGAATCCGTTAGACTTGAGGAACAAGATGTTGATTATGGAAAAAAGACAAAATCGACAGCTTCGATTTTGTCTCAGACTGTAGACAAACTCTTAAAAAAGGGTTTGTTTACAGTCTTTTTATATTTTAGAATTAAAATAACAATAAAATCGCTGATTTCCATTCCGGGACCGATGCTTTCCCCGGGCACGGCTCCAGCTAACTAAATGGTGCCTACAACGGTAGGCACCATTTAGTGGATCTTCCGCTCGTGCTGTTCCCGGTGGAGTCACGGTCCCTCCATTCCAATCAACTTAAATATTCTATGTAATAAAGTAAGGTCTATTAAATATGATGACTAAAAATCAAATCAATGAACGTGATCAGCTTGAAATACTAACAATTGAACAACTTATTCCTTCTATTCACATAGTACGGAAGGTAAAGTCATTAAGCGGGTAAAAAAGCAGTTGGCTGTTGCTGCGGATGCCGCTTACAAAACGCCTGCGATTGCGAACTTTTTATCTGACCACCTCGACTTATCAAGGAGCTTAGTAGAGGGGCGATTCCCTCGAAGAAGCTTTCATTTTTCCGAATCAGTGGACTTATTTTTAAAAAATAAATGACAAAAGGCATCGAGAGTCAGTCTCTCGATGCCTTTTGTCGACAATCTGA
>CAKQHO010000144.1 GCA_934234185.1 uncultured Psychrobacillus sp. | reverse complement strand
ATTTTTGAGGTGTAGTTGGGCATTTTTATGTTATTTAGTTATTTATTGTCAAATAAATATTTTAAATTAACTTTTTATAATACAAATTATCTAATATAATAGAATTAGTAATATAATATTTGGATTTTATTCTAATATACTGATGCGAGGGATAAATAATGGAAGATCGAAATGTATATGTGGATTTTCATATTACAATGGAGGAAGGTACCTCCATATTTAAAGCCAACACACTTTGTTCCGTCTATACTTCTGAACTAGATGAAGCAGTGGTAGTGGGAGAGGCCACTAGTTACTTGTTTGATCCAAGGAAAAGTACATACGAGGATATTTATGGGTATGCTTATAGTCTATCGTCAAGTTTGTCGAAAACGGTAAGTAGTCTAGGAAATTTTTGTGAACTAGAAAATTTAGAAGGCTTTGTCGTGGTAATCCAATCATACGATATGAAAGAGGAATGGAAGTTCAAGGGTCTTGAAGAAGCATTCTTCCAGAAGCTCTTAGCGCAATTCCCATATTTGAATGTAGAGCTAGTAGTCTATTCAGCAACTGTAATAGATGGTACATTGTTTGATAAATTCGACGGGACTTTTGAGCAAGAGGATGGCACTACTATCCTTTATAAGCATTTACAGTTAGAAGCAACTCCAGCTGAGTTACAAAGATAAAAAGAAAGAGACATCCGAAAAGTTTTTCTTTTGGATGTCTTTTTATTACCTTTTCTATAGAAATAAACAGATATAAGGCTATCACTAATTTTAGGTGATAGCTTTTTTATTTATATTTTAAAAATTTTAACGAAAAACTAAAAATATAAAATATTTTATATTTTTTATTTATTCATAGAATTATAATCAAGCACATAAATGAAAGCGTTTACTTTAAAGGAGGATGGAAAAATGAAAAAGTTTTTAATCTTGTTATTAGCGATGATTTTAATGGCAGGTTGTAACGGTGCAGCCTCAGGAGAAGACAATGCTACTGATTATCCAAGTAAGCCTATTACATTGTTGGTTGCATACTCCGCTGGGGGCGGTACAGATACGGGAGCTAGAATTTTACAAAAATATTTGGAGGAAGAACTGGGTGTTACAGTCAATGTTGAAAATAAGCCCGGTGGTGCTGGTTGGGTTGCCTGGTCAGATTTAGCCTATGCAAAACCAGATGGCTATACAATCGGATATATTAACTCACCAAATATCATTACTGGATATCTCGACCCACAAAATAATCGAAAAGAGAGTTTAGATAACTTTCAGTTTATCGCTAACCATGTGTTAGACCCAGGAGTTGTCGCTATAAAAAAAGGTGAAACTCGCTTTACAAATTTTGATGAAATGATTGAGTATGCGAAAAATAATCATTTGACAGCCACTACTTCTGGAAATGGTAGTAATGATCATATGGCGATATTAAAGATGAATGAATATTACGGAACAAATATTACTCCAGTGCATACAAAAGGAGCGGCCGAAGGTTCTACGCAGGTATTAGGTGGACATGTGGATTTGTTTGTAGCAAAAACTGGTGAAGCAGTAAAGTTACATGAAAACCAACAACTTGAAGCGATTGCCGTGTTCTCTGAAGAAAGATCTCCGTTTTTAAAAGAGGTTCCTACTACTGTTGAGTTAGGCTATGAAGATTTAATCTTTAGATCGGCAAGAGGTCTTGCAGCTCCTTCTGGTTTATCTAAAGAAAAATTAGAGATTTTAAACAATGCACTAAAAAAAGCTATGGAAAAGGCTGAGCATATAGAACAAATGAATAAACAAGGATTACAGGTACATTATTTAAGTCCTTCTGAGTATAAGGAAATGATGAAAGAGGATGAGGATGACGTAAAGAGTGTAAGTGATTTACTCGGATATTAAAGGAGTGGTTTTCATTGAACGCAGGAGTTTTTAATGGCTTGCAAGTTTTAGAGTTTACTCACTGGCTCTCTGCACCATATTGCGGAAATATACTATCAGATTTAGGAGCAGAGGTCATAAAAATTGAACCTCCAACCGGCGACCAAGTAAGAAATACTGGCTCTTACTTTGAAAAAGGGGAGAGCTACCTATACATTGCTTATAACCATGGGAAGAAGGGTCTTGCTGTTGATTTAAAAAAGGATTCTGGATTACAAGTAGTACAAAAACTGATAAAAGAATCTGATGTGATAATTGAAAACTATAGACCCGGTGTGATGGAGAAACTGGGGTTAGGCTATGAGCAAGTGAAAGAAATTAACCCCAAAATTATCTATCTAAGTATTTCTGCCTTTGGTGAGGAAGGAAAATATAAACTTCGCCCAGGAATGGACCCAATCATACAAGGTATGGGTGCTGTCATGAGTATGACTGCAAATGACAAAAAATCGCCTCCTATCCTGCCAGGAGTTCCGATTGCAGATAACACAACAGCTTTTATAGGTTTTGGGGCAATTGCCGCGGCACTTTATGAAAGAGAAAAAAGTGGAGAGGGACAAAAAATTGAACTAAATCTTTTAGATATGATGGTTCTCAACTTATCTACAAGATTTGGTCAATATATTGCAACGGGGGAAAATCCAATTCCTATGGGAAACCAGCATTCACAAGTGGTTCCTTATCAAGCGTTTCCTACTAAGGACGGTTGGATCATGGCAGGTGCTCAAGCAGATCATGCTTGGGAGCCATTCTGTAAAGCAATTGATAGACTAGATCTGCTAATAGAAGACTATGATACAAATCATAAACGGGTTAGCCATCGTGAGGTTTTAAGAGAAACGCTAGATCAAACGTTTCTTGATAAAACGACACAAGAATGGTGTGACATTTTTGAAGAAGAGAACATTCTACATGGTCCTGTTTGGGGAGTTAAAGAGCTTGTTAACTCAGAGATTATTAAAGATCACAAAGTTATTGAAGACACGGATCACCCTCTGTTAGGCAAGGTGCCGGTAATTAAAGTACCGATACATTTTTCACGTTCTGTGGTGAAGGTACAAGCTTCCTCTAACTTATTAGGACAACATTCAGTTGAAATATTAGAAGGATTAGGCTATAGCCAATCACAGATAGAATCTATGTTAGAGGAAGGCGTGGTGCAAAGTAATGACGGACTTACTGTTTAAAATCGAAGATAACATTGCATATATCACTCTTAATAGAGAAGAAAAAATGAACGCCTTTAGTAAGGAAATGATTGACCTGTGGATAGAGGCATTATTAGAAATTAGGGACAATCCTTCTATTCATTGTGGCATTGTAACTGGAAATGGTCGCTCTTTCTGTGCGGGAGGCGATGTAAAATCGATGATAAATAAAGAAGGGTTTTTATCACAGTCATCGAACGAACCAATAGATTTTCGAAGCACTCCGCTAGCAGTTAAAAATAGTCTTTGGAAGAACATACAGCGTATTCCTCTTTTGATGGAAGAGATTGATAAACCTATGATAGCAATGATCAACGGTCATGCAATGGGAGCAGGATTAGACATGGCTTTAATGTGTGATCTTAGAATTGCTTCTTCTGAAGCGAAAATGGGAGAGACATATATCAATGCGGGAATAGTCCCTGGAGATGGAGGGGGCTATTATCTCCCAAAAATTATTGGTCTAGACCGTGCACTTGAATTATTTTGGACGGGCAAAGTTTTAACGGCACAAGAGGCATATAACTGGAACTTAGTAACCCATGTGGTGGACCCAGCAGAACTAGAAGAGTTTACTAGAAATTTATGCATGGAAATAAAGAGCAAGGCACAAGAGGTTATTCAAATGACTAAAAGAGTAGTAAAAGAATCACAGACGATGACGTTAAAGCAGTCACTAGACTATGTATCCTCTACTAGCAGTTGGATACCAATTACTTGCGGCAAACCGTAAAAATATTGCAAAACGTCTACTTACACCTGGCAGCTGACTATTTTGAGCATTTACCAGCTATGAATTTCCAGTAAATTTCCGTTAAGTGACTAAATTTAGTGAGCAAAGTTAATATGAAAGCGACTAAACTAAATTTTAGTTTAAAAAACCTCTTTAAAATGGAAAATAAAAACCATTACTTGCGCTTTTCAATCAAATACTTGCTTTCACTAGTCGCTTACTTGCGGTTAATCTCCGTTTACTTGCACTTGGATACCAATTATTTGCGCATATTACTAAAATACGTGCAATTTGATGCGAAGGTGACTAAACGTGATGTGAAAGATACTAAAGTGTATTTGAAGGTGACTAAATGGGTTATGAAAGTGACTAAAGTAAATATAAAAGTTACTAAGCAAAGTATTAGATCAAAAAAACTTTCTTAAATGGAAATAAAAACCATTACTTGCGCTTTTTAATGAAATACTTGCACTCACTAGTTGCTTACTTGCGGTTAATCTCCGTTTACTTGCACTTGGATACCAATTATTTGCGGCAAACCGTAAAAATATTGCAAAACGTCTACTTACACCTGGCAGCTGACTAGATCTTGAGCCATCACCAGCTATTAATTTCCAGTAAATTTCCGTTAAGTGACTAAATTTAGGGAGCAAAGTGAATACGAAAGCGACTAAGCAAAATCTTAGGTTAAAAAACCTCTCTTAAATGGAAAATAAAAACCATTACTTGCGCTTTTCAATCAAATACTTGCTTTCACTAGTCGCTTACTTGCAGTCCGACACCAATTACTTGTAAGTCATCTTCTTCCAGCCAAACAATAAGTTACAGTAGTTCACCAAATAATCAACTAAGGGTGAAATCTATCTCATTTTTTTCACCGTAAAATTATCATATAGTAGGGCCCAGTTTTGGGGGTATGGGTAGCCTAGTGCCCAATAGCTGATGCCACGTAAGTTATATTCTTTGACCATTTGGAATTTGGCTTGGGCACTACGTGCGTCTTCGAACCAGACCTCGTGCTGTTGACCACTTTCGTCAGTGTAGTGGAAGTAGGGAGCTTCCGCTACTGTGTCATACTGAATAGCAACGTTATAGATGGTAGCGAGACGAATGGCTTCTTGAGGGCTGAAGGTTTCTGCATATTGTCCTTGCTCAAATGGTATCTTCCAGTCTCTTGCATAAATTTGAAAGCCTAAAAATAGTTTGTCGGCTGGCACTTCGGAGAGTGCATATTCTACTACCTTTCTCATTTCGGTTATTGGAGATATTGCTTGGGGTGGCGCACCTCTCCATCCCCACTCATAGGTCATCAAAATAATAAAGTTTACAATTTCTCCATGTGTTTTGTAGTCATGGGCTTCATATAGAAGTCCTGGCTGGTCACTTCTATACTTTGGGGCAAGTGCTGTAGATACGGAATAACCAAGTGGATGTAATCGGTCTACTGCTAATTGTAGAAATGAATTATACGCTTCTCTATCTTCTGGTAATACATTTTCGAAATCAATGTTCAGGCCTTTGTAGCCCTTTTCCTTCATTAGTTCCTCTGCTTCATTAAGGATTTTGTCTTGTAGCACTTTGCTTGAAAATATTACATGCATCAAGTTGGAGCCTTTTTCTGTTGATGTAAAATTGGTAATAACGAGTAGCGGGGTAATGTGTTCATTTCTGGCCTCTTCAAGCATTAGCTTGTCTGGGAAGGGTTCAAGATTACCGTTTTCTGTAAGCTTGTACGCGAATGGACTTAAATAGGTTAAAAGAGGACCATGCTCTGCTATAGATTCAGCCGCATCTTTGTCTCTTTCATACGTATATCCGTTCACTTCAATTTCAGGCTTTGGTCGTGGGATAATTAAGGAGGCCCCTATATAGAGACGATTTGGAATGGTGAGATGATTTTTATCTATAATTGCTTGCGTGGTTGTGTTATATAACTTAGCGATTTGCTCAAGAGTCTGACCGGCCTGCACTACATGGACAATAGGCGGGACATAAAGCCGGTTTCCAACAGAAAGTTTGTTTTCATCGATAATTCGATTAGCTTTTATCATAGAATCCACCGAAATACCATAGGTTTGTGCGATTGACGAAAGCGTTTCTCCAGAGGAAACGGTATGGTATGTACCTGGTATAGGAATAATAATCGCTTGACCAACTAATAGCTTATTTGGATTTGGAAGCTGATTGATCTGTTGAATTGCCTGCATAGTTACCTGGTAACTATATGCGATATTGCTCAATGTATCTCCTACCTTCACGACATAAACAATCATATATTCGCTCCTTTTTACACATGTTGATGCTATTATATGCGAGAGGTGAGGAGAGTATTGCATAAGAAAAGTGCAAGCGCCTATCTCTGCCCCGACAAGCAAATGGGGAAAATATTCTACTATCGTAGATGGTGATGAAATGAAGAAGCAACGTTATCCCTATAAGGTTTGTAAAATAACATTCACCGACCTCACCAGCACGGCTTTATATCGAACCCATCATCTCAATCATTGGTTGAAGTTCATAGAATGTATGTTAGAAGGTTATTCTCTTCGTAAATTAGCAGAGTTGATTGGTAACGTCACTCACGTCTAATAGCATGGACTATCTTTTATTTATGGTGTTTTTTAGAGCAAGAAACAGAATGTAAAAAGTACTTCTTAAACTATTGGGTGCATTAATATAATAAGGCAATAAAGTAAACGAAACTTCCATAAGTTGGAAGTTTCGTTTGACTTTAACAGAGCCTTTAAAAAACTCTGCTCAGTTGCAAGCAGAGTTACGGCTACATAATTTTATTTGCTTGGAAAATGGCTATGAGCTCCTCACCGAAATCATTAGATTTTGCAGGACCTATACCAGGTACATTTAATAAGTCATTGAGTGATGTGGGCTGTATATCTAATAAGTGATCTAACGTTTTATTGGTAAAGATATGAAAAGCCTTAGCGCCAAGAGTATTTGCCTTAGTTAGTCGAAATTCTTTTAAGATATTCTCGAGTTGTTCCCTGGAAATCATATTCTTTTCTTCAGGGACTTCTACAGTGGTTGAATCTTCCATAAATTTGGCTTCCAGGTTATCAGGAGCTACTTCTATTAAATCAGAGTGGTTTTCTAAAAGGAAATTACTTATTTCTGCCATGCGATTATCAAGCAACAAAACAGGGGAGGGTTTCCCTAACTCTTTTTTTATAAAATCGATTAGATTATCAGCGCGAACAATTATATCTGTAATTTCTTTATTAGCTTTTTTGGTATGGATGATTGTTTTTTTGTTTGAGAATACTACTACGTTTTTAAAGGGAAGTTTATTAATTACTTGGTGGTGTTGCAA
>CAKQHO010000143.1 GCA_934234185.1 uncultured Psychrobacillus sp. | reverse complement strand
CCTTCCACCTGCATAGCCCTAATCTTTTAGAAACTCTTTCCACATGCGTATCCACAGCAATGGCTGGAATATCAAAAGCGACAGAAACTACCACGTTGGCGGTTTTACGACCTACGCCTGGAAACGTAGTAAGTAAATCACGATCTGCGGGTACCTCTCCGCCATGTAACTCGAGTAATTGTCTACTAAGAGCTTGAATGTTCTTAGCCTTGTTTCTATATAAACCAATAGAACGGATGTCCGTTTGAAGCTCTTCTATGGACACTGCCAAGTAATCCTCTGGTTTTTGATATTTTTGAAATAAGTTTTTAGTTACCTTGTTTACTAGCACATCTGTGCATTGAGCCGACAGTAAGGTGGCAACTAGTAACTCAAAAGGGTTGTCATGCACTAATTCACAATGAGCGTCAGGAAACATTTTCTCCATTTCCTCTAAACAATAATGCCATTGAGCTTTTGTAAGCATTCCTACACCTACTCTCTTTCCTCTAACCAGTTATAAAATTGTACCTTAGTTGCTCTTACCGGCTGTTCAGTTCGTTGAACGGGCACGAATTGTCTAAACTGGGCAGATTGATTTTCAGCCTCTTGCACTGTTCGAATATTTTTCTTTTTCCATTCAAATAAAATTCGATCAATATAACGCAAGCTTAGCTTTTGTGCTAAGACAGCCTCTTTTAACGCAAGGCGAATTAAAGAAGGAGAATGCTTGTCTTGGTCGAACCACATTCCAATGGTTTCGTATTCCATTGGTGATAGGAGCCTTCCAAACTCTTGTTCAAATAGTTTGTAAATTTCTCCTTCTTCTCCTCGTACTAATTCCTCTTCCTTTGAAACACTTTGTTGTTCTATACAATCAACTAGCAAATCCCATAAATGATGGAATGCATAGTATTCATAATGGACACCATTGTCATCTGTATGCTGTTCAATTTGTACCAAGCCTTTTTGAACAAGTCTTTGCAGAATGGACGTCACTTTATTTTCCGAAAAATGCGTTCGCTCGACAAGATTTTGAGGCGTAGGAAAATGATTTCCTGCTTCTCCGTAAGCAATTAAATGAAGGAGGATTATTGCTTCCTCATCCTTTATATTAATCGCTTTATAATGGCTAAAAAAAAGCTGGGAAATGGTTACATTTCCCTGCTCAATCCAGATTTGGAGTCGGTCTCGCTTAGGCATAGTCGCACTCCCTTTCTAACATCTATCTATTTATGGATACAGTCTATTTAACAGTCTTGGGAATGGGATAGATTCACGAACATGTTCAGCACCACTTAGCCAAGCAACTGTTCTTTCTAATCCTAATCCAAAGCCTGAATGAGGCACTGACCCTTGTTTGCGAAGCTCTAAATACCATGCATACGCAGCTTCATCCAATCCATGCTCTTGAATACGTTGTTTTAATAAATCGTAGTCATGAATACGCTCAGAGCCACCAATGATCTCTCCATATCCTTCTGGAGCGATTAAATCAGCACATAAAACAACATCGTCACGATCAGGATGTGGCTGCATGTAGAATGGTTTAATCCCTACAGGATAGTGAGTGATAAAGACAGGCTTGTCATAGCTTTCTGCGATTGCTGTTTCATGTGGAGCTCCGAAGTCATCTCCCCATTTAATATCATCAAAGCCTTTTTCGTGCAAGAATGTAATTGCATCATCATACGTAATTCTTGGGAATGGTGCTTTAATATTTTCAAGTTTGGTTGTATCACGACCAAGACGCTCTAGCTCTAATTTGCAATTAGCTAGCACTGATTGAGTAATATAAGACACATATTGTTCCTGCACTTCTAAGCTCTCATCAAATTCAACAAATGCCATTTCCGGCTCGATCATCCAGAACTCTATAAGATGACGACGCGTTTTTGATTTTTCTGCACGGAACGTTGGTCCAAAGGAGAATACTTTTCCTAAAGCCATCGCAGCCGCTTCCATGTATAATTGACCAGATTGAGATAGAAATGCATCTTCATCAAAATATTTTGTATGGAAAAGTTCAGAAGTTCCTTCTGGAGCAGATCCAGTTAAAATAGGTGGATCCATTTTAACGTAGCCTTGGTCATTAAAAAATTCATATGTAGCACGAATAATTTCGTTTCTAATTTTCATAATTGCATGCTGTTTACGTGAACGAAGCCATAAATGGCGGTTATCCATTAAAAATTCTGTACCATGCTCTTTTGGTGTAATAGGAAAATCCACCGCAGCGTGAAGCACTTGAATTTCTTTTACTTGTAGCTCATAGCCAAAGGAGGATCTTTCGTCCTTTGTCACTTCGCCAACTACGTACATAGATGTTTCCTGTGTTAGTCCTTTTGCAGCTTGGAAGACCTCTTCTCCTACTTCTGCTTTTACTACTACTCCTTGAACGAACCCTGAGCCATCACGTAGCTGTAAGAATGCGATTTTTCCGCTTGAACGTTTATTTGCAAGCCAAGCACCAAGTTTAATTGTTTCTCCGACATGATTACCCATGTCTTTAATCATAATTTTTTTCATTGTGTCCTCCGTAGCTTGTATTGTTTTATAGTCAGCCTATAGGTTAGATATTCGTTTCCACCAATCTCCATTTTCAAAGAGAAGATATACGTAATTTAGGTTATCTGACTGATTTACATATGTTATTTCCCATACTGGTCCTACTTCTTCCACACCAAGCTTGGCGTGCAAGAGCTTACTGTTCTTTGTATCTGCCAAAGCTATGGAAATTGCTTCTTCTTTAGAAATACCATCTGCTAAATTAATTTCCATTATAGTTTCTTCACTATTCTTATCTGGTACAAAAAACGCTTTTGTTTCTCCCTCTGCTGTATTTCCTACTACAGTATGATAAGAGGCCGTGCTGTTGTAGGGATATGATTCTTCTACTTCCTCGATTAAGTTATTTTTAACCAAATACGATTCTGCAGCTTCATTCGCTTCTTTAAAAGGAGACTTTGCTTGAAAGTAGATTAGCAGGCTTATGATGGCAACGAGACTAAGCGTAAAAACAGAAAGAAATATAACCCATCTTTTTAAAGCCATACTTACGTCCTGTAAATCGTAAAGACTGCTTTTTCTTGGTCTTCTTTATCTAGTGCCAAGCCAAACATTAAGTCCTGCTCTTTCAAGGAACGATTTAATACGTCGACTACCTTGTATAGGTCAGATTGGTATTTAATCGTCACAGTTGAAATAACTTCGATTTTATTTTCCATATTTCTACCTGCTTTCTAATACTCATCCTAATTAGTATACCAATTTTCGAGCTCTAAGACTATATTTTCTAGAGATACTTTCTTTACCGGAATATTAGGAATAGCTTGTAAAAACTCACTTCCATATGATTTTGTTTCAATCCTGCGATCTAATACAATGAATACCCCTTTATCAGATGCTGATCGTATCAATCTGCCAAATCCTTGTCTAAATCGTAAGATAGCCTCAGGAAGGGAATATGCTGTGAATGCGTTCTCTCCGTTCTGAGTCAATAGCTCGGATCGTTTTCTATAGAGCGGATCGTCAGGAGAAGAAAATGGCAGACGTACCATTATTACTACGGATAAGGCATCCCCTGGTACATCTACACCCTCCCAAAAGCTATTTGTTCCAAATAAAATAGATTTAGAAAAACGCTGGAATGATTTTAAAAGCCGCATCCTACTTCCAGAAGTAATACCTTGTGCAAATAACATGTACTCATCCAGCAGCTCTGTTTCCTGAATTAATTCTACTGTTCTTCGCAGCATTTCCTGAGAAGTAAACAACACAAAGCATCGACCCTCTGTCACAAGCACCGTTTGTACGATTGCTTCCGCCACAGATTCAATATAGTCACTTTGGGAAACCTGTTGAATATCAGGCATATCCTCGATTATCAACAGCTCAGCGCCTTGATAAAAATCAGGAGACGCAACAAAATGATAGACTGGAATCTCTGCACCTAGTCCGAGCTGTGCAGTGATAAAGTGCTGATTGTTTGGAACGGTTAGAGTTCCAGAGGTCCAAACTATTCCTCCATTTTGGCGGAAGCCATCCACAGCATCCTTGATAGCTGCTTGATAATTTAATGGCTTTTTAATGACAGTTAAACTGCCAGGGATGCTTCTCGTATCTAGCTCCAGCCATTTTGCCTCTAAAGGAATATCTACTAGAAAAATTTCATCCCATTCGCTTACTTTAATCTCTAGCTCTCTTAACCAGAAATCCCATTCATGCTTCAGCACCATTTCTTCTTTATCATCGGAAAAAGAGGAATGTGCTTGAAGGATCGCTTTGGATAAATCAATAAAGTCTTGGATATGCGTGGACACTCGTTGAAAAGCTGATTTATTTAGCAATAAATCCTCTAAAACGAAAGATTTCTTCGTATGCTTGTTCGAAAATGGAATTGTTTGAACGGCCTGAAGCACATACGAAATAGCAACATCAAATGACTCTACCACATGAAATAATAGCTTTTCAAGCTTAATGCGGTTCGTTAAGGACACATTTAACATACTGAGCCTATTTAATAGCTGCTCCGTATCTAGGGTTCCAAATTGCCCTAACACATACTTCCAATTCGTATAGGAAAAGATTCGTTCATTTTTAGCCATACTTGCAGTAATCATTTGGTGGGCTTCGTCTATAATTGTTCCACACCCATGGGCAAGCAATTTATTTTCTCTGTCCTTATCAGCCATGATCATCGCATGGTTGGTGATTAATACATGGCAATTTCTGCTTTTTTGGACTGCTCGGTGATAATAATCCAGCTCCCTACCATCTAGCGGCAATTGGTCAGCTGTACGACGAATTTTATCGAGGAAGAGCTGACCACCACCTGATACATTCAGCTCGGAAAGATCACCCTCATCTGTTAGTGTTAACCAAACAAGAACTTGCATGATAGTAAAGGTTTCATCATATGATTCATCCTCCCCATGCAAATGCTCGGAAAACCTATTTAAGTCTATATAGTGATGAATACCTTGTAATTTTGCAACCTGAAGGTTCATGCCTAACATAAGCTCTAGCTTCGGAATTTCATCTTGAATTAACTGATCGATTAAATGAGTTGTATAAGTACTAATAATGACAGGCTTCTTTTCCTGTATCCCATAAAGAATAGCAGGTAAGAGGTAAGCAAGCGTTTTTCCTATCCCAGTTTCCGCTTCACAGACTATCTCCTGCCGATTGGAAAAGGCCTCGTATACTTTATCCATAAAATCAAACTGTCCTGGTCTTTCTTCAAAGTGGGAGAACCCTCTTTTCAATAACTCATTTTTATTTTTAATGGTTGTCGGAAATATAAGCTCCTCCTGTGCAAAAGGCAATGGGGAGCTTATTTTCCTTAAAGGCATCCCTTTATAAAGCTCATAATCGAATGTATCTACGTCTCTTCTCTTTTGGTTGAGTACTTCATAAAAAAGAAAGGACAGGTTTGATTTTAAAGAAAATGATCGTTTATGTAGTAATTCTATCGTCTTTAAAGGCAGCTCTAAAAGTCTTGCATAGCATTTCAGAAGAAGATGTGCCGTAGCTAACGCATCATCATCGGCGCGATGGGCTGATTCTAGACTAATACCAAGCTCTATTGCAATATCTTGTAGCTTAAAGCTATAAAGATTAGGATACATTAGCTTGACGAACTCCACTGTATCAATTGTTTTGCATACAAGCTTTGGTAAACCTACTCTCTGTAGTTCCTTTTGAATAAAGGAAAGGTCAAAATGAATATTATGAGCTACAAAAATGGTATCCTGCAGCATATTTAAAACGTTAGGAGCCACCTCTTCAAAGGTTGGGGCATCCTTCACATCCTTATCCTGGATATGTGTTAAATCCTGAATGAATAGAGGAATTTTTTGTTCTGGGTTAATAAAAGTCGAGTACGTATTTGTCACTTGATTATTCTCTATAAATACAATGGCAAGTTGAATAATCCGATCGCCACCAGAAGATGAATGACCTGTTGTTTCAATATCAACAACTGCATATTTGTGATTTTCCAATTTATTTCAACTCACCGTCTTTAAATTTTTCTATTGCTATTAAGAAGGCTCTGTTAAAGAGGGACATGGATTGATGCAAACGCTCAATCATTTCATCCACACCCTTGCATCAAAACATCTTTATTACACTTATCTTACTCCCTATTCCATAAAAATTGTACCATAATCTATATTTAGAAAGGAAATGTTGAGAGATACCATCCAAGACGTATAACAATTGGAGTTTCGTTTTAGCAATAAAACCATACCAGCCCTGCCTTCGAGAAGTAAACAGATACGCTCCTCACTTGACTCGAGGGACAATAAAAATGCCATGGACACTGGGTTCATGGCATTACAGATTATTATCTTTTTACATCACAGTCGCTTCTGGCTCGTAGTGAATGATTTGGTTAATCGTGTTATCTGGATTCATGATGGCAACTGTTGGCTGATGGTCTTTAGCTTCCTCGTTCATCACGTAAGCATATGAAATGATAATAACGACATCTCCACGTTGGACAAGTCGAGCCGCTGCACCATTCACACAAATGACACCAGTACCTCTTTCTCCAGCGATAATATATGTTTCAAATCGTGCTCCATTATTATTATTCACAATGTGAACCTTTTCGTTTGGCAGCATGCCTACAGCATCTAGAATATTTTGATCTATCGTAATGCTTCCAACATAGTTTAAATCTGCCTCTGTTACTACTGCACGGTGAATTTTCCCGTTTAGCATCATACGTAACATATTTACACTTCCTTTACATCTACTATAATATTATCAATCAAACGTGCTTTCTCAAAAAATACAGCGGTAGCAAATAAAATTTGAGTAGAATATTCTGAAACCGGTTGCAAGGTTGGATAGGTAAGTGCTTCAAAATAATCTATTTTACCGGAGGTATTTTGTAAAATGTATTCTTTCCCATTCTTGATGGCGCTCTCTATGCATCCAGTTTCATCCCATGTTTGCTCTGCCAATTGCAATGCTTTATATAAATGAGTAGCTTCTTCTCGTTCGTCGTCGCTCAAAAAGACATTTCTGGAGCTCTTAGCGAGGCCATCCGCTTCACGTACTGTTGGTACGCCAATAACCTCAACTGGAAAATTATATGCCACAGAAAAAAGTTTCACAATAGCTAATTGTTGTGCATCCTTTTGTCCAAAATAAGCTCTTGTCGGTTGTACTAAATGAAATAGCTTGGTAATTACTTTTAACACACCATCAAAATGTCCAGGTCTACTTGCTCCACATAGCTTGGTGGAAATTTCCCCGACTTGAATGCTGATACCACTTTCAAAGGGATACATTTCCTCAGGAGTTGGAGTAAATAGCACATCTACACCAGCCGCTGTTGCAACTTGCTTATCACGCTC
>CAKQHO010000142.1 GCA_934234185.1 uncultured Psychrobacillus sp. | reverse complement strand
ACTGGCTGCAGACGGATTCGAAGGAGCCACCGGAAATGATTGCGAATATGCTGCTTGATATTATTTTAAAGGGTCCGCTGGCGGCGATTGGGCTCGACCGTTACTTCTATGGAAGCTCTGGTGATGGTTTCATTAAGTAGGACACTTTTGTCTATTATTGCTATTGACATATGACCATGAACCTAGATAATATATAAATAATTCAAAATATTTAAGAGGCATTGAAGAGAAGAGTAGATTAAGATGATTTCCCTAAAGAGAGCTTCGGAAGCTGAAAAGAAGCGGGAAGGAACTTGATTGAACATGGCCTCTGAGCCTCGTGCTGAAAGGATCGAGTATTCTATTGCGAGTAGGCTTCGGCGAGATTTGGTACTCGTTATCCATACCAGAGTGTAAAAAACGATTGATTCGTTTATGCACTTACTGAGGCTGTTTATGTGAATAAATAGTGAATTAAGGTGGTACCGCGTGCAATCACACCACGTCCTTAACGAATAGGAGGACGTGGTGTTTTTTATTTATATGCATACAGATAGGTGGGATTGTGATGAAACGATTATTAGTATTTCAATCTGATTTCGGATTAAGCGATGGGGCGGTCAGTGCCATGTACGGGGTGGCCTTATCAGTCGATCCCTCGCTGAAGATTAGCAATAATACGCATGACATTCCGACGTTCAATATTTGGGAAGGCTCCTATCGTCTCTTGCAGGCCATTCCGTATTGGCCAGAGGGCACGGTATTTGTATCAGTGGTTGACCCAGGAGTTGGCTGCGACCGCCGCAGTATTGTGGCGAAGACATCTGCCGGGCATTATGTAGTCACACCCGATAACGGTACATTATCCCATATTAAGAATAAGATTGGCATCACAGAGGCAAGGCTGATTGATGAGAAGGTGAACCGCCTTCCCCGCTCGGGAGAATCTTATACCTTCCATGGACGTGATGTATATGCTTATACAGGAGCAAGAATCGCCGCTGGTGTGATCAGCTTTAAGGAAGTCGGACCAAAGATTGACGTAAAGTCACTTGTGGAATTCCCTCTCTCTGAATTATATAAAAAGGAAGATGAAATCAAAGGTATTATTGAAATATTAGATATAAGATTTGGGAACTTATGGACCAATGTCCCAAGAGAACTATTTAAGCAATTGAATATCCCATTGGGTGATAAAGTATTAATCAAGATTGAAAAGGATAAAACTGTCCGGTATGAGGAGGAGGTCATTTATGGGCGTTCCTTCGCGGACAGTGAGCTAGAGGATGCGATTCTGTATGTCAATTCCCTTGATAACCTCGGATTGGCTCTCAATCAGAAATCATTTGCTCATACGTATGGAATTGGCACAGGCAGTGACTGGAAGATTTCTATACGTAAGTTGCGACGATGGGCGGTAAATAAAGCATATACCTGGTAAACGACTAATGAATATTGGCGTGATAGGATTTTAGAGTTTGCATCCTAGGAACGTTCTTAGCAATTTTAAGTACACATTTATTAAAAGAATATATATACTGGGCAAATCTTGCTGTAATGGTGGGATTTGCTTATATTTTTGCATTGTTATATTTTCAGAATCTACAGATAATTATTTGATATAATATTAGAAACTTTTTGATTTTCCAAGGAAAGGTAATAGTAATGAGGAGAGAGACTTTAAATTTTCGATTCTTAAAATATAACATGTTATTGGGTTCAATAATTATGTTAATTGCTGTAGTCCCGTCGTATTTTATCATATCCAATGCAGTTGAGAAGGAGATTGGAGAGAGAGCGTTAAGTGTAGCTAAGCTAACAGCTAAATACCCAATAGTTGTGGAAGCGCTAGAAAACGGGAGTACTACAGATGAATTGCAAGAACTGGCTCTTGAAATTCAACGGCAAGTTGGTGCTGAATATGTTGTTATTGGAGATATAAACTCAATACGGTATGCCCATCCGATTAAAAGCAGAATCGGTGAAAAAATGGTGGGTGATGATAATGAGAAAGCTCTCATTGATGGTGACGCGTATATATCTATTGCAAAAGGGACGCTTGGAGAAGCACTTCGGGGGAAATCACCTGTTTTTGATGAGAAAGGTAATGTAATTGGAGTTGTTTCAGTTGGTTTTTTGCGTAAGGATATATTCACTATAAATATGGTTTATTCAAAATCTCTAATTGTGGTATCAGTATTTACAATCGCTTTTTCCGTTTTACTGGCCATATATCTTTCCAATAAAATAAAACAATTGCTTCTTAACTATGAACCGGAAGAACTAGCAAAATTATTTACGGAGAGAAATGCAATGGTAGAGTCTATTAGGGAAGGGATCATTGTTGTTGATACAAATGAAACAATTACTTTTAGTAATCAAGCAGCAAATGAAATTTTAAACAGCAAGGAGCCAGTGGTCGGAAAAAATATTAAAGCCATCATACCTAATACTAGACTAATAGAAGTAATGAAGCATGGGGAGACACAGTTTGACCGAGTAATGTATATTAATAACACAAAAACACTGGTGAATCGTGTACCTATTATAAATAATGGAAAATTTATAGGAGCAGTATCGAGTTTTCGGCCCTTTGAAGATATTGATCATATTGCAGATGAGCTATCTCAAGTGAAGCAATATATTGAATCTCTTAGAGCTCAAACTCATGAACATAATAATTTTCTTTACACCATTTCTGGTCTTATTCAGTTACAGGCATATGATGAAGTACTTGAACTTATACACCAAGAAAAGAATGAGAATGATGCTTTAATAAATTTTATGAATAAGCATATTAGGGATATGTATTTAAGCGGTATTATTATTGGCTACTATAACCGAGCAAAAGAATTAAAGGTAAAACTGATTTTAGATGAGAGTAGTTATTGTGATAAGTTAGAAATGCCTATTGAGAAGCATTTGCTGATTTCTATATTGGGCAATCTAGTAATTAATGCATTTGAAGCTGTAGAAAAGTTAAAAGAGGAACAACGGATTGTACGGTTGTATATTTTTCAACATGAGCATGAGATTGTCTTTGAAATCGAAGATTCTGGTGACGGAATCGATGATAATCAGGTAGAAACAATATTCGAATTAAAGAATTCAACAAAAGCTTCGAAGAATAGGGGATATGGTCTTCATATCGTTAAAGAAAATTTAAAAATTCTCAATGGCTCTATATCAATTGAAAAAGGGGATTTGGGGGGCGCACTCTTTATTATATCTATCCCCAAAAAGGGTGAGAGGTTTGGATAAATATATAGAGGTTTTAATAGTTGAAGATGATGAGAGAATTGCTAAAATTCATGAAAGTTTTATTGCAAATATAGACGGTTTTCAAACAATAGGGATGGCACATACAGTTGAAGAAGGGAAACTATGGGTAGATAGTCTGCGGCCACAACTTGTATTGCTAGATATATATTTACCGGATGACCTAGGAATTGAGCTGCTTAATTTTATTAGGGAGAAGAGTCCCGAAACAGATATAATTTTAATTACAGGTGCTTCTGAAACAGAAATTGTACGAAAGGCATTTATAAATGGTGTTTTTGATTATCTATTAAAACCGCTTACATTGGATAAGTTTACGCAATGTCTCTTGAACTATAAGGAGAAAAGATTGATTTTTGAACGTGGAAATATATTGAGTGAGGAGGATATTGAACAGTTATGGAATTCCAAAAATGAACGTAATTCAAGCAGGAAAATATCGGACATTCCCAAGGGGATTGATCCCATTACCAAATCAAAAGTTATGGAATTCATCGGAACATGCAAAGTTGGTATTACAGCAGAAATGCTGGGGAAAAATTTGGGGATTAGTCGGACGACAGCTCGACGTTATTTGGAGTATCTATTGGGGGAGAAGTTAATCCATGTAGAATACATTTATGGATCAGTCGGAAGGCCAGAAAGAAGGTATTTTAAAACATAATGATTAAGCGCTGCTAAAAGCAGCGTTTTATTTTTTCTATGAACAATATGAACAAAATAGAATTTATAAACAAAAAGAATAATATTTGTGAAATATATAAAATGTAGGGAAAATGCATTTTAATATAGATAGCGCTTACATTTTGTGTAAAGTACTAAGTTAAATGGGAGGTTAGTATGGCTACATATAGAAAACTACTTGTGCTCTTTTCAGTTATTACTCTGATTTTGGTATTAACAGCTTGTAATGAATCTACTACTGGAGGCTCGGGAGCAGCGGGAAGTGAAGGATATCCCAAAAATAATATTACGATCGTTGCACCTTCAGGGGCTGGTGGGGGGTGGGATTTAACAGCTCGTTCAATTGGCAAGGTCATGAATGATACTGGACTTATTAAGAAGGCTATTACAATCGAAAATAAGCCAGGCGGTGGTGGGGCGGTTTTTATGGCGACATATGGTACAAAAGAGGCTAAAAATGACCATATGCTCATGGTAAAATCACCACCAATCTTAATAAATAATTTAAAAGCTGAAGGGAATAGCCCTTATGGTTACAAAGATACAACGCCTTTAGCGCAATTGACGAAAGACTTTGGTGCAATTGTTGTAAAAGCAGATTCACCATATAAAAATCTAACAGAATTATTAGATGCAATCAAAGCAGATTCATCGTCCCTTACTTTAGCTGGTGGATCTTCACCAGGATCTATGGATCATTTAATTACCATACTCCCTGCTTATAAGTATGGAATCAACCCTAAGGAAGTGAAATACGTCTCATATGATGGCGGTGGAGAAGCAATGGCTGCCTTGTTAGGGAATAATGCAGATGCAATCGGAACAGATATCTCTACTGTTACCCCTTATGTAAAAAGTGGAGATGTACGTGTTTTGGCTGTGACATCACCCAAAAAACTAGAGCTTGATGGGTTGGAAAAGATACCTACATTGTATGATTTAGGAATAGATGCCGAATTCACAATTTGGCGTGGCATTTTTGGTCCTAAAAATATGTCAGAGACTGCGAAAAATTATTGGCTAGAAAAACTTGATATGCTTTCAAAATCTGAAGAATGGGCAGAAGAGCTAAAACGTAATGGTTGGGAGAATGAATATCGTTCAGGGGATGATTTCACAGCATTTCTTGAAGAGCAGGAAGTTGTTATTCAGGATATGTTAACAGCATTAGGCATGCAAAAATAATTGTCGGATGCGAGCGATACCTTGCTCGCATTTCCTTTTTGGGAGTGAGGTAACAATGAATAGATACTTTGATCGTATAGCAAGCATTGGTTTTTTAGCGCTGGGAATTCTTGTATTTGTTGAATCGCGAGATATATCAGATAGTGCGTATGGTTCTGCAATTGGTCCTAAAACTTTTCCGATGGGGTTAGGGATAGCATTGTTCATTCTTGGCGGAATTCTCCTTATTGAGACGATAAAAAATAAAGAGCCTAAAGAGACACAAAAAAAAAATAAAGACTTATATAATTATAAATAATTTATAATAATCTTTCTTGTCGCACTAGGTTACGTATTGCTTCTTGAAAAACTAGGCTATATTATTTCTACATTCTTATTTCTTTTAATTAGTTTCAGTACCTTTGAAAAGAAAAAATGGCTTAGTTCTATTATTGTGTCCGGTGCATTCACATTGTTTGTTTATTATGTATTCGTTAATGTTCTAGGTGGTTCCTTACCCGGGTTTCCATTCTAAAGGAAGGAAGAGAATTCATGGAGACACTACAATTTTTAATGAATGGGTTTGCGATAGCATTTCAATGGCATAATATACTTTTTGCATTAATAGGTGTGCTTATCGGTACTGCAGTAGGTGTATTACCGGGTATTGGACCAATGAGTGGGGTGGCATTGTTGATACCAGTTACAGCTACATTAACATCTGGGCTACCAGTTGAAATGGCTGCAACCAGTTCAATTATACTTCTTGCAGGGGTATATTATGGAGCAATGTATGGAGGGTCGACTACTTCTATCTTATTAAATACTCCTGGGGAATCATCATCTGTAGTTACTACATTAGATGGTTATGAAATGGCAAAACAGGGAAGAGCAGGTTCAGCTTTAGCTATTGCCGCTATTGGATCATTTGTCGCAGGTATAGTGTCGTTAATTGGATTGGTTTTATTAGCAAGGCCATTATCTAAAGTTGCCATTGATTTTGGTCCCGCAGATTATTTTTCTCTTATGCTATTAGGGTTGGCAGCTGTTAGCGGCCTAGCTGGGAAATCTATAACTAAAGCGCTAATAATGACTGTTCTAGGTCTGTTGTTAGGAACAATTGGGATAGATGCTGTTTCAGGAATATCACGATTTACATATGATCAACCTGTACTTTATAGCGGTATTGAATTCTTAACAGTAGCCGTAGGATTATTTGCATTAGGTGAGGTTTTCAAAACAATTATTGAAAAAGAAAAGGATGAAGAGCCGGTCGCAAAAATTAAACGTATCATCCCTACAAAACAAGATTTAAAAGACAGCGCCGCACCTATTGGCCGTGGTTCCATTTTAGGTTTTTTTCTAGGAGTTTTGCCAGGTGCAGGTGCTACACTTGCTTCTTTCTTTGCATATATTGCGGAAAAAAAGATTAGCAAAAATCCAGAAACATTTGGAAAAGGAAATATTGCTGGGGTTGCATCTCCGGAATCAGCCAACAATGCTGCGTCTGGTGGAGCGATGATACCGCTTTTGACTTTAGGGATACCTGGATCAGGAACAACAGCTATTTTGATGGGCGCTTTTATTATGTATAATATCCAACCGGGTCCTTTACTTTTTGAAGAGCATCCACAAGTCGCATGGGGATTAATTGCGAGTATGTTTTTAGGGAATCTAATGTTACTTATCTTAAATATGCCACTTGTACGTATCTTCGCAAAAGTAATTGAGACACCAAAGAAATATCTATTGCCATTAATTATCGCCATATCCGTATTTGGTGTCTATGCGGTTCAATATACAACATTTGATTTGCTATTATTGTTAGGCTGCGGTGTGGCAGGTTATTATTTGTCAAAAAATGATTATCCTGTAGCTCCATTAGTGCTTGCTCTAGTGTTGGGACCAATGATTGAAAATAATATGAGACGTGCATTAACAATTTCTAATGGTGACTTTAGTATCTTTGTAACAAATACATTGTCATTAATATTTTTAGTGATTGCTGTTTTATGGATACTAGTGCCTTTGCTTCTTAAGATACGAGGAAAAAACGTTATTATTAACGAAGAAGGGTAATAAGTATTTTTTAAAGACTGCCTTCAAAAGGCAACTTTTTGTTGTTCGTTACAAACTAAATTAATGTAGCATAAATAAAGCCCTGAATAGTTATTATTCAGGGCTTTTTCACACGTAAAGACTTACCTCACCCATGAACCCCTAAGGCAAGCTTCGCCAATCGAGA
>CAKQHO010000141.1 GCA_934234185.1 uncultured Psychrobacillus sp. | reverse complement strand
TTTCCAGAATGTAAACTGTGATAATAGCAAAGGGTTGGAAATCGTTTCGATTTCCAACCCTTTTGTCTACACTCTGAACATACCCGGTTGGGTACGTTTTAAGTTAGGCCAGTTTTGATACTGCAGTTATATTAAAACGGAGTTTCCTCCACTTGAACGGTTAACTCAGTACTGTGAAAATTTTGATAGGAAGTAATTAGACGGTCTACATGCTCTAATTGCTCTTCATATTTTAGAATTGCAGAGAGGAGATGGAGCAAGTGATAGGTGGAAAATTCCTCTTCCTCTTTAGTTACAGCTATTTGCTGTAAAAAGATATTCATCACCTCTTGCCTTTGTATAAAGGAATTTTCTCCATTCCAATCTATATGTTCGGCCTTAAGCTTTCCTAGAAACTTTAGATGAAGCTGTTCATGATAGGTTAATAATGCGTCCAACCTTTCCTTAATCATCATTCGGAAGTGTTCCGGCAGATTCATTAATTCATGCTCATGCTGATATAATCTGCTTAAAACGTCCAAGCTTCTAGAGGAAATAGCTATAAGCTCTCGATAGACTACAGTTTTTCTGCCTTTAGAATAAACTGCCTTTTTTGTATAAACTCTTTCTTCTTTGAAGAGGGAATAAATTTGCTCAATTCGATGCAAACGGCCTTCTAATTGATTTATTGCTTGTTTGGTAGATTGATGGTCTGAAGCATTTCTAACACAAATACGTATCCAGCGAATAATTTCATCCTGCGTATAATGAATGGAATTAAACAATTTTGTTTCGAATTTAGGTGGCAAGAATACTAGATTAACTATAAAAGCGGAAAGTACGCCAACTAAAACTGTTGAAAAACGTATGAGGGCAAAGGTCAAAAATTCTTCTCCCTGTATTTCCATAATGGCAATTACTGTAACTAAAGCAAGAGAGATGGTCTTTTCTAGCTTAAAGGTTAGCATGAGAGAAATGGCTACAATTGCAGCAAACCCTATTACTACCACGCTGTTTCCAAATAGTAACGCGAATAATACAGCAACTGCAGCTCCAATGATGTTGGATTGAACTTGTTCAATAACAGTCAGATAGGAACGATATATAGAAGGCTGTATAGCAAAGATAGCTGCAATGCCTGCAAAAACAGGACTAGGAAGCTGGAGTAGCTCGGCTACAAAAAGTGCGAAAACAATAGCAACCCCTGTTTTAAATATACGTGCTCCTAATTTCATTGCATCTTATCCTCTCTTAGAACGTTATTCTTCTTCATTCATCTTCGAAAAAGCGTTATTTACTGCGTTGATCGTTTCTTTAATATCTTCATCTGTATGGGCAGTTGTTACAAACCAAGCTTCGTACTTGGAAGGTGCTAGATTAATGCCTTGTGCAAGCATAAGCTTGAAGAATTTTGCAAACAAATCTCCATCACTGGCTTCTGCCTGTTCATAGTTCTCCACTTTTACATCGGTAAAATATACAGAAAGTGCACCTTTTATCCGATTTATTGTAATTGTAATGTTATTTTCTCTTGCAGCATTTAGAATACCTTCTTCAAGGATTCCTCCTAATCTATCTAATTCTTCATAAACACCAGGCTGTTGTAGAACCTCTAAGCATGCAATTCCAGCTTGTATGGAAGCGGGATTTCCAGCCATCGTTCCAGCCTGATATGCAGGACCTAATGGGGCGACCTGCTCCATAATTTCTTTTTTACCACCGTACGCCCCAATTGGAAGGCCGCCACCAATTATTTTCCCGAGTGCTGTTAAGTCTGGTGTCTCTCCAAGCATGGTAGATGCAGCTCCGTAATGGAAGCGGAAAGCAGTAATTACTTCATCATAGATAACTAGTGCCCCTTTTTCTTTAGCAAGTTTATGAACTAATGGCAGGAATCCTTCATTAGGTTCTACCATCCCAAAATTTCCAACGATTGGCTCAACGAGAATCCCAGCAATTTCGTTTCCCCACTTATCCATCGCTTCTTGATAAGCTTTTGGATTGTTGAAAGGAATCGTGATTACTTCTTTTGCAATAGATTCAGGTACACCAGCAGAATCAGGAGTACCAAGAGTTGCAGGACCAGATCCAGCCGCAACTAGGACTAAATCCGAGTGTCCATGATAGCAACCAGCGAATTTCATAATCTTCGTACGTCCAGTATATGCTCTGGCTACACGAATAGTCGTCATTACAGCTTCTGTACCTGAATTGACAAAACGTACTTTATCCATAGAAGGAATAGCATCCTTTAACATTTTGGCAAAAGTAACCTCGTGCTTTGTTGGTGTTCCATATAACAAGCCAGTTTGAGCTGCTCTGGTAATAGCTTCCGTAATATGTGGATGAGCATGTCCAGTAATAATCGGTCCATATGCAGCAAGGTAATCTATGTATTTATTACCGTCCACATCGAAGAAGTATGCTCCTTCTGCACGCTCCATTACCACAGGTGCTCCGCCGCCTACTGCTTTATAGGAACGAGATGGGCTATTTACGCCTCCTACTATATGCTCTAAGGCTTCTATTTGAATTTGTTCTGATTGTGTATGTTTCATATTTACGACCTCCAAAAAGTTAGCGTTCAAGGTAGTAAAGTATATGACTAATCATCTACTATGTCTACCTTCAAACACTTTCTTTCTTATTTTAGACAATATTACTGGAAAACGCTAAAGAAATTGAACATACTAGCAAAGTTCGTTACCATAGAAATAAAGAGGGAGGAGATTTTTTGATAAATCTAGAAGGTATGATTGCACCGGAATTTACTTTAAATAATGAACATGGTGAAGAAGTTTCTTTAAAGGATTTTGCAGGAAAGAAGTATGTCATTTTATATTTTTATCCTAAGGACTCTACTCCAGGCTGTACAACAGAAGCCTGTGATTTTAGAGACAGCCATGTAGATTTCTCCGATTTAAATGCAGTGATTCTAGGGGTAAGTGCGGATGATGAAAAAGCCCATAAAAAGTTTATAGAAAAGCATGGACTCCCCTTTTCTCTATTAATAGATGAAACACATAAGGTCTCAGAGGCTTACGGGGTATGGGTTTTAAAGAAAAACTTTGGCAAGGAATATATGGGAATTGAACGTTCTACTTTTTTAATTGATCCTACTGGAACAGTGGTGAAGCAGTGGAGAAAAGTGAAAGTATCCAACCATGTCGAAGAAGTATTAAACACACTAAAATCATTAGGGAAAGAGGGGGAGTAATGGTGCATGTTTTATTTACTTTATTACCAAATGAAGCCCTTCGATCACAGCTAGTTCGGAATTTCCCAGAGGTGGACTTTACATTTCAAAAGGGTATAAACGAGGAAAAACTATCCTCCACAGAGGTATTGGTAACTTACGGAGAGGACCTGGATGTTGAGTTATTGGAGAAAGCGAGAAACTTACAATGGATTATGGTTGCTTCTGCAGGAATGGAGAAAATGCCTTTAAAGGAAATAGGGGAGCGAGGAATCTTAGTAACCAATGCAAGGGGGATTCATAAGATCCCGATGTCTGAAACAATTATAGGACATCTCCTTTCTATTAAAAAATCATTACAGCTAATGGTTGAAAATCAGAAAAAAGGGGAGTGGGTGAGACGTGTACCTGCATATGAGCTACATGGTTCCACTGCATTGATTCTTGGGCCAGGAGCGATTGGTGGAGAGGTAGGAAGACTTCTGCAAGCTTTTGGGGTAAGAACCATTGGCTGTAACCGAAGTGGTAAACAGGCTCCATACATGGATTCCATGGTTTCCTTTAACAACATTGAAGAAGCTTTACCAAAGGCAGATATAGTGATTTCTGTATTGCCAAGCACTGAAGAGACAAGAGGATTACTGACTATCAACCATTTTAAAAAAATGAAAACAAACAGTATTTTCATGAATTTTGGCAGAGGCGATTTGGTAAAAGAGGAAGACCTCATAGAAGCACTACAACAAAACTACATAGCGTATGCAGTGTTAGATGTGTTTGAGAAGGAGCCTTTAGAAATAGGACATCCATTCTGGAGCATGGATAATGTAATTGTTTCTCCACATGTTTCTAGTCATTCTTCCCAGTATTTGGTTCGCGCACTCGACATTTTCTCAACTAACCTAACTAATTGGTTAAATGATAAAGAAGAATACCAAAACAAAGTAGATGTAACTAAAGGGTATTAAGCAGTTTTCACGACGTAAATAGGCGAAAAATTTGACATGAAGGGGTGTCCTCTTTATACTTATTATAAGGTAATAATCTTATAGTATTTATAGAGAGGTGCATTGCGATGACGGAAGTACATTTAAGAGATGCTTTGGATACCCTGAAATCCACCGGTGTACGTATAACTCCTCAACGCCATGCGATTCTGGAATTTATTATTCAATCCATGTCTCACCCGACAGCGGACGATATATATAAAGCGCTTGAAAGTAAATTTCCGAGCATGAGTGTTGCTACAGTTTATAATAATCTACGTGTTTTCAGAGAAGCTGGTTTAGTGAAAGAGTTAACTTACGGTGATTCATCAAGCAGATTTGATTTTATTACAAATGACCACTATCATATGATTTGTAATTCATGCGGCAAGATTGTTGACTTCCATTATCCAGGTTTAGATGAAGTAGAGCATTTAGCATCACATTTAACAGGCTTTGAAGTGAGCTCTCATCGCATGGAAATTTACGGTTCATGCCCAGCTTGCAAAGAACGTGCAACTGAGGTTCAATAATTAGTATTGAAGTAGAGGTTACTCCAATATAAGTAAGCTATATTCTAAATAACCATACAGAAAATATAAATATAAAATGCTAAAAGCAGTGGGATTTCGTAAATGAAATCTTACTGCTTTTAGCATTTTCAGAAGGGATTTAAGAAAAATTGTAGAAGCTTTTTAAGACAGTTGAGAAAACATGGCGGATTTTAGGGCAGGGATTTCATAATTCAAAAGGAGTGATCCAGTTTTGAAAAAGCTCTTCGTTGCTATCAGACAAGGAAATTTAAAGCTAGTGAAAGAAATTTTGCAACAAAAGCCAGAACTAATTAATTGTACAGCGAAACAACCACCTAAGAAGGATGACGGTCAGTCAACTTTACAAGTAGCGATTAAAAGTGGTAATTTTACCATCGCGAACTATTTAATAGATTGTGGAGCAGATCTGAATTTCATTGAAACTGAGAGTGTGAATGAATGGAGGATGCCAGTTTTACACGATGCAATCATGGCAACCATTAGGAACAGCAGATTTTTGACTTCCACGTATAGAGCTGGTGAAAAAGTCTGGGAAATACAACGTTCCCAACAACAATTCGACATAGCATTTAGTTTATTGAAAAAAATCCTTGAGTTAGGGGCAAATATTAATTGTTATGACTCATATGGTAACTCAAGTTTAGGAAGAGCAATCTTAGACGCAAAGCAAATTTTACCGAGAACACATTACACGGATCCTACCTGGGTTGATAACAGACCATTAAATGAAGAATTAAAGGAAGACCTAACAAAGGTATTTAATTTACTAATGAATTTTGGGGCAGATATAAATGAGGTTGATAAAAGAACTGGGAAAAGTCTAATTGACTTCAATAGCCAAGAAGTCGTGGCACAATTTTTACAAAGTAATAAGCAAATTTAATTTTTTGACTTATAAAGCCTTTCGTCCAATTATAGACAGCGGTGAATCCCTAATTCACCGCTGTTATTTTATGAGTCTAATGTAGTCTTATGAGGTGACAGAGGGGCTGCCTCCTCGCCGTCCTCCATTTGCTTGTCGGGCAAACATAGGCGCTTGCGCTTTTCAAGGTGTCTAGCTTCAGCGCCTTGCCCCTCGAGGTCAAATGGATTCCGACTGTGGTGGCTGTAGGGCTGCCTCCTCGCCGGCTTCCATTTGCTTGTCGGGGCAAACATAGGCGCTTGCGCTTTTCTATTATATTTTAAATTGGGCTACTAGTTCGTCTAGTTCTACTGCTTTGGTGGTTAGGTCTTGGGCGACGCTGTTAATTTCTTGCATAGAGGCGGTTTGTTCTTCTACAGCTGCTGAGATCATTTCAGTTTGTACGGACGCTTCGTTTGCACTACCTGCTATTTCAGCTACAGAGGCAGCCACTTCCTCAGCACTTGCGGAAATTTCCTCAGAAGTAGCAGATATCTCTTCGATTTGGGCTGACATTCCTTCGATAGCATTTGCTATTGTGTGGAAGGATGTATTAGCTTCTTCAATTACATCTACGCCCTCTTTGACGTTTTGTAATCCTTTAGAGACAGATTTTTCTACATTTCTTGTATCCTCTTGAATTTCCATAGTAAGAGACACTATTTGGCTTGCAGACTGTTTGGATTCTTCCGCAAGCTTTCTAACTTCATCTGCTACAACAGCAAAACCTTTCCCATGCTCGCCAGCTCTCGCAGCTTCGATTGCAGCATTTAAAGCAAGAAGGTTTGTTTGCTCCGATATTTCTGTAATTACTTTTGTAATTCCTTCTATTTCAAGTGATTGTTTACTTAACTTTTTGATTAAGGTGTTTGTTTCTGTAGAAGACTCATAAATTACATCCATTTGTCCCTTTGCTACCGACAGAATATTCTCACCCTTGTTTGCTAACCCCTGTGTATTGGTTGCTGTAGAAAATAACATTTGAGTTGCCTCAGCAATACGTTGGACACCGGAAGCAGTTTCATCCATCGCTTCAGCGCTTTCGCTGGCAGAGTTAGCTGATGCCTTTGCACCTTCTGCTGTATGTTCGATACGGGTTGCTACATCTGAGGTCGATTGACTTACCTCCTCAGTACTTGCAGATAGCTCTTCAGCGATACTGGAAAGATGCGTTGCACTTCCATGCATTTGGTATATGAGAACCTTTAAGTTTGCTTTCATCTTATTAAAAGCTCTTGCTAGTTCGCCTATTTCATCCTTCGAATTCACTTTAATATCATCTTCAGTTAAATCGCCATCCGTAATCTTCTCTGTAGCTTTTACTACCTTACGTAGTTGCAAAGTAATTCCTTTATGAATAAACATCCATACAATACTTACAACAACTCCTGCTAGTACAAGAATGGAGATTGATAATATTTTTGCATTTTCTACGGTTTGCTTAGCTTGCTTAGAGATCTCCTGTACTTGCTGATCCTGGTAATCAGTGATAAGAAGGGCTACATTCAATATCCCATCATTTGCTTCTTTCGCCTCTCCATTTATTAGATTTATTGCTTTATTTTTATTGTGATTGTGTAGCGAGTTAATTGCTTCATCAGCTGCTTTATTAAAATTCTGATTGAATACAACTATTTGATTCATATAGTCTTTCATTGAATCGGTAGCATTGCTATCTTCCAAGTCAGCGATTGCTTGATCTAAAAGATCTTGATGATTTATAAAGTTTTCTCTAGCAATGGAATCCTCCGTAAGTAGATACTCTCTAAGATATAAACCTTGCATTCCTATTTGAATTTGAATTTCATGTGCTAACAGCTGATGTTTTACTCTATTATCAAGGGCATCTC
>CAKQHO010000140.1 GCA_934234185.1 uncultured Psychrobacillus sp. | reverse complement strand
GTCATCCAATGGTAACTTGAGCAGCTTATGATTTTTCAGCAAACTCGATGTGGTTATTTTTGATTAATCCCAATGTTTTTATACGGACACCAGTTTTATACATTGTTAGGATTGCCTCTGCATCACGTAAACCAATGAACGTTGATATATCCATAAGCGAAAGCAAAATGTTTAAATCATTTGAAGAAGCACCCTTTTTCACTTTCTTATCAACTTTGATTTAAATATTAAGCCAAAATTTAATTGGTAACCAACTGTTGTGAAATTTACTTAATATTGCTTTCAAACTTTTCAAACGAGTTAATTTTGTAGAATCTGATACGTTTAACTCCATTTGTCGAACAATGGTTTCAAGAGCAATTTCCGTAGTCATTCTTTTTGACTCTGGTGCTATTTCTTTAGCTGGTCTAAAAATATTACCAGCAATTGTAACATCAAAAATTCCTTTTTTCTTGGTCAAAACAAAAAACCTCTAATTAGTTGTAATTGGAAGTTGATTGCAACGATTTTTGGGGGATATTTCATCAAGGTTAGAATACCGTTAGAAATACCTACAATTAGCAAACCGTTGTACTATTGAGTTGCCTTAAGTTTTATGACGTCCCGGGAGGGATTCGAACCCCCGACCGACGGCTTAGAAGGCCGTTGCTCTATCCGGCTGAGCTACCGAGACAATTGCTTTTCGTTTCTATGTAGAAAGGAAAGACAATTAATATTATCTAGCTTTTTTTAAAAAAAGTCAATATTGTTTTTTAATTTTTATTCAATTGTTTCTTTAAATTTCTTTCTTCCTGAGTAAACTTTATTAATGTCAATCGAAATAGACCGGATGGAATCCTCTTTCAGTTCCACTTTGCCATCCTTTTGATACTTTTTCCATATAGAAAGCTTCTGGCGATAAACGTATTCAGAGAGGCGGTAAATATCAACTTCATGCTTTAAACCCTCTAAGTAGGTCTCCTCTATTTCTTTTTTCATCCGCTCTTTTACATATTTTTTAACTTCATCTTCTGAAATGTTGCCTTCGAAAGATCCTAAAAGTACATTTAAATTTAATTTAATGTCAAAGTATACTTGATTACCTTCTAAGGAAGGCTTTACTTTTACCTTAAGATTATCTATAACTGCAGTAATGTAGTCTCCCTCTTTGTCTCTTTTTTGAGTGATTTCTCCTGCTTTTGTTTCATTCGTCATCCATTGGAGACCACCAGCTTTCTCCTTTTTGATAAATCCTTTAAAATCATCAGGTGTAAAGATAGCTACTCCATCAAAATCTGGTAGCTTGTCCTCCTCTTTTTCTGTTTTCCATTCTTTCATAGTGACGTATGGAAGATTTACCTCATGAGGTGGTTCGTTTAACCTGATAATCAACTTACGGAAGTTAATCGGCTCAATATAAGATTCTTGCTCGTAGGAGCTCATTGGATCTGCTAGCCTTAGACGTGTCATGGTATTATTAAACAATGGGTTTAAAAGCAAAATTTCTTCCACAGGTTCAGTAGTTGCATAAACCCATGTCTGATATCTTGTTTCCCTGTAGCGTATAAATGAATTGATAATAGTATTTGCTCTTCCATCCTTTAGTGCCTCTTCAGAGAATACAACAAATGTAAGATGTCCCCAATACAGCTTCAAATCTAAGGAATGATACAAGTTATATAGGGCTTCCTCCACATTATGACCAGTCCCTTTTCCTACCTCTACCTGAATAGCATCCTGAGTAGGTGACTCTGACTTTGCGATATTTGTAAAATCAATTATTTGAGTATAGACTTCATACTTTCCTTCCTTATAATCAATGCCGATCCCATAGACATACCTCATTCTGTTAGGCTCATCTTGATCCCAGCAGCTAGTTAGCAGTGGAAGGATAGAAATTAAAAGAAATAGCTTTATCCATTTACGTTTCATCTTCATTTCCTCCCCTACTTGGATCCTGAGGGTCTAATGAGTTTGGTCTCTTTTTGTAATTATCCGGGGATAACCTAAACAGAGATTTTTTTATTGTCGACCAGCTAATATCAGTCCCTATATTCATGTATGGAACCCCAAAGATTCGTATATTAGATAAATACAAAATCAACGCATATAAGCAAACAAAAAAACCAAACAGACCTAATACAGAGGTAATGAGGATAAATATTACACGGATAATACTAACTGCTGTTACAAGAGATTGATTTACCAATGTAAAGGTGGAAATGGTAGAGATAGCAATAATTACAATCATAGCAGGGCTAGTCAAACCTGCACGAATTGCGGCATCTCCAACTATTAATCCTCCCACAACACTTATCGTTCCCCCAATTACAGAGGGCAACCGGAGACCTGCTTCTCTAAAAAGCTCGAACATGATAAGCATTAATAGCATTTCAACGACAGAAGGAAGCGGAAGACCTGAGTTGTTTTGTACAATTGTAGCTAGGAGCTGAAAAGGGACCTGGTCCTGATGAAAGGTAGTGAGTGCCAGCCAAAATGCCGGTAATACAAGTCCTACTATCAAACCACCGACCCTCAATAAACGTTCGGCTGTACTAAATGCAACCGGGTATTCTACATCCTCGCCGGACTTTAATAGTAAAAATAAATTAGCGGGAGTGATAATTGCATAAGAGACACCATCCACGAGAATGATAAATCTTCCCCTCATGAGTGACTGTACGACATAATCCGGTCTACCAGTATAGTCATTTCTCGGGAAAACCGGAGATTTCATATTTACTTTCTCCATTAATAATTCCCCACTAAAAACAATATCTATATCCACTTGGTTTAACTGCTTCTGAATATCCTTCAGAATATCCTTGTTTGCAATATCATCCATATAGAGAATGGCTACGGTAGTTTTAGACCTTTTACCAAGCTCTATCTTTTCTATTGACAAAGAGTTGGTTGGAAGTCTCTTACGAATTAACGCAATATTAGTTGTTATATCCTCTATAAAGTTATCCCGAGGTCCCTTGATTAGCACTTCCATTCGAGATTCTTCAGGGCTTCTATTTGGCTTTTTCGCAATATTACTTGTAACGAGTAAACCTTCTTCTTCAAAATAAAGTAAAAGGAAGCCATTAAATACTAATGTTATTAGCTCTTCCTTAGATGTTATCTCCTTCACCTCCGGAATGTGGAGGTTTGTCAAAACAACTTGCTTGAGATTTTCTTCCGTACTCTTTTCCTCACAAAGCTTTTGTACACGTGGTACTACCAATTCATTTAACATCTGTACATCAATCATGGAATCACAAGATATAAAATGAACCTTATTGGAGGAAAAATGATATATTTGAAACTTAATATCCGCATTCTTTTGAAATAATTCCTTCAAGGTCGATAAATCAATCTTGTCCTCCGACTGCTTCATATAGTCTCCTGCTCCTTCCTATTTGATTTAGCGCGTCTTCTCCTTCCTATTTTTTCTTGTTTATCTTCTTTCTTTCTTTTCTTTTTGTTACGATAGGCTATCCAAGCAAATACAAATGCTAGGACAAAGAAGAATACAAAAGTAATAATAAGAAAGTAATTTCCTTTCAGCTTTAAGAATAGTTGATCACTAATCCAAATAAGTCCTATGGAAAGAACCATGAATATAGGGGCAATCACAAGCCATATTTTCTTTTTTTGTTGTTTAATGTCTAATAATTCAACAACTATGAATAAGATGAGTCCTACACGTATAAAGGCGCCAGTAAGCCATTGATAAATAGAAAAAAAATCAATATGCTCGATGAATTGGCCTATTCTTGCCAAACCCCATTCCTCATAGGCAGGATACATTTGCTTAGCAGCTTCTTTAGGACCAAATTCACTAATTGCTCCAATAAGCGGTCCCATAGTTAACCCCATTAGAAGAAACAGAAGAATCCCCAAATGATACCATTTCATTTTTTCCTTAAAATGCTGCTGTATAAATAAAAGAAGGATAATCTCTACGTATCCGGCAGCAGGATATATGGAAGCTTTTACTACTGGTTCAATTCCGTTCTCCAGTAACGGCAATAATAGATAATGGTCCTTCACGGGAATATTGACAAATGCAATAAAAAAACCTAATACCAACACACCAAACAAAACTAGAATATTTAGAATTGCAATAGTTTGTATGTTACTTGATGCTAATAGAATGCACAAAACGGTAAAAATTATTAATAAAACCAGGACAGAGGTCGTGGGCAAAAAAGTAGTTCTCATCCATTGCAATGCCTCCCTTAAACTAAATGCGGAAAGCAGGATGAGAAAACCACTGATGAAATAAACAAATACCTTACCGAACCTAGGACCTACTGTCTCCAAAAGCCATTCCCTTATATTTTTTTGCTTAGACTGATGATGAATATATATCAACAGAAATAGCCATGGAAAGAGAAGGATAGCTGAGAATATAACGGACATCCAGCCATCTCTTCCTCCGTGGGATAAAATAGGAGGAAGGATAGTAACATGATTTTTTAAACCGATCATCGTCATGGATAATGCAATGACATGTAATATACTAATAGGACCTACTCTATTCAACATAAAAACCCTCTATCACGCTTTGATAAGTCATAGTTTGGACAAAATATTCTTATTATATAAGCCACAAAATGGATTTAAAAATATAAAGCAAATAAAAAACGTCTCAAACAGTTACCTGTTTGAAACGCTTATTAGAAAAAGAATAGTTTACATAAAACCTTCTAACCATAAACCTAGGAAAGTTCCTACATAGTTGCCGATAATATAACCCAAGGTACCAACAATGAGAATAGGTCCTACTAAGTTTCTCCATCCCTTGGCAATAGCAAGTGCGGCTGCAGTAGTTGGACCACCAATGTTAGCATTTACTGCTAGTAGTGTTTCCTCTAGCTCGAATTTAAAAACCTTTGCCCCAACTAAAGAAATAAGAAGATTAATAGCAACAATAATAAAGGCAAACACTAATAAGAGTGGTGCATTTTCTAGAATAAGTGGGATAGATGCAGGAATTCCAATAACTACAAAAAATATGTGAATTAAATAGGTTCCAATCTCCTGACTACCACGTAATTCATCGAAAAACTTTGGAAAAAGAATCAATGCTAAAAACGTCAGTGTCGTTAACATTAAATACTGATCCCCAATTAAACCATTCGCTAAGTTTAATAGGAAATTTACACTTTCTCCTGAAGGTATTAATGTATCAAACCAGCCTGAAATCTTTTTAGCCAGTATGACTAATGCAAAAGCTGTACCTACTGATAGAGCAATATCCTTTAATGAAATTTCCTTTGCCTTCCAATACTCTTTTGCAAGGTTGTCATCTTTCTGAGTACCCTCTGCCTCTAGTAAATCAATATGTGGCGTTTTATATTTACTTCTAAAAAAATGCATGGTTGGAATGACCATTAAAATAACAAACAAAAGAGCCATATTCAAATTGTCCGCTACAACTGCTGAAGATACCAAATCCCCAGGAGTTTCAAATTTCGCTGCCATTGCAGCGAAGTTAACTCCCCCACCAATGTAACTAGCACTGAACATTGCTGCTAGTTTATTAAGCAGTGGAATATATTCTTTTAAAAGGAAGAACGCTAAAATTGTTCCCGCTATCGTCCCAATGGAGCTGATTAAAAAGATTAGCAGCAGCCTTCCACTTTCTCGAAAAAGCTTCTTAATATTTACATGAAATAAGAGTAACGGAATCGCTAATGGAACAATAACTGCCCACACAGAATCATATACTGCTGAGTCGGTCGGGATAACCCCCGTATTGGAAAGCAGAATAGCAATTAATAGGGCAATGATAGCACCCGTCATCTTAGCAGCCCAGCTAAATCGCTGCTCTAAAAAAATACTTAATGATGCAACAATAATAATAATCCCCCATAGCGTGATGGTATCATCCGCTTGTATGAGTGTTTGACTCATCATCTTCCTCCTTTTTTTCTATTTATTCTATTATTATATCTACACAAATCAGATTATTCAAAATTAAAACAAAAGACTCTATTCTTCTAAAAGAATAAGAGCCTTCTTTTTTATAATTTGTTTTAATCGGGGACGATTATATCGCTGAACTATAATTATTGGAGCATTAAACAGAATGGCATAGCCAATCATCACGAGTCCAGCCCACATAGGGTTCCACAGAAAAAACAGAGGGGCAGGAAGAATGGATATCCAATGAGTTAACTCTGCCCTTCTAGATTCCAAAAGAAATTGCTGTAAATAGTCCATCTCATGACTAGCTAATCTTTTTTTCGAAAATCCTATTTGAATAATATTGTTTCCATCTAGTATTAAATGCTTCCAACCCTTCACTGCAAATAGCTGTTGCCAGGGCTTCATTTCGAAGCTTAAACGTCCCTCATTGCTAGCTATATCAACAAAAATACCGACTCTATAAGAGTCGGTCCATTTTATAAGTCCTTCTTAAACAGCTTTCCTGGCCAGTAGGACCATCTTCCAAATACCGTGATTAAAGCAGGTACTAGAAGTGGACGAACTATGAAGGTATCAAGTAAAACTCCAATTGCAGTCACGATACCAAATTGTACGAGCAATTGAATCGGCAGAGAAGCCAATACCCCAAATGTTCCTGCAAGAATCAGCCCAGCAGAGGTAATTACAGCCCCCGTAGAAGCAACGCCTCCTGCTATTGCATCCTTATGTGCTTTTCCGCGCTTACGATTCTTCCATATCTCACTGATCATGAAGATGTTATAGTCATTCCCAAGTGCAATGATGAACACAAAGCTATATAAAGGAATCGCACTTGCCATTGCATCGTGACCTAGTACCCCATGGATTATTAACCAGCCTGCTCCCAATGCAGCAAAGAACGATACAAGAACGGTAGTCATCAGTTGAATGGATGTGATGAGTGCACGTAGGTATACGAGCAGTACAAGGAAGATAATCACAATCATAACTGGCTGTATGAGAGTTTCATCTGACTTTTGCACTTCCTTCGTATCAAGTTGAGCGCTTGTTTCACCTCCTAGCCAAAATTCTCCTGTAGCGTTAGCTTGCTTTAGGATTTCTTCTACATCTTCTTTCATTTGAACAACATCATTCATTGCCTCGTTGGAATACGGATTTTTATTTAAATCCACTTCATAGAGTTGGATATTTGCATTCTTTTCTCCATAGCGAACGTCATTGACAAGTTCAATATACGGGAGTGCTAAAAGCTCCTCCGCTATATCTAACTCCTGTCCCTCTGTATCCACAATCACCTCTACAGGAGCTAATTCACCAGGAGTAAAATTCTCCTCAATGATTGCAAAGCCTTCACGCGATGGCATATCCTCAGGGAAAGAGGAAAGTAAATCATAATTATATTTAATATTCGTAGATGAAATTGCTAGCCCAATAAGAACAATGCTAGAAATTACAATAACTAGCCAAGGCTTCGCAGTTACAAAATCACCAACTTTGCGCATATAGCGATGGTTGATCTTTTGTGGCTTATAAGGTTTGTTTTTCTTTTCCGCATGAGCTTTCCCGAGCTCCTCGGTACGTGGGACA
>CAKQHO010000139.1 GCA_934234185.1 uncultured Psychrobacillus sp. | reverse complement strand
GAATGGAAATCAGCGATTATATTGTTAATTTAATTCTAACAATATAATAAGACCGTAAACAAACCCTATTTTAAGAGTTTGTCTACAGTCTGGAGGAAGAAATATATTTTCTTCCTTTTTTATGTCTTCAATGGTGTGGCTCGATATGTGCAAATCGTTCCAACGCAGAATCTTCTACTATTGTTTTATCCACCAAAAGTATAAAGTTTATATTTTTATATAGAATATTCCAGAGTTGTTCTTTACAAAGGAATATTCTTGATTTATTATTAGTTAGGTTAACTAACTAATAAGGGAAGTAAGGAATAATTATGTATCCATTTTTTTCGAAGCTTAGACTGATTCAGCGACCATATACCAACCAGTTAAATGAAGTTACCCAGGAATTTCAACTATCATCGGTACAATGGGCTTTGCTGAAATACATTAGTGAACATGGGGAAGCCACTTTTTCGGATGTGGCAATCTATTGGCAGGTAGAGAAACCATCTATTACTCCAATTGCACAAAGACTAATTGATCTTGGCCTACTATATGTTGCCGCAGGTAAAGATAAGAGACAGAAGTTTATGCATTTAACAGAAAAAGGACAGAGTAAATATGTAGAGATGAAGTTGGAAGTAGACCAATTTCAGGATGAACTTATTGAGGATATTCCCATAGAAGAGCTGTTGATAGCAGAATCTTTACTTGATAAGATACATCGTAATTTAAAGAGAAGAGGTTAAATTTTTGAAGAAGGAAAAGTTATGGACAAAGGAATTTCTAATAGTCTCAGGAATCAATTTTTTACTGACACTAATGTTTTTCCTATTAATTGTCACTATGGCAAGCTATGCAAAGACAGAATTTGGGGCAAGTACCAGTACCGCTGGGTTAGTCTCTAGTATATTTATTATTGGTTCGTTAATTGGGAGATTAGGTGCAGGGAGAGTAATTGGAGATATCGGAACAAAGAAGACCTTATGGCTAGGGTTAACCTTTTTTCTAGTAACCTCTGTTTTATATTTCTTCACTTTTAATTTAGGTCTACTAATGACAAATCGTTTATTACAAGGGATAGCAGTTGGTATTGCGAGTACTGCAACTGGAACGATTATTGCTCAAATTGTACCAGCAGCAAGAAAAGGAGAAGGGATTGGTTACTACAGTTTAAGTGCGATCCTTGCAACTGCAATTGGACCCTCTATAGGAATCATGCTGATGAATTTAGAAAATGGCTACTCCTTTATATTTACGCAAAATGTCATTTTTTCTATTGTATGTATAATCATTTATGCAATTGCTAAAATTGAAGTTGTTTCACCAAAGGCATCTATTAAAGAGGAACAGAAGGGCTCTTTCCTTACTAGATTTATAGAACCAAGAGCAATCCCTATTTCTTTTATTGCATTATTGATAGGTTTTAGTTATTCAGGAGTAATGTCTTTTTTGTCCTTCTATGCAGAGGAGATCAATCTTACTTCGACAGCTAGTTATTTCTTTCTTGTATTAGCAATTGTTATTATTCTATCTCGACCATTTACAGGTAAGCTACTGGATGTAAGAGGAGCTAATATCGTTGCGTATCCTTGTTTAGCTATTTTCGCAATAGGAATGTATGTATTCAGTCAGGCCAGCCAAGGGTGGATGCTATTATTAGCAGCTGCTTTTATAGGATTGGGGTATGGAAACTTTAACTCAATAGCTCAAACTGTTGCGGTAAAAGTTACTCCGCCACATCGCTTTGGCCTTGCAACCTCTACTTACTTTATCTTATACGATTTAGGATTAGGTGTTGGTCCATACATTTTAGGATTTATCGTTCCTCACACGGGCTACAGTACAGTCTTTTTAGCTAACGTTGTGATCATACTTATAAGTATTCCTTTATATTTCCTATTACACGGTAGAAGGGATAAAGAGCTTTTGAATATTCCAGGTTAAACACCTTTGATAGTGCATCCCTAGTTGTTAGATCCATTCTAGCAATTGGTGATGCATTTTTTTATGTTCCATACATAATAAGCACATTATTTATTACTAAAAGCAGTTGCAATAGGTTTAGATAAACATTACAATATTAATTAACCAATGGTCAATTAGTGAGGTGTCAAATGGCAAGAAAAAAAATAACAGAAGAATTAACGAAAGAAATGATAATTGAGGAAGCGAATCTTCAATTTTTAGAAAGTGATTTTCATAAAGTTTCTATGAGAGGGATTGCTCAAAAGCTTGGGTGTAGTCATGGTGCTATATATTATCACTTTAACAGTAAAACAGAATTATTTCATGCGGTAGTTGAAAGATATTTTACCATGTTAAATGCAAAGCTAGAGGAAGCTATGGAGTATAAGGGAGCAGAAGGGAATATGTTTGTCTTAATGGGCTTTATTGAGTTTGGATTAAACTATCAAACCCAATACCAATTTATGTTCATGAAGCGTGATGATAAACTGGATCCTCTAAGTCAAAGCGCTGCGAATCAGAGCTTAGAAAAGTTTCATATAGCTTTACAGCATTTGAACAATCAACAATTAGAGGCAAAAGATATTTACTCTACCTTCGTAGGCCTACATGGTTTTGTCATTCACTATATTGGGCGTACACATAGCTTTGAAGAGGCGAAAGAATCAGCAAAAGCTTATTGCGAATTTTTAATGAAAGCTCTAATATAATAGAGTTTTTATTTTCTCATTAATTGACCGATGGTTAATAAAAGGGGGATTAATTTGTACAAGGGAAGATATACTGTCGAAAACAAAGAGGATATAGTGGTATTTATAATTGGAATGAGAATCAACAAAATGATAAAGCCTCATAGGTGGATTCCTACTATGAAAGCAATGGGACCTATGCTGAAGGAGCTATATCAAAACCGAGAGCTTGGCTTCTTAGGGGGAGAGATTCTTTTCAGTTGGAGGAAAATCACTCTTATTCAGTATTGGAGCAGCTTTGACAAGCTTGAAGCGTATGCCCATGGGGAAGTGCATTCTAAAGTATGGAAAGATTTTTACCGAAATGCATTTAACAACGAATGTGTAGGCATATTTCATGAATCCTTTCAGGTACAAGCCAAGCATTATGAAGCTTTGTATGTGAATATGCCAAAGCACGGTTTAGGGAAAGCAAGAGACCATGTTAAGGTGAATAAAGCAACGAACAATGCTAGAGAAAGACTTAAATAAAAAGAAGAATAGCTTACGAAGACCAGACTCCTAGAAAAGTTAAACTAACAAAAAAACTGCAACGCCTATTTGTATGAGGCGTTGCAGTGATATATTTTACATTTGATCTTCAGCTGGTAATGTATTGTGTAAAGAAGGTGGGGCCGGAGCTAAGACTGGTCTCTCACCAAAGGCTTTACCTTGGTCATAAGAGAATGGATGACCATCAGGAGCATTCCCTTTTAACCATGGTAGTTCAGCACTGTCTTCCCCTTCTGAATGGTTATAAAGTGTATGTGAGAATTCAGTCGCTTCCCATTCAGGAGGAACAGTTGTTGGGCAAATTACCCCACCCTCTGTTGCTTCTAAGTCTTTAATGGCAGCTAGCCACTGATTTTGGTGCATCGTATCACGTGCTAAAAGGAAGGAAAGCATGTCCTTAACACCTTTATCATCTGTCATTCCGTATAATCTAGCAACCTGCAATCTACCTTGTGATTCCGCCATCACGTTGTGACGCATATCTGCAAGAAGGTTACCAGATGCTACGATATATCCTGCATTCCAAGGAACTCCTACTGAGTTAACTGGCATTGCACCTAAACCAGAAACAATAGCATGCTGAGGGTTCATTCCTTCTACTAGAACGTCCTTAGGACTCATTCCCCCCATAATTGCTCCAATCACTGGATTTGCTGCTCCTTTTTCTTGCTCTGTTACAGGAGCGCCCTCTAGTAATCTAGCAACCATCGTTGCAATCATCTCAATATGCCCTAGTTCTTCTGTACCGGTGTCCATTAGAAGATCTTTGTATTTTTCATTTCCACGAGTATTCCACCCTTGGAATAAATACTGCATCGCCACACTCATCTCACCAAATTGGCCACCAATAATCTCCTGCATGTGTTTTGCTAAAACTGGATCTGGACGATCGGGCTTAGCATGGAAACTTAGTTCTTTTTTGTTAAAAAACATAAACAAATACCTCCTTGGAATTTTGTGTTGCACAATCCTGTTATAGCCTCTAATGAATGATTTGAAACTAGCGCAAGAAAAAAATAGATAATTATAACTAGAAGAAAGCTAGAAATCTGTCTTTTATTTAATAGTAGAAAAGGTTAGTTCTTTGTTCTTTTGGGGGAATGTAAGGAATAAATACTAAATAAACGAGGTGCTAATCTGTGATTTTTTTCAAAATGGGGATTCAAGTAGTTTTGATTGCATTTTTTATCTACTATGTAAGTGGAAAGCTAATGGGCTCTCAAATAAACTTTATGAAACGAATTCTATCTGTCTTAATTAGCGTATTTTTTACTATTTTTGTATATTGGTATGCTTATTTACGAAATACAGACTTATTCTCCGAAAATTTCGTGTACGCTTATATGGATGTGAATACAATCATATGGATAGGAAGTACATTATTAATTTCCATGTTACTTTATTTGTTTTTTGAACTTTTCGGACCTATCGATCGTGTGGAAATGAAGGGAAGAAGAAGAGAACAAAAAACAATCTTGCTGAGATTAAGAAGCCAGTGGAGAAGTCAGAAGAGAATGAGACAGGTATTTCAAATAGCATTTAAAAACGGAGTCTCCAGAACATTAAAATATTCGAGACAACGAGACAATGACAAAGAAATTGCTATTGCGCTACGAGATACTTTAGAACAATCTGGTGGTATATTCATTAAGTTTGGTCAAGTATTGTCAACACGAAAGGACTTGCTACCTCCAGCATTTATTGAAGAATTAGAGAAGCTACAGCAGCAGGTAAAGCCATTATCTGCCGAGCAAGTGCGTGGAATGTTAGATAGAAATTTTCCATTCGAATTAGATGAGGTGTTTGAAGAGTTTGATATGGTCCCTCTTGCTTCTGCCTCTATTGGTCAAGTACATAAAGCAACTTTGAAAGATAGCAATCAGCAGGTGGTTGTTAAGATTTTACGTCCAGAGGTTAAGGACATGATACGCGATGACCTAAATATTTTGCTCGAGTTTGTCCAATGGATATCAGACAAATCCTCCTGGGCTGATAGTTTAGGGTTGTGTGAATTGGCTAATGGATTTGCAGAGAATTTAAGAGAGGAAGTTAATTTTGAATTAGAAATAAGGAATGCTCTCCAAATTAGTAATTCTCTAAAAGAAAGTAAGTATGAACTAAAGATTCCTCATGTTTACACAGAGCTAAGTAATCACTCTATTATAGTCTTCGATTTTATAGAGGGAGAGAGTGTTGCAACTGGAGAAGTACTCTTCGATTCTTTGAAAATTGATAGAGAAGAATTTGCAAGAACAGTATTATATTCCTTCTTTGATCAAATGCTATATGCTGGAATTTTTCATGCGGATCCACACCCTGGAAACATCTTCATAGATAGAGAGGATGGGATTCCTGTGTTACTTGATTTTGGTGCTGTCGGGAGACTTGCAGAGCCACAGCAGGAAGGCATGAAAATGTTTTTAATTGGGATACAGCATAATGATGCGGATATGTTATATGATGCTGTCACTCTCTTAGTAGAAGATTATGATCATATAGATAGAGCAAAAATGGAACAAGCAATGTCCCAAATATTACTAAGAATTTCGTATGTCCCTCAAATACCTACAGAAGAGCTCATCCAGCATTTCTTTAAGGTTGTGAGGAAATTTGGCTTGAATTTTTACCCTTCAGTTGGCATGGCAATGCGCTCAATGATTACGTTAGAGGGAACGCTCAAAATGATTCAAGTAGATTTCGATATCTTTTCGGAGGCGCAGGAGTATTCTTCTGATTATTTAATTTCTAAAATTAAAAAGCCATTTAAAAACCCAAAAGAGATCGTAAATAGAGTGGAAGAAGAACTTGCTTTATTACTCCCAACTATTCGGAAAATACCGAGAAGAATTGATAAGCTGGTACAACGCGTCGAGGGTGGTAAAATAACCTTACACCACGATATTTTTTCTGATAAAAATAATACTAAATTTATAACCCACTTATTTTCTCGATTTATTTTATTGATGGTTGGCATAACGTTCGGGATTATTTCCGTGTCATTACTAGCGATAGCTCAATTCATTGAAACATCCTATGCCATTTACTTAAATACTGCTGCATATGTAGGACTATTTCTGTGCGCTGTCTTATTGGTGCGCTTATCGATACAGGCAATACGATTGATGAAAAGAAGCTAAACTCTTCAGAAGTTTTTTTATATAATCATATCAAATGGATTCGCAACGTATCTATATACAATAAAGATAATGGATGAAGAGTGGAAGGAGAATCGTACATTGCCGATGATTTCCAGAAATCCTAATCAGAAACCATCTCTATTATATGTAGGTGTTATCATCATTTTTCTCATCCTGACAGTACTCGTTATTAGCTTTTTTCGTTCTGACAGGGACATACAAGAGAAAAAGGAGGAAACGGTTGTAGCAAACCCTAAAATAACAGAACAGATAAAGGATGCAGCAGCTCAAGTACTTGAACAGGACAAAACAATTGCTGAATATAAAATTGAAAATGTGGAGTTAAGTCACAAAAATGAGGATGAACAACAGGTTTTCTTACTAACATACTCGATGAGACCGCTAGATCCTTCTAACTATATTATCGTAGGAGGAGGGGTTAAAGGGGAAGATGGCTGGATTCGTGAGAAAACTAAATTTGTAACTGTTACGGAGAAAAATTTTGTATTTAGTGAAAGTCCTGAATAGTAAGAAGCTTTAAGCAGAGAAAAAGTAATTAAGGAAAAAAGCATCGACGAAAATTGTTGATGCTTTTTAACTTGCCTAATGGATTCAGTAGGGAAGCTAGTAGGGGGAGTCTCCTTGAGATTATAATTGCTACATATCAAGCTTGCCATTTCTATACTAACAAAACATTTTATACACACTGATCATGCGTGCCTACATACCGTGTTAAGTCGATTCACACAGATTTTTCTTCATTTTCATAGAAATAAGCAAAATAATTTTGGATAGCAGTCTAATCTAAATATTCTTTATAACATAACTTATCTCATGTAGAATAGAGGATATGTATGATAAATAACTGAAGGGGAGGTAAGTTTCATGACGATCCAACAAATGAAGCAAACTATATTCCAAGAAGCAAGTAAGGAAAATTGGGAAGAAATAGCGTTAAAATCTCTCAAAGGAAAATCACTAGAAACTTTAACGACCAAAACAATAGAAGATATTATTTTGAAACCGCTTTATCAATTAACTGACTTGGACTCTATATCTACTATACAAGTGAATACCATTCGAGCAGCAAAAAATTCTGGTGACTGGTACATCGCTCAAGAGGTTTCAGGAAATTCAATTGAAGAAATTTTAAAGGGTATGGCAGCTAGTCTGGAGAAAGGCAATGAGGTCATACGTTATAAGGCAGAAAAAGACCACGAGTGGTCAAGCGACCAACTGGCAGAATTACATAAACTTCTCGAAGAAAATAAATTGATTATTGATATTACAGATAACCCTGATTTTTTTACAAATATCAACCGCTTTCAAGGATACTTCATAGGTAATCCTTCCAAGAAACCAAGCCTGGATAGCTTGGAAATACATCAAGCAGGAGGAGATGC
>CAKQHO010000138.1 GCA_934234185.1 uncultured Psychrobacillus sp. | reverse complement strand
GGACTTAACTCCTTCAGGATTGTCCATAAATCGTCCGTCAGCTTCTTTTCGATTATCCTTCATTTTTTACAAGATTTAAAAGCATATGGCTAAGCGATTTTTGTTGATCTTTGTCAGAGCTTTTCCACAGTTCCTTTAGTAGATGCTCTTCACGGTTTCTTGGCTCTTCATGAGTAGCAAGATAACCAGCAACTTTTTCTGTTGCTTTTGCTAATGTTTCATCGCTAAAGCCCATTCTTTCACCAGCTCTCACTTTATCAGCTAAATAGCCTTTAAAGGATGAAAAGTTCTTTAGAATATCGTCCTTTTGTTCTGGACTAAAGCTTTCTAATGCAATTTCTACTTCTTGATCGACATTTTTCTTTTTCATGCTTTTTCTCCTCCTTTTTTCTGTACTTAGCTATGCCCCGCATTTTTGGTTGTATGCATAAAAATTTTAAAAAAATGACTTTAAGGAAATTCGTTGACATACTAAATGAAAATGATTATCATTGTCATTGTAGTAGCCTTTAAAGAGAGAAGGCTCTTACAGCAACTTTTCTCCAAATTGTCGCTGAAAAGAAAGACAGATATGCGCACTTACATTTAACCCCCCTCATGGTTAAAAAAATGTGCATTACTTAAGTATCTACTGCCCATAGTAGATGCTTTTTTTTGTTTTTACTATTGTTGTGAAAGCATTCACTAAATTGACATTACCCATAGAGGTACTTATAATTTTCAGAATATATTAAATAATCCAAAGGTGTGTGAGTAGATGACTTTAAGGGAAGAGGCATTACAACTTCATCGAGAGAATCAAGGCAAAATGGAGATTAAACTGAAGATACCGGTAAATAATATGAAAGATCTCAGCCTGGCGTATTCCCCGGGTGTGGCTGAACCATGTCTTGAAATTCAAAAAAATTCAAACATGGCCTATGATTATACTATAAAGGGTAATTTAGTTGGCGTGGTTACTGACGGAACCGCAGTTTTGGGTTTGGGAGATATCGGTCCGCTTGCCTCCATGCCAGTTATGGAAGGTAAATCGATTCTTCTCAAGGAATTTGCAGGTGTTGATGCTTTCCCGATCTGCTTAAATACAAAAGACGTAGAAGAAATTGTTCAGATTGTTAAAGCCCTTAGTCCAACATTTGGTGCAATAAACTTGGAAGATATATCTGCTCCAAGGTGCTTTGAGATAGAAAGTCGTCTTCGAAACGAATTGGATATACCTGTTTTTCATGATGATCAGCATGGCACTGCTATTGTAGTTAGCGCTGGACTTCGAAATGCTTTGAAACTTATTAACAAAAATAAAGAAAACGTGAAAATTGTTATTAATGGAGCAGGTGCAGCTGGAGTATCCATTATGAAATTATTAGTTCAACAGGGTTATACTGAAATTATTATGTGTGATTCCACTGGAATTATTTATAAAGGCCGTCAACAAGGTATGAATGCTATCAAAGAAGAAGTAGCCGCGATGACAAATCCAAATGATCTCAAAGGCGGATTAGTAGAAGCTATGAAAAATGCTGATGTATTCGTCGGTGTGTCGGTAGCAAATTTGCTTTCTAAAAAGTTAATTGATTCCATGAATAAACAACCAATTATCTTTGCTTTAGCAAATCCTACTCCAGAAATTTCGTATGAAAACGCTATGAAATGGGGAGTGAAAATTATTGCGACTGGCAGATCAGATTACCCAAACCAAATAAACAATGTTTTAGCTTTTCCGGGAATTTTTAGAGGTGCTTTAGATGTTAGAGCTAAGGATATTACGGAAAAAATGAAGCTAGCCGCTATAGAAGCAATTGCTGCTTTAATTCCAGAGAGTGAGTTAAGCGAAAACTATATTATTCCCAAACCATTTGATAAGAGAGTAGTAAATGCAGTGGCTCAAGCAGTTAGAGATGCTGCTAATTAAGATATCAAATGTTCATTTTTAGAAACCATTTTCGGTTTACCCCGTATAAATACTAGGGGGTGACGGAATGGATATTCGTGAGTTTTATGTAAGCCTATCAACTAAAGAAACTGCAAAATTAATAGAAACAGCTATTGTAAAGGGATCTATCTCTGGAAAAGTTATAGACAGCTACCGAAGAAAAGTAGATGAAAAGGAACTAGTCGTATATATATTTGAGAAATACTATATGAGAACAAGCAACCGAGCTTCATTAACAGTGGTGATCGATAATTTAGAGGGAAAAACAAAGGTGCATGCTACTGCCTCAGGAGGAGGGGAAGGAGCAATATTCCGCTTCGACTGGGGAGCTGGAGGCAGCTTCGTTAATAGCGTAGAAAAAGCATTAGAAGACTATAAAGTGTAACCCACCAACATTGGTTGGTGGGTTTTTCAATTAAAGCAAAGCTTGAGCAGAAAGTATTTCTCTTATACTATTTGTAGAAATTACTAATTGAAAACATCTTAAATTTTTACTTAACATTATGATGTAAAGAAATTATCAAGCATATGATGTGTAACAATACTGGAAGAGAAAGCAGTAGTATCAAGAGTTGAACTGTTATAGTTAAATTTCTAAATCGAGAAAATACCCGAATTGTTATATAACAAAAATAATGTATTTTCTAAAAATTTGAAATATAATTATTATAAGAGTAAAATGAATGACCATTCATTTTACTTGAAAAGAGAAAAAAGGGGGTTTAGTATGGGCACGTTCAAATTGTTAGGCAGGGAGCTTTCTAAGCTCAAAGAGAAAAAAGGGGTGTTATTTTCGTTAATCGGAGTTCTATTAATTCCGATTGTCTATGTTGCTGTATTGTTATCGGCAACATGGGGGCCATACGATAATTTAGACAATTTACCTGTTGCATTTGTCAATAATGATGAGGGAGCTATGTCTGGTGAAACAGAAATTAACGTAGGAGCCGATTTAGTTGAAGAACTTAAGGCTAATCCTTCACTGGGCTGGAAGTTTGTTTCGAAGGAAGAGGCGGAGAAGGGATTAAAAAGCCAAAAATATTACATGATGGTGGAAATTCCGAATGATTTCTCTAAGAAGGTATCTACTGTATTAGATGCAAACCCGGAAACTCCAGAACTTCTTTATACGCAAAACGAAGGTCTAAACTTTATGGCTTCTCAAGTAACTAAAAGTGCTACGGAGAAGTTAAGAGAACAGCTTGGAAACAAGATTACAGAAACTTATACACGTACTTTATTTGCTCGCTTTGGAGATATTTCTAATGGTTTTGCCAGCGGAGCAGATGGCTCAAGTCAAATTTTTGAAGGAACTACGACTCTCTCAAGTGGAACTAATCAATTACTACAATCTTTAAATGAGAAGTCTGGAGATATTCAACAACTTGCATCTGGAGCTAAAACTGCAGAGGATGGAGCTTCTCAATTATTAAACTCTATTAGAGGCGGACAAGGGGATATTAATAAGCTTGCTGCTGGTTCGAAAGAGTTAGTTAAAGGTGTTGATTCTTTAAAGGCAGGATCCGAGCAGGTATTGGCTGGTCTAAAATCTGCGAAAGCAGGTAGCTCTGATCTTACTGCAGGCTTAGAAAAGCAGCTAAAGCCAGGGAGTGAGCAGTTAGCAGCTGGAATCTCCGCAGTGACTGAAGGTACGAAAACGCTTTCAGGTGGATCTCAACAGCTGTCAGCTGGGTTAAAGGCATACTTAGCTAAGCATCCAGAGCTTTCTACGGATGTAGAATTTTTAACGCTAGTAGGAACGAGCGAAAAAATTACCGAAGGATTAAAGCAATTTGATCAACAGGTACAGCCTTTAAAACAGGGTGCAAGTACATTGGTAGCTGGAGTTAATCAATTAACTGCCGGTTCTAAGCAACTAGATGGTGGCCTTAACCAACTGGTAACTGGTCAAACCTCAGCTGTTGCAGGAATTGACAAGCTAAAATCTGGTGCTAACCAAGTGGCAAGCGGAAACTCTTCTTTAACTGTTTCTTGGAACAAAATCTCTAACGCAGTATCGGATCTAAAAACGGGACTTTCTCAAATTAGCGAAGGTAACCAAACTGTTGCAGTCGGATGGGAAACAATTACCTTAGGGGTTTCTTCTATCAATGATGGTGCAGTTAAGCTTCAAAATGGAAGCCAAGAATTGAATACAGGACTGTCTGGTGGTCGCGATCAGGTAAGTGCGATACAAGTTAGTGACAATAATATTGCCATGTTTGCAAATCCAGTTCAACTTAAAGGGGAAACTGTAAATAGCTATAGCTTCTACCGTGATTCAACAGCACCATACATTATGTCATTGGCATTGTTTGTAGGGATGTTAGTATTATCATTTGTTGTAGACTTTAAGCGTCCTGCAGTATTACCTGGTTCAGCGATTAGCTGGTATGTAAGTAAGCTGCTGCAGCTTTCTATTTTTGCAGTTGCACAGGGTCTATTTGTTTCCTTATTTACTCTTTTGTTTATTAAGCTAGATGTTGCAAATGCAGGACTGTTTATTTTATTCACTATATTTGTAAGCTTGACCTTTATGGCAATCATTTTCTTCTTAGTAGCGGTTGGTGGTAATATTGGACGCTTTGCGGCACTAGCATTTATCGTGCTTCAGCTTTCTACAACAGGATCTAACTTACCGATTCCTATGCTTCCGGAGAACTTACAAACGTTAAGTAAATTCTTACCGTTAACGTACTCAAATGCAGGCTTCAAAGGAATTATCTCGCTAGGAGATACACCATATTTAATGGCAAACGCTTTTGTATTACTAATGGTATTATTAGCATTCCTAGTATTAGCGTTTATCGTATTTGCATTTAGCTATAAAAATGTTTCTCATAAATACAATCTTAACGAAGCAAATATTTAATCCGAATAAGCGTCAGACCATAAATATGGTCTGACGCTTATTTTAAGGATATAGGGTATTATATTTAACCTTGCTCCTCGCCGTCTTTTGTTGCTAGGCCATAGCAGAGATAAACGCTTACTATTTTTATTGGGCTTGTTTTTCGAAGGATTGAATAATTCCCTTCATCACTTCAGTTGCTTTTTCCATTGCATCTACTGAAATATACTCATATTTCCCGTGATAATTTTCTCCACCTGTAAAGACATTTGGTGTTGGCATGCCCATGAAAGAAAGCTGAGAACCATCTGTACCTCCTCGTACAGGGATTATCAAAGGATCGATTCCTAAGTCAATCATGACATCCTTAGCAATATCAACAATTTCCATCACAGGAGATATTTTTTCACCCATGTTATAGTATTGATCATTTACAGTTACTTCGATTGCCTTGTCGCCATACTCTGCCTTTAACTTTTCTGCTGTATCCAAAAACAATTGCTTTTTCTCTTCAAATTTTTCACGGTCATGGTCACGAATGATATATCCAAGCTCCGCTTTTTCTACATCACCATTGAATTTCATTAAGTGAATAAAACCTTCATAGCCATCTGTTTTCTCAGGAACCTCATTCTCTGGCATATGTGCTTGAAATTTTGTTGCGATGGTAATTGCATTGACCATCTTATCCTTGGCAGAGCCTGGGTGCACGCTTTTCCCGTATGTTATTACTTTTGCTCCAGCAGCATTGAAGCTTTCGAATTGAAGCTCTCCAAGTGGTCCTCCATCCATTGTATATGCATATTTCGCTCCAAACTGCTCTACGTCAAACTTATGTGGTCCGCGTCCAATTTCTTCGTCAGGAGTAAATGCCACACGAATTTTTCCATGCTTCACTTCTGGATGTTGAAGGAAGTATTCCATTGCCGTCATAATAATAGCAATTCCTGCTTTATTATCAGCACCAAGAAGAGTAGTCCCATCTGTTGTCATTAAAGTATGGCCGATATAGTTTTTTAATTCAGGAAAATCAGCTACCGACATTACAGTAGATTCATTTAACTGAATATCACTGCCGTCATAATTCTCTAAGATTTGAGGTTTAACGTCTTTCCCTGTATAGTCAGTTGCTGTATCTACATGAGCTAAGAAACCGATTGTTGGCACGTCTTTGTCTGTATTAGATGGAAGGGAGGCAAACAGGTAGCCATTTTCATCTAATGTGATTTCTTCCATCCCTAGTTCGGCTAGCTCTTTTTGTAATAAATGAAGTAAATCCCATTGTCCTTCTGTAGAAGGACAGATTGGGCTAGAAGCATCCGACTGTGTATCAATTTTCGCATAGCGAGTTAAACGATCGATTAATATATTTTTCATGTGTAAAATCTCCTCCAGTAATGCAAAGCATGTCTTTATTTTAACAGATTATTCCGAGCTGCGGAATAATGGGTATAAATGCTATAGGCAAATAAAAATTGAGCTCCATAATAAGAAATCATGATTAGTGCATGCGAGAAAGGTACCTCTACGATAAACTTGTTAATAGCTAAAATGGAATCCGAAAAAATAAACGAGATGGCTCCAATAATGGCATATTTGTTTGCGGTTTGAATGGCATTCCAGCCCATAGTAAGAATAACTGCTATGTATAGCACCACTGCTATTGCTAAAACAAAGTCACCTTCTCTCCAAAGAGTTCCGGCTAGCCAAATTACCATAATTAATCCATATGTTAGAAGTAAAGTGGCAGCCCATTTAGGAATTGGTACAGCCTTAATTTTACGGAAGGCGAAGATATACCAAATATGCCCGATTAAAAAGGTAATGAGACCAATAATGAACCAATAGATTAATCCATCTGCAAGCATACAAATAAATAAGCCTGTAATAATCAATGTCTTATAAGATTTTGGCATTCCGGCAGGCTGCAAAAAAGCAAAGATAATGATAAGCAGCATTGGAATTAGCTTAAACAAAATTTTTATACCGATTGGATCTGCGGGAATAATGAAAATATAGATAATTCCCATAATCCCAGCGAGTATTGCAATAATTTTACTCACCAAATAACCCCCCTTTATCCTTCCTAAATTCGTGAAAACAGTAAAAATATCCTGCCATAGATTATGTACCCCTAAAAATAAAAAGAACAAGCATCACTAGAATGCTTGTTCAGGTTTCCTATTAGTTACGAAATCATTATCGATAAAAGAATTAGTCTATCAATCTATATAAGCTATTCTAGAAATTTAAGGAATGATTAGGGTGTTAGAGCGCAGCATCATCCACGCTGTTTAAGTACTCCTCTATCGTTCCAATAACTGACTCTACACAGCCATCCTCGAATGGCGAGATTAGATTAGCTTCTTCTACTAATTTTGTGAAGGATTTGGATCCACCAAGCGAGCAAAGGTGTAAATAATCCTTCCAAGCCTCCTCATGATTTTCTCTAGAACGCTTCCAGAATTGGAACGCACAGATTTGAGCCAATGTGTAGTCAATGTAATAGAATGGACTACTAAAGATATGCCCTTGTCTATGCCAAAAACCACCATTCTCCAAGTAGCTGTTTCCATCGTAATCACGGTGTGGCAAGTATGCTTTTTCGATTTCTCTCCAAGCTGCCTTTCTTTCCTTAGGAGTCATTTCTGGATTTTCATAGACAACATGCTGGAACTCATCCACCGCTACACCATAAGGAAGGAATTGTAGTCCACTACTTAAATGGGAGAACTTATATTTCTCTGTCTGTTCCTTAAAGAAAAGCTCCATCCAAGGCCATGTGAAGAACTCCATACTCATAGAGTGTATTTCTGCTGATTCATAAGTTGGCCAAAGATATTCAGGAATACCAATGTCTTTGCTAGAGTATACCTGGAAGGCGTGACCAGCTTCATGCGTAAGTACATCGATGTCACCAGATGTTCCGTTAAAGTTAGAGAAGATAAATGGAGAAGCATAGTCTTCGATGAAGGTACAGT
>CAKQHO010000137.1 GCA_934234185.1 uncultured Psychrobacillus sp. | reverse complement strand
GCCCCTATGGTGGTCGCATCAAAATGCCACCATCCTCGTCGCAAAGGGTCCGTCTCAAAAGTCACTTTTGAGACGGACCCTTTGCTTTATATTGTAATGAAAAACCCTGCTCGTTTTCCAATAATCTCTGCATAGTCTTCTACCATAACGCTTGCTGTTGGATACATTCCAGCTCCTGGTCCAACTAATGTAAGAGTACCGATATAGTTGGTATCTAGCGAAACAGCATTGTTCACACCTTCAATTGCATATAGCGGATGATCCGGGCCTACCAGCTGTGGTCCAACAGAAGCATATAGCTCTCCGTTTTCATCCTGCTCAATTTCAGCCACATGGCGGTAGCGATATCCTTCTTTCTTTGCCTTTTCTACATCCTCCGAGGAAATTTGGTCGATTCCAATAACTTGAACATCTTCCCAGTTAGGCTGTTTACCAAATGCTAGCGCGCTTAAAATCATTAGTTTTCGAAAGGCGTCCTGTCCAGAAACATCATTGTAAGGGTCAGCCTCTGCGTATCCAAGAAGCTGTGCTTCTCTTAGTGATTCTTCAAATGCACTACCCTCCATACGCATTTGGGTTAGAATATAATTGGATGTGCCATTCAGGATACCTTGAATACGTTTGACAGAATTGACCTGCAATAAATTTTTTAATGTTTTAATAACAGGCACTCCTCCTGCAGTTGTCGCCTCAAATCCAACATAAACCCCTTTAGATTTTGCTCGTTCTTGCAGCGGAATACTGTATTTAGAGAACATTACTTTATTCGCAGTAATTACATGACAGCCTTTATCAATAGCTCTGCAGAGATATGTATAAGCAGGCTCTTCATTGACAATAGCCTCAAACACCACCTGTAACCCCGGAATATTTTCAATATCCTCAAAGTCATCTGTTACGAGGACACCTGGTGTAGCCGGTCTCTCCTTTCCTAAATCTCTAATTAAAATCGCACTGATTTCAATGTCTAATCCCAATGACTTTTTTAAATCCTCACGCTTCTCATTCACAATATGATAAATTCCCTGACCGACTGTTCCAAAGCCTAAAATTGCCGCTTTTATTTTCGCCATGATATTCCCTCCAAGAATCTGTACAACTGAGTTAAATCGTACGGAAATAAGTATCACAATCCTCTAACGATTGATTATTTTACTTATTGTAGACTATTTCAACTCAATTAACAACAAAAATTCTACCTAGAGAGGACATTTGTTTTCTCTGTAAGTACTTCACCTAATGCAGTCTTTAGGTCCTCGACTGATTCAAGTCCTACAGACAAGCGGATTAAATCCTCGGTTACACCTGTTTTAACTAAGTCATCTGATGACAGCTGCTGGTGGGTTGTAGAGGCAGGATGAATAATTAATGATTTTGCATCTCCTACGTTTGCTACATGTGACCAAATTTCAATACTATCAATAATGCGTTTACCCGCTTCTCTTCCCCCTCTCACTCCAAAAGTAAGAATAGAGCCGTAGCCCGATGTTAAGTATTTTTTTGCAAGGTTATGAGTTGGATGATTTTCTAGCCCTAAATAATTAACCCATGATACTTCCTCGTGCTCCAATAAGTACTCTGCTATTTCCCGAGCATTTTCATTATGCTTTGGCACTCTTAAATGAAGTGTCTCCAATCCTTGTAAGAAGGAAAAGGCTGCTTCTGGACTAAGAGAGGGTCCAAAATCTCTTAATAGTTGTACTCTCAGCTTAATCGCGAATGCAACATCTGGAACATCGAGGCCATAGCGTAAACCGTGATAGGTCACATCTGGCTCAGTAAAGCCTGGGAACTTATCTGTATTCCAATTAAAATTACCTCCATCAACGACTACTCCACCAATTGTCGTCCCATGCCCTCCAATCCATTTGGTTGCAGAATGGATGACCACATGAGCTCCATGCTGAATCGGATTGCAGCCATAAGGAGTAGCAAAGGTATTATCTACTAATAACGGAACTCCTACCGCATTTGCAATACTTGCTACCTCCTCGACATCGAGTACATTTAGGCTTGGGTTTCCAATTATTTCGGCAAAGAAGGCTTTCGTCTTATCTGTTACAGCTTTTCGGAAATTTTCAGGATTCGTAGAGTCTACAAATTTCACTGTAATTCCGTATCTTGGTAGCGTGTGGGCAAATAAATTAAAGGTACCTCCATATAGATTCTCTGCTGCTATTATTTCATCACCTGATCCTGCAATGTTTAGGATAGAGAATGCTATTGCGGCCATCCCGGATGAAAGTGCTACTGCTGCAGTTCCTCCTTCTAGCGCTGCGATTCGTTGCTCAAATACATCGACTGTTGGATTGGTGATACGACTGTATATATTGCCTGTTTCTTTTAATGCAAATAAATTTTGAGCATGCTCTGTGTCCTTGAATACATAGGAAGTTGTCTTGTGAATAGGTACTGCTCGTGAGCCAGTGATCGGGTCCGGTTGTTGACCCCCGTGTAGAAGTAGTGTTTCCTTGTGAAGATTGGTCATTTGAATTCCTCCATTTTCGGTAGTTTAGATGGATTGCTGGAGGCCTAGAGAGGATATTGAACAAGAAAACCCCTCTTCACTTAAGAAGAGGGGTGTCAGGACGACTTGTTCCTCCTCTTATCTTCCAAATTCAAGTACATGAATTTGTAGGATTTAGCACCTTTCCAGATAAAACTGGGGTTGCCGGGCATCTTAGGGCCTATTCCCTCCGCCACTCTTGATAAGAGTATTTGGTTTGTATTTCCATCTTGTTTCACAGTTTAACTTCTCTTGTTTTATTCGTCAAGAGAAAGTATGTAAAATTCTGAAACTTTTTTGTGGGTACTTGCGTTTAATAAGAGGAATACCTCGGAAAGGAGGAGCATATGATGAGCATTTGGGGATATGGTGTTGTCACACTTCTCATAGGATATTTGCTAGGATCTCTCCATGGTTCTAAGCTTGCACAATTTTTTAGCGGTGTGAATATAAAAAAAGAAGGACTTAATAATTCTGGTGCTTCTAATGCCACTATCGTACTTGGTTGGAAGTATGGAATATTGGTTGGAGTAATTGATATTTTAAAGGGTGCAATCATGATTATTGGTGTCAGGTTGTTCGCCCAGTATACAGATGTATTTACTGCTATTCAATTGGATTTATTACTTTATCTGGCAGGTGCTGCTGTAATTCTAGGACATAATTTCCCTATTTATACCCGTTTTCAGGGAGGGAAAGGAACTGCCTCTATAATTGGTGTTTTACTTGCGCTACATTTTCCAGTAGGACTTGCTGGTTTACTAATCCTAATAGCTATCACTATCATTACGGACTACTTATTAATCGGTGTTTTTGCATTTTATATTGTTTTTTTAGCTGCTTCCTTTTGGTTTGCAGATGGATTAGGACCAGTTTTAGTAGCAGGCTTTTTATTTCTAATGGCCTCCCTGCTGCACATTGAAAATGTTCGCCGCATGATGAGAAAAGAAGAGCGAACCATTTCATCTGTTATTAAGAAAAAAAAGCCTTCCGTTTAAGGAGTTCAAATGAAAAGAAAAATGAGGTGGAGCGTGCTTGTACCTATCGTTATCATAGTTTCTGGAAGCTTGGGATTATGGTTACTAACTAGCAAATGGTTGGACGATGGACTCAAGCCTAAAGCTGACGGCACAAATGAATACGCTATTGTCTTGGGAGCCAAAGTTAAAAAGGGTAATATTCCATCTCTAGCACTTCGCTATCGTTTAGATGCGGCACTAGAGTATGCCAAGACATATCCTCACATAAAGCTAGTCGTCACTGGTGGCCAAGGACACGATGAAGATATAGAAGAAGCTATTGTAATGAAGGACTATTTAGTAGAGAACGGAATAGCAGCAAATCGAATCATTGTTGAGAAAAAATCAACTACCACCTATGAAAATTTACTCTTCACTCAGGATATTTTGCCTAAAGATATAACCTCCGTCACTATTGTGACAAGTGATTTCCATCTACAGCGATCTAAAATGATTGCTGAAGGCATTGGGTTGAATGCTGATGTAGTCCCTGCCAAAACTCCAGCAATATCGGAAGCAAAGCTACGGCTGCGGGAGCGCGCTGCATTACTGAAAACTTTTATATCGGGACAATGAAAAAACTCTGCCTATGGATGCTGGCAGAGTTTTTTCGGTTCGTATGGATGATGGGGATTCTCATTCCAATGGACAGATAGATTCGTACATTACTTCACTACTCAAATAGTAAAATGTTCAGTTCTTTACCCATCCCATACACCAGCTGGGCATATAGCTGGCCTCTGTGGTGATAGACATGAGCTAGAATCTCTAATAGCCATTCGAATCGTGTATAGGTGACTCCCCAATAAGAGGTTATTTTTTCCTCTAATTCTATTTCAGCCAATCTATTATAGCTTTCAGAAAGGAACTTCAAGTTATCTGATATTCCCCTTTTTATTTCTTCTAAATCTTTGAATTTTACAGAGGCATAAAACCTATTCATCTCCTCCTGCTTCCATCCGCTTGCAATGAAAAAATCAGCTTTACAGATTGTAGCCAGATGCTCAAGCTGCTCCTTGACGGACCGTTTGTCAGGAGCCGGCCTTACCGAAAGGTCTCCTTCTTCTAATCTATCTATGATCTCTATGACACTGTCTAGAGCCACTTTAATCTGATGAAGGGCACTGTCACAGTATTTATTCATCATTCTTTCGCGCCTTTATGATAAACGTTGCTGGAAGCAATTCGGCTTTTTGATTGGAATACCATTTTGTTGGTGAAGTTTCTTTATCTGACATCACTACGTCATCTATAACTTTTTCTATTGTAAAGCCACATTCTATTAACGTATTAATATATGTACTAAGCTTTCTATGGAAAACGATTACCTCTCTATGCCACGCCTCATTATACTCTGGACCTTCCTCGTTATAGGATTTACGGAAATAAAATCTTTCATCCTCATAAGACACTCGGTCATGTATTGGGTGCTCCCAGCTAAAAATAAATATTCCGCCAGGCTTTAAATAACTAGCGACATTAGATAAGGTTTGTTTTAAATCAACGGTCCAACCTAGCGCGTAAATAGAGTATACAATATCAAAATATTGTAGCGGAATTCCAGGATTCTCCTCCATCGGTGATTCAAACAATGACACTTTTATCGGCTGATCACTTAATACGCTCTTTGCAGTCTCTATCTGTTTAGTGGACATATCTAATCCCCATAACTCACTAGCACCGTTCATACTCATATATTTTAAAGAATGCCCGCTACCACATCCGACATCTAGCACTTTCCGTTCCTGCAAATCACCGAACAATTGAAGTTTATCCTCTGAAGGTGCATAGGGACCGTAATCTGGCAATGCCGTTCTCCCAAAGAATCTTTCAGCAGATTTTTCCCAGCCTGCTTTGTTTATTGCTAACATATCATTCATTTTCATCCCTCCCCGCAACCTCATTCTACAAGAGATGTTTACATTCCTTCTTGACGAAAAACATATTAATTTTTTAGCTATCTAGTTGAATCTTCAAACCTAATTCCTTAAAGGAAAATAAATGTATCAATCTTTTCTGGATATATTTTTAATTCATTGAATCTAGTACTTTTCTAGGGATCATTACTACTTCCGTTTGTAAATTAGTCGGCTTGTATGTTTTATCTATACACTCTTCCCAATATTCAAGATGTTTTTTATCAACCCAGTGCTCTGATTCCTCGACCTCGACTCCATCATTCCCTTGAACGGAATACCAATATAAATACTCTTCCCCATTTAAAAATTCTCGAAAAATAGTCTCCACGTACATTTTTTCACCTTCAAGCGTCATTAGAACATCTTCCATGTTTTTGTTTAAGAAACCTAACCATTCATTTACTTTCTCTGATTTTCCTGGCTTCACTCTAAATCTTGTACACTCTATATTCATTCTCACTCATCCCCTTACACTTTCATTATAGATATTCTTATACCGCCCCTTTAATCAGCTCTTAACCCAATAGGCACTCCCATCGTCCTTGCGACCAAGAAATCCATACTCGATGAGGTAGCGACGTAATGTTACATAGTCGTCATAGATCGTCTTTAATACTTCATTAATTTCTTTTTCGTTGTAGTTCTTGCCTTCCTCGAACCGTTTAATAATTACGCGAAGTGTTCCCAGCTTTTGTTTTTCCTTTTTCGGAAATTTAAGCAGTTTACCTTCTACACCATGTGGAAAGAATTTTTTCTCTAGCTCCTGCTGCTCTTCCTGAGTCATATTGTATCTGTCATCTACCATCGTCGCATTCTTATGGGGAGCTAAAAATGTCGGAGCATGTTGGTCCTTTTCCTTCAAAAGTTCCATCAATGCAAGAAAAATTTTAGCCTGGCGCTCCTTTTCCTTTAATACGAAACGATGGTTACGTATAGTAGAAGAACTGCCAATTTGAAGCTTCTGCTGAACCTCTTTGTCACTATTTCCTTCATAAAATAGGCCGAGCAGACTATTTTGATGCTCTGTCAAGCCAGTAACCTTCTTATTCAATCCTATTAAATATTGAAAAACAGAGCCATGCTTTTCCTCAATGTGATGCTTTGCATATCTCTCTGCCTCATATAACAACTCACCTTTTGGATAAATAATTCCTTTTTCAATTTTTTCCCCGCATAATAAGCATTCAAATACCTCTGTACTTTCTTTGTATCCTCTTTTTATTTCCTCTAAATTCGCATCCCAAAAATTTTCTTTTATTTCCATAACAAACAACCCCTTAAAACGTTTGATTTATTACAAACATATTATATAATTGTCTATACAATGTCAATGCAACAATTAAGGTATTGAGATTTTTCAGAAAATATTAGACAATTAGAGAGAATCTAGTTATTCCAGAGGGGGAAAACAATTGGTTACTTTTAAAGATTATGCGTACAAGAGACCAGAATTAGAAGAAATGAAAGCAAACTTTCATGGTCTATTATCGAAATTAAAGGAAGCTTCCTCATTAGAGGAACAAAACAGCATTATTGAAGATTTAAATACTATTCGTAACACTTATGAAACACAATGCAATTTGGTTAATATTCGAGCTTCTATCGACACAAATGATGAGTTCTATCAAACAGAGAGAGATTATATCGATGAAATTGGGCCAGAGGTAGAAGAACTAGTCACAGAGTATTACAAAATATTAGTTGCTTCTCCATTTCGTAAAGAGCTAGAAGAAAAGTGGGGAAGCCAGCTATTTGACTTAGCTGACAATCAAATTAAAGCCTTCTCTTCTGAAGTAATTGGTCTGCTGCAAAAAGAGAATAAACTAAGCTCTGATTATTCCAAGCTAGTTGCCTCTGCACAGGTAGAATTTGAAGGAGAAATATATACACTCGCTCAGTTAGGTAAGTTTACAGAATCGACAGACCGGGAAACACGAAAAAAAGCAAGAGAAACAAATGCAAAATTTTTCTCTGATAATGAAGAAAAGTTTGATGATATTTTTGATCAATTAGTAAAAACACGCCATGAAATTGCGAAAAAGCTTGGTTATAACAATTTTGTGGAGCTTGGTTATGTGCGCATGGACCGTATCGATTACAATGCAGCTATGGTAAAAAATTTCCGTGACCAAGTAAAGGAATTTATTGTTCCATTGGCTACAAAACTTTACGAACGACAAGCAAAACGTATTGGCGTTGAAAAGCTAAAATTCTATGATGAACCACTTAACTTCCTTACAGGAAATGCTACACCACAAGGTTCTCCTGAGTGGATTATTGAAAATGGAAAGAAAATGTACGAGGAGCTTTCCCCAGAAACAGCGGAATTTTTCCAATTTATGATTGACCGCGATTTGATGGATCTAGTTGCGAAAAAAGGGAAAGAGGCTGGGGGATACTGTACCT
>CAKQHO010000136.1 GCA_934234185.1 uncultured Psychrobacillus sp. | reverse complement strand
TGCATCTATCTTCGAAGAGCGAAATTACAACTTTCTGTTCCATTTTTACAACTTTCTCCCTCGGTTTTACAACTTTCCCTTCACTTTTTACAACTTTCTCTCCTGCATCTATCTTCGAAGAGCGAAATTACAACTTTTTGCTTCATTTTTACAACTTTCTCTCCAGCATCTCCTCAAACCCCCACCTACTGCACTAAAACACAAAAAAAACTGCCCACACGCTAGGTGTGGGCAGTCGCAATTACTTGTTATCGTAGGTTGTAGAATGTTTTCTTTCCAAGGTACTGTGCAGATTCGTCTAGCTGGTCTTCGATGCGCAGTAGTTGGTTGTATTTTGCGACGCGGTCGGAGCGAGATGGTGCTCCTGTTTTGATTTGGCCAGCGTTTGTTGCTACTGCGATGTCAGCGATTGTTACGTCCTCTGATTCGCCGGAGCGGTGAGAGATGACTGCAGTGTAGCCAGCGCGTTTTGCCATTTCGATAGCGTCAAATGTTTCTGTTAGTGTACCGATTTGGTTTACTTTGATCAGGATGGAGTTTCCTACGCCTTGCTCAATTCCTTGAGCTAGCTTTTTCGTGTTTGTCACGAACAGGTCATCTCCTACTAGCTGAACACGGCTGCCGATACGCTCTGTTAATAGCTTGAAGCCATCCCAGTCGTTTTCGTCTAGACCGTCTTCAATAGAGATGATTGGGTATTTGTTGGAAAGCTCCTCGTACCAATCAACCATTTCTTCGGATGTTTTCACAACGCCCTCACCAGAAAGATGGTACTTGCCGTCTTCTTTATTGAAAAGCTCAGATGCTGCAACGTCCATTGCAAGCAGTACTTCTTCGCCAGGCTTGTAGCCAGCTTGCTCGATTGCAGTCATGATTGTAGAAAGTGCTTCTTCGTTGGATTTTAAGTTTGGAGCGAATCCGCCCTCGTCCCCAACTGCTGTGTTTAAGCCTTTTTCCTTTAATACGGATTTCAAGCTATGGAAGATTTCTGCCCCCATGCGTAGTGCATGACGGAAGGATTCTGCTCCTACAGGCATTACCATGAATTCTTGAATATCTACGTTGTTGTCGGCATGCTCACCGCCATTTAAAATGTTCATCATTGGAACTGGAAGCTGCTTCGAATTGAAGCCACCTAAGTATTGATATAAAGGAACATCTAAATAGTCAGCAGCAGCATGTGCCACTGCAATGGATACGCCTAGGATAGCGTTCGCACCTAGATTTCCTTTATTGTCTGTGCCGTCTAATTCGATCATCGCTTGGTCAATGATTACTTGGTCTAATACAGAGTAGTTTTCCTCTAGTTCAGCAGCAATAATGTTGTTTACGTTGTCTACTGCCTTTAGGACACCTTTTCCAAGATATCTAGATTTGTCTCCATCACGAAGCTCTACTGCCTCATATTCACCAGTAGACGCACCAGATGGAACGATTGCACGACCGTAAGCTCCACTCTCTGTAAATACCTCTACCTCAACTGTTGGGTTCCCACGTGAATCTAATACCTCACGTGCTTGAATGTGTGTAATAATTGGCATGTTCAACTCTCCGTTTCCATTAATGTTTTACCTGTCATTTCAGGCGGTGCTTCTATTCCTAATAAGTGTAACATGGTCGGTGCCAAATCGGCTAAAATACCCTCGCTACGCAGTGTAGCTCCCTTTTTCGTCACAATGACAGGAACAGGGTTTGTCGTATGGGCAGTCATTGGATTACCTTCCATTGTTGTTACCTCGTCTGAGTTACCATGGTCTGCTGTAATGATTGCAGAGCCACCCTTTGCTAATATAGCATCTACTACTCTCCCTAGACAATCGTCTACCGCCTCGATTGCCTGAATGGTCGGCTCGAGCATTCCGCTGTGCCCGACCATGTCTGGATTTGCGAAGTTCAGGATGATTGCATCAAACTTATCCGACACAATTTGAGAAACTAGGGCATCCCTTACCTCATAGGCACTCATCTCCGGCTTCAAGTCGTAGGTGGCTACCTTTGGGGAATTAATTAGGATTCGTTCCTCTCCAGGGAATGGCTCCTCACGACCACCGCTCATAAAGAACGTGACATGAGGATATTTTTCTGTTTCTGCGATGCGAAGCTGCGTCTTGTTATGATACGTCAAAACCTCTCCCAGCGTGTTGCTTAGGTCCATCTTTTTAAACACCACATCCGCTACCACATCATCGCTGTAGTGGGTGAATGTTACGAGCTTCAAATCTTCTGGATGCTTGCTGCTTAGCGCAAACCCCTCAAAGCCTGGAGTCTTCAAAGCCATAGAAAGCTGGATTGCACGATCTGGTCGGAAATTAAAGAAGATAATCGCATCTCCTGAATCGATGGTCGCAACAGGGCTGCCGTTCTCTTCGATAATAAAAGGCATGACAAACTCGTCTACTATATCTGATTCATAGGAGGTTTCGATTCCCGCCTTCGCAGTCTTACAAGAGCCGCCAATGCCATCTACCATCGCCTTATATGCGAGGGTGACACGGTCCCAGCGACGGTCACGGTCCATTGCATAGTAACGACCGCTAACGGTTGCAAACTTTCCAATGCCGATTTCTGCAATCTGTTTTTCCGTTTCCTCCACATACCCTACCGCTGTCTTCGGGCCAACATCGCGTCCGTCTAGGAAGGCATGGATATATGCCTGGTCCAGCCCTTGATCCTTCGCTAGCTTTAGTAGTGCAAATAGATGCGAGTAATGGCTATGTACGCCACCGTCAGATAGTAGGCCGAGCAAATGCAGCTTGCCCCCAGTCTTTTTCACATGCTCTATGGCAGAAAGAAGCTCCTGCTCCTTATAAAATTCTCCATCTCGAATGGATTTATTGATACGCGTTAGGTTTTGATAGACGATTCTTCCTGCACCAATATTTAAGTGACCTACCTCTGAGTTCCCCATTTGGCCCTCTGGAAGGCCAACCGCCTCTCCAGAAGCGATTAGCTGAGAGGTCGGGAATTCATTCCAATATCGGTCAAAGTTTGGTTTCTTCGCTTGCGCCACTGCATTCCCGAAGGTTTCATTGCGCAGTCCAAAGCCGTCTAGAATGATTAACGCAACTGGGCTTTTAGACATGTGTACCAGCCTCCAGCAGCTTCACAAAGGACTCCACCTGTAGACTTGCCCCACCAACTAATGCTCCGTCGATATGGTCCTTGGAAAGCAGCTCCTCGATATTGTCTGGCTTCACGCTGCCGCCATACTGAATGCGAACTGCCTCTGCAACCTCTTCTCCAAAGCCGTCTAGAATAGTTTCACGAATGGCACGGCATACATCGTTTGCATCGTCTGCTGTTGCCGTTTTTCCTGTTCCAATAGCCCAAATCGGCTCGTATGCAATGATGGAGGACATTACCTGCTCCTCGGACAAATCTTCTAGTGCAGCCGAAACCTGACGAGATACGACCTGCTCGGTTTCGTTCTGCTCACGCTGCTCCAGTGATTCTCCTACACAGATGATAGGAGTCAAACCGTAGCTGAATGCAGCCTTCACTTTTTTATTCACAGACTCATCTGTTTCGTTAAAGTACTGGCGTCTTTCGGAATGACCAATGACTACATATTGTACACCAAGGTCCTGTAGCTGATGTCCGCTAACCTCTCCAGTAAAGGCACCTTCCTTTTCCTCGTGCATCGTCTGAGCACCGATGGATATGAAAGTACCCTTCGCTGATTCCACCAATCTATTTAAAAATAATGATGGTGCGCAGATGACTGCCTCTACATGCTCAGAGGCTAGGTCCTTTTCACGAAGCTCCTCTACAAAATTAGTTGCTTCCTGAAGTGTTTTATACATTTTCCAGTTTCCTGCAATCACTCGTTTACGCAATGTTCATCGCCTCCATTACTTATCGTTTAAAGCTGATACTCCTGGTAGGTCCTTCCCTTCCATAAACTCTAAAGAAGCTCCTCCACCAGTGGAAATATGGTCCATCTTGTCCGCCACGTCGAATTTCTCTACAGCTGCAGCAGAATCTCCCCCGCCGATCACCGTGTATCCTTCTGTTTCAGCCATCGCTGCGGCAATGCCTCTTGTTCCATTCGCAAATGGCTCCATTTCAAACACACCCATTGGTCCGTTCCAAATGATCAGCTTACTTGCCTTAATAACTTGCTCATATAGCTTCACTGTGTCTGGTCCTATATCTAAGCCCATCCAGTCGGAAGGAATTTGATCGATACGCACGACCTTCGTGTTTGCATCCTTGGAAAATTCTTCTGCTACCACTGCATCCACTGGCAGGTGGAAGGACACTCCTTTTTCCTTTGCCTTATCAATAAAGGATTTTGCTAATTCAATCTTATCCTCTTCTACAAGAGATTTTCCGATATCATTTCCTTGCGCTTTAGAGAATGTGTAGGATAGACCTCCACCGATCAGGATGTTGTCGACCTTGTCCAATAAATGCTCGATTACACCAATCTTGTCCTTCACCTTTGCACCACCGATGATTGCTGTGAAAGGACGCTCTGGCTCAGATAATGCTTTACCTAATACATCTAGCTCCTTCTCCATCAAAAGACCGGAAACAGCCGGTAACAGCTTCGCAATTCCTTCTGTTGTTGCATGTGCACGATGAGCCGCTCCAAATGCATCATTTACATATACATCTGCAAGTGCAGCAAATGCCTGCGCTAGCTCTGGATCATTCTTTTCTTCTCCTGCATGGAAGCGAACGTTTTCTAATAAAACAATATCTCCCTCAGACATTTCACTAATAGCTTGCTCTACCTGTGTCCCAACGGATTCATCGAGCTTTTTCACAGGCTTCTCTAAAAGGGATGACAGGTGCTCTCCCACCTTTGTCAGACGTAGCTCTTCCTTTACCTCACCCTTTGGTCTACCCATATGACTTGCTAGGATAACCTTAGCCCCTTGACTGGTCAAATATTGGATGGTTGGAAGTGCTGCACGAATACGAGTGTCATCCGTGATTTCCCCGCTTTCCATAGGGACGTTGAAATCTACACGACAAAATACTCGCTTCCCTTTTACATCTACATCGCTCATGGTTTTCTTATTCATGAAATAGCCTCCTTATAATAAGCAGAGAATTAGTTTTGCTTTTCGATGAAAAGCGCTTTCTTTCTTACTAATAAGAAAGGAGCAAAGGGTATCCCTTGCTCCTCTCTACCCTCTTTTATTATAGAGGGTATGATGCTTAAACGCTATTCAAAATGACACAGAATATGGAGCGTTATGCAGCTTATAGTCCTTTTTCCATCATCAATACTGCAAGGTCGATACAGCGTGCAGAGTAGCCTGATTCGTTGTCATACCAAGCTAAAACTTTCACCATATTGTCTCCCAACACCATTGTAGACAGACCGTCTACTGTAGATGAAGCGGTGTTTCCGTTATAATCGATTGATACTAAAGGTAGCTCGTTATATTCTAAAATACCTTTTAGTTCATTTTCAGAAGCTTCTTTTAATGCGTTATTTAATTCTTCTGCTGTTACGTTTTTGTCTAGCTCTGCAACTAAGTCTACTAGAGAAACGTTAGGTGTTGGAACGCGCACTGCCATTCCATCTAATTTACCTTTAAGCTCAGGAAGCACCTTCGCAACTGCCGCAGCTGCTCCTGTAGTTGTAGGAATCATAGACTCTGCTGCTGCACGAGCACGACGATAGTCACTGTGTGGTAAGTCCAAGATGCGTTGGTCGTTTGTATAAGAGTGAACAGTTGTCATCATTCCACGCTTGATACCAAAACGGTCCTGTAATACTTTTGCTACTGGTGCTAAACAGTTTGTTGTACAAGAAGCGTTCGATACTACATGGTCTGTCTCTGGATTGTACTTATCGTCATTTACGCCCATTACAAATGTCGGCATGCTACCTTGTCCTGGAGAAGAAACGATTACTTTTTTTGCTCCAGCTTCAATATGCTTGCCTGCTGTTTCAGTAGAACGGAAAATTCCTGTACTTTCAATCACGATATCTACACCTAGAACACCCCAAGGTAATACGGCAGGATCTTTTTCTGCATATACGTGAATGTTTTTGCCATTCACTACTAGGTAATCACCTTCAGAAGTGATCTCTGCATCCGAAATCCCGTGAATAGAATCATACTTTAACAAATGTGCTAGCATTGCAGCATCTGTTAAGTCATTGATTGCTACTACCTCTACATTTTTGTTGATCATTGCCTCACGAAATACTTTACGTCCGATACGTCCAAATCCATTGATTGCTAATTTAATTGGCATTGAAAATTCCTCCTAGTTGGTTTGTGTGATTTTCATTATTTCATTTGCAGCTCCCTCATCAGTCACAAGTACTGTTTGAGGGGGAGCTTGTTTAAAGTAGGATAACAAGGCGTTTGCCTTTTTGGCTCCACCAGCAACTGCCAGCAGATGCTCCATGTTCACCAGCTGCTTTAGCTGTACCCCGATGGTCGGGATTCGGTGAACCGCTTCTCCTTGATCGTTGTAGTAATATCCAAAGGACTCACTCACCGCTCCAAGCTGTTGAAGTCGAGCAACCTCGTCTTCTCCTGAATTTCTTCTTCTGGCCATCTCCAAGGCATCACCGATTCCATGGATAATGATATTAGTCCTGTCATACAATTCCATCATTTCCTGAATAAAAGGCTCCTTTTTCATCGCCTGGTAGGCCTCTTCGCTTAAACTATCAGGCATATATAAGGTTCGGTAGGAACCGTTCATCTTATTTGCAAATAGGGAGGCTATCGTATTAGCTTGTAGCCTTACGTCCTTCCCTACCCCGCCTCTGGCTGCAATAAACAACAGATCCTTCCATTTCACCGTTTCCGGTAGAACAGTAGCGATTGCCGCAATCGTTGAACCGCCTGTAACAGCGATAATTTTTCCATCAGCCAGAATACCCTCTAAATATTTCGCTGCTTCCTGTGACAGAAGCATAGATGTATTCATATTAGTATCTACATTTCCAGGAACTATAATCACTTTTTTAATACTTAAATATTTTTGTAGAGTTGCCTCCAGCTCAGCACGTCCAGACCATTGCTGAACAACTTCCTTCAATTCAATTAGAATGTGGCTTCCCTCACTAGTAATGGAAGCTCCATCTCTTGAAATTTCAATTAGTCCCTGCTGTCTAAGCGCCTCTAATTCTTTGCGAGCATCACGTTCAGAAAGCCCTAATTGCTCCCCTAATTGTCTTCTCCCTATCCCCTGAGCAAGCTGGATTGTTTGCAGAATCCGATATCTTTTTTGGAGCAATTCATTCATCTCCGGCAAAAGCTTCACCTGTGCTTCAAGAAAAGAATCCATCTTTCACTTCCTCACCTCATGTGACATTTTTGTCCCACTAGATACAAAAGTGTCCCATATACATAAAAAAAATAAACTTTCTAAATTCATCATACATTATTATGAATTCAATAGCAATATAAGAGTCTTGAAAGGCATCACTTTTGTAATGCCTCCAAAATGGTCACATAATCCACCTGGCCATATTGAATAACTTCGCCTTGATGCTCAATGACTGGGATCATCAGCATATACTTCTCATGGAGCTTATCATCCGTCTCAATGTTAACTTCATTTATTTCAAATGAAACATCTTCCTGCACCAGCTTCAGCATCAGCCGAGCATCATCACATAGATGGCAGCCAGGTCGCGTGTAAAAATTTACGATCACGAGGACCTCCTCCTTATTTTTTCTTCTAGTGTACCACGTAGCCTACTCGTTAGGAGAAAGATTGAATAATTGGTATCCACCTACCGATATCCGAGAGTGAGAATTTCTAGACGCGAGTATTTCCCCTATTCGAGCTTTCAGCGGAGCTATTGGAGAGTAAGTTAGAAACGCTTTCCATAAATAGCTTTTCGTTTCGGTGTTTTACATACATTTCATTTAACTATATAT
>CAKQHO010000135.1 GCA_934234185.1 uncultured Psychrobacillus sp. | reverse complement strand
TTTCAAGGGAACGCCTCCTAAATGTTATTATTCTATAACTTTACCGTAGTAACTCTTGAAAATCATCAGAAAATTCTATTTAAGCTGGAAGATATTGATACTAACCTATTCTTCTACTAAAATTGTTATGTAAAGACAGGAGTGAGAGAACATTGCAAGTAATCGTAAACTATTTAGATGACATGTTGTTTTTTATACTAATTGCACTTCCTGTTGTTTTTATATGGAGATTATTTCGTTGGAGACAAAGAGGTTTTAAATGGAAAGAGGCTCTACATGAGCTAGGAATCTTTATTTTAGTTTTAGTAATGATCGGTATATTTTCCCAAACTATTTTACCGAAAAATGGTTTAGCAGAGCCCTCGATTGAGCATGTTAATTTTGAGTTCTTTCGAGTATTTAGAGAAACCTATAATGCCATTATCTATCTTGGATTCTGGGAGCCTTTTTATATTAACTTTCTAGGTAATATTATTCTGTTTATTCCATTAGGTTTCTTACTTCCTTTGCTGTTTCGAAGAATGGAAAATGGTTTCTTTACGGTATCCATCGGCTTAACCACTTCCTTATTCATTGAAATTATGCAGCTTCCCCAGCATAGAAGTAGTGATGTAGATGACCTTTGGTTAAATTCCCTTGGGACATTAGTTGGTTTTATACTCTATATAGTAGTCAGGCATCTCTTTCCGAGATTTGTCCGTACCTTTAAGAAACTGGACGACAGAAGTTTATAAATTTTATATACCGGGTAAATATATCTTGCATGAAAATGTAAGGAGCGAAAGAAAATGATGATCAAAAAAGATTCTAAAATAGAGGAAAAAAGAGATACGATGATAGAGGATTTAGTAAATAACGGTATATATAAATTCGATGGAAGACAGCTATATGAATTAAACCTTTACGAGTTAACAAAAAAATATATTGTAGAACATGAGCGAAATGGTGCCTTCTAAAAAAGGGCACTTTTTTATTTGAGGATTAGCTTATAAATGATTAGCTTTAATTTGCGGTCTCTATGCCAAAGGAAATCTATTCACTTCTATTTGCTGGTGCTTTTCTTACGTGTATAGCAGTTAATATATCTGATTTATAAGGAAAATGTGGTACACTTGACACAAATATAATTTAGGTGGAGAGATATTTGACAGTCATTGAACAATTAAATGAAAATTTACAGAAAAAATGGGAAAAATCTAATTTTTCTTTTGAAATGCCAATTCAGGCTGAGTTGATACCACATATGCTGAATGGCTCTGATATAGTAGCTGAATCGCCAACTGGAACAGGAAAGACACTTGCATATGTTTTACCATTATTACAAAAGGTAGACCCTTCAAAAAAGCAGACGCAGGCACTGATTATAGTCCCATCTCAAGAATTAGGGATGCAAATAATTGAAGTCTTGAGAGAATGGTCTTCTGGCTCTGATGTGACAGTAGCTCAGCTAATTGGAGGAGCCAATATCACCAGACAAGTGGAAGCATTGAAGAAAAAACCGAATATTGTAGTAGGAACTCCAGGAAGATTACAAGAGCTAGTAAGGATAAAGAAATTGAAAATGCATGAAATAAAAACAATTGTCCTAGATGAGGGAGATCAATTGTTGAGCAGAGATCATCGTACGACAGTTAAATCTCTCATTGAGTTAACAGTCGAGCGACAAATAATTGTAACTTCGGCAACTATTACCGAAGAGATTGAATTAGTGGCTGAACGACTTATGCAAGATCCAATACGTATTAAGGTTTCTGCTGAGGATATTCCCTCACAGGGAGAGGTTGTGCACAGCTTCGTGAAGGTAGAGCCTAGGGACAAGACAGAATTTCTTAGAAGGCTTTCTCATGTACAGGGAATGAAGGGACTTGCCTTCGTAAATAGCTTGGACCAACTCCTTATGAAGGACGCTAAGCTATCCTACAGAGATGCACCAATCGTTGCGTTACATTCTGAGATGAAGAAGGAAGAAAGAAAAAAAGCATTGGACGACTTTAGAAACGGTAAGGTGAATATCATGATTGCAACAGATGTGGCGGCTAGAGGATTAGACATTTCTGGTTTAACACATGTTATCCATGTAGATGTGCCTCACTCAATCGAACAATATTTACACCGCTCAGGTCGTACAGGGAGAGCCGGAAATGACGGGGAAGTTTTAACCCTCCTATCTTATCCGGATGAAAAGACATATAAAAAATGGACAAAAGAGCTACCGAGTAAGCCGATTCAAAAGGTATGGTATCGTGGGAAATTGGTGGAAGGCTCTTCTAAAACGGTAGACAAAAAGGGGAAATAGTAAAAATGAATTTCGAACAAAAATTAGAAGAATATGCGGAGTTAATCGTAAAGGTTGGATTAAATGTCCAAAAGAATCAGCCTGTTCTTATTAATACAACAACTGATACAATCGAGCTTACTCGATTGATTGTAAAAAAAGCATATGAAGCTGGCGCTGAAAGAGTGGATGTTAATTATACCGATGAGATAAACACACGCCTATTTTATGATTTTGCACCAGAGGAGGCATTTACCAAATATCCTGAATGGATAAAAGTTCAACGTGAAGAGCTAGTTAAAAATAATGGCTTCTATGGATTGATGCAGATAATCCAGATTTGTTAGAAGGTGTAGCGATTGACCGGATTTCTAACTACCAAAAAGCTGGGGGAAAGGCATTAGAAAACTATCGAAAAGCGGTTATGAATGATGTCATTACCTGGTCAATTGTCGCAATGCCTTCACAAAAATGGGCAGCTAAAGTATTTCCTGATTTAGAGTCAGCAGAACAAATGGAGGCTCTTTGGAACCTCATCTTTGATGTAGTCCGTATTGGAAACGGAACAGCTGTACAGCAATGGCAGGAGCATATTGAAAACTTAGAGGCTCGTGCAGCTCTATTGAATGAAAAGCGATTCAAAAAGCTTCACTATATAGCGGAAGGCACTGATATTAAAGTAGAGCTGCCAAAAGATCATCTATGGATTTCTGGGGCTAGTAGAAATGCACAAGGGGCTTCCTTTATAGCAAATATGCCAACCGAGGAAGTTTATACTGCTCCCTTGAAGACTGGTGTAAATGGGTATGTTCGAAATACAAAGCCATTTATTTATCAAGGAAACCTAATTGATGGCTTTACACTTACATTTGAAAATGGGGCTATTACAAAGGTTGAGGCAGCTCAGGGTGAAGCACTTTTAAGAGATTTACTCCAAACAGATAAAGGTTCAAAGTATCTAGGAGAAATTGCTCTTGTTCCTCATGAATCACCTATTTCTGCTTCTAACGTCTTGTTTTATAATACATTATTTGATGAAAATGCATCTAATCACTTTGCAATTGGCGAAGCCTATCCAACCTGTGTAGAGGGTGCGAAAGGTCTAAGCGAAGAGGAACTTGAAAATATAGGTATTAATACTTCAATTGTGCATGAGGATTTTATGATTGGTAGCGCTGAAATGGACATCATAGGAGAACTGCCTGATGGTACAAAGGAACATATATTCCGTAAAGGTACATGGGCATTTTAAGGAGCTGAACAGGGATGAAGAAATGGACCAGTCTGTTGTTCATCATGGTCTTGTTCTTTGCTGCTATACCAGTAGAAGCAAAGGGAACAGAGGTGTACATCGCTCTGGGAGATTCACTTGCTGCAGGGCAAACGCCAGATCAAGCAATTGATGTGGGATATACTGATTTAATAGCCCAGGAGCTCCAGCGCTCAGGACGTCTTGCCTTCTTTTCCAAGGCATTGAGCTTTCCAGGTTACACTACTGCTAACGTGTTAGAGAGTATCCAAACAGATGAAGCAAAAGAAATGTTGAAAAATGCAACATTAGTAACTGTGTCTGCAGGAGCAAATGATCTACTTCGACTCATCCAAGTAAAGCCTACGGAAGGGACAGTTTCTTATCAGCAAATAACTGCAGATTATGCGTTAAATGGTGTTAGGAAAAATATGGAAATAATAGTGAAGAGTATCAAAGAACTTGCTCCAAAAGCTGAAATTTATATTATGGGTTATTATGATGCATATCCGTATGTAAGAGAGTCGCAAAAGCATGGAGTACAGAAGGAATTAGATATTCTTCATACAATATTGCGTAATCAGGCAGAAGCTCATGGTGCAACTTATATACCCGTAGAGGAAGCCTTTGAAGGAAAAGAAAAGGAGTTATTACCAAGTATAAGTGATGTACATCCAAATTTGGAGGGCTATCGATTGATGGCTAATTCTTTTTTTACTAGGTATGATTCTTCTTTATTTGTTAAAAGTGGAGAGTTACCTGCACCTAACCCACTCACTTTTGAAGAAATTATAAAGGCTAGGCAATCCTCAGAAGATGATGATAATGTAGCATCTTCATCTTTTGAAGGATATTATTCTTTAACCGAATTAAAAACGTTTATATAAAAAGAGTGTGCTCAAAAGAAATTTCTTTAGGGCACACTCTTTTTATATGTTTCAAAGCTTCCTTTTCAAAACGAACCTGCTTTTATCTAACGGTCTTTTTAGATTTCATTGCTTTTCTAATTATTGGATAAACTACTGGCGCCCATTTAATAGCTGTTTTTATGAGAGACTTTACTTTCATATGAATCGCTCCTTAGTTGTCTATACTTTTATATTTCCCTGTACTTCCTAATATAAACCTCTACTTCAAGACTTTGATTCCCTGGATAATGTTCCAAATAAGTAGGATTCCATAAACAAGCAAGTAAAGACCCATAAGGATAAAAGGCATGAAAGCTGTGCTCCAAAGAGAAGCCTGCGGTTCAGATATAGAGAACATATTATTTAACAGAACGATAAAAAGCACTAAAACTAATATACCAGGTAAGATATGCGATATTAGTGATCTCTTGGCATGGTATTTTACCGTGCTATCAGCGGAGATAAAATACACAATGATTGGGAGAATGAACGGGGCAAACAAAACTGAAAAATAGGAAAGAGAACTCAAGACTTTATTTGTTTCCATTAGAAACTCTCCTTTGATATGCTAACTACTATACGTGTATTAGGAGAGAAGGTTTCATTTATTCCAATGCAAAAGAAACAAGAATGTTTTTATAGGTTTCTACGGAAGATAAGGAAACCCATTCCTTATCACCATGCCAATCTCCACCGACGGGTCCGTATTCAATAGCACCTGCTCCCTTCGCTGCATAATATCTGGTATCCGCAGCTCCATGCTGGCCAAATAGCACAGTTGGAGTGTTTCTTAAATTGGTAGAAACAGCTAGTAGCCTTTGAATAAACTTGTTATTCTCTTCGTTTGTAATTGCAGGGGAACGCCCTCGGAGGATTAGTTCACTTTCCGGATATTTTCCTATTAAATCTCTTAATTCTTGTGTAATCGCTTCAATATCTTGACCGGGTACAAATCGAAGAGAATAACTAATTACACATTCATCTGGAACCATATTATATCTTTCTCCTGCCTGTATTTTTGCCAAATTAAGAGAAGGATAATCATAGTATGCGTTACTTGCTTCCATAAATGTGCATTTTCGCAATTCTTGATCTAAAGCAATAGCTTTTTCAATAGCGTTATCACCTTCCCAAGGTCTACTACCATGAGCTGACTTTCCCTTTACTAGAAAGTCCCATTGAAGGATTCCCTTTGCTTGAAGTCCGATGTTTAGATTGGTTGGTTCACCACAAATAACAAAGTCTCCGTAGTGACCTTGTTCCACAATATGCTTGGAAGTTTTTCCTCCTTTTTCTTCGTCGGTAGCAATATGGAGTTGAACCTTTCTTGTTAGTTGTTCAGGATTTTTTACTAAGATACTAAAGGCTTCCATCATAGCAGCAACTCCTGCCTTCATGTCTGCAGTCCCTCTTCCAAACAACTTGTCTTCTAATATATAAGGATTAAATTGTTCTATATGGCCAGGCACAACGTCGATATGTCCGTTCCATACAATACTTTCTTCTCCCTCTCCAATTTCGGCAACTAACATTAATTTAGAATCCAGTTCATAGATTATTGGTGTAACGCCACGTTCCTCTAACCACTCCTTACAAAAGTGAAGAGCCTCGTTCGCTCCTTCTATCGTATCACTTTTGATTTTTACTAAGTCCATAAGTAGGTTAATCATTGATTTCACTCCTAATCATTTTTAAAAAAATAGATTTGAAATTAATAGCTATGAGAAAAATGTAAAGATGAAGAGAAGGCAGCTTTGTTCAGGCATATGACTAGAAAAAAGCATGCTATTTATATTTTACCCAAAGGGTTGCAATGTCTAACTTTTTCCATTAAAATAAACTCGAATTAAAATATATTTCGAAACCACAGGGGGCGTCGCTTGAAAGCGGCTGAGATTGTACCCTTAGAACCTGTAAGTTCATGCTTGCGTAGGGATGTGGATAGAATCTGACAATCGCGCGGTGTCTGGCTCTGTCCCACGGCGTTTTTTTTGTGGTTAAAAAGGGGATTGAACATGAGAAATCAACGTGTTGTATTGTTAGTAGAAATTGCAATTTTTGCAGCGTTAGGTTATGTATTAGACATGATAGGATTTGGTATGCCACAGGGAGGAGATGTCTCCTTTGTGTTAGTACCAATTATTCTTATTGCATTTCGCAGAGGAACAGTGGCTGGTTTAATTACAGGCTTTCTAGTAGGCCTTCTGCAAGTAGCAACAGGAAGAGTATCTGCTGCTCCATTGTCATTTGAAATTGTAATCCTTCAGGTGGCAACAGATTATTTTTTAGCATATATGCTAGCCGGATTTGCTGGGATATTTAGAGGATTCTTTTTAGAGGCGCTAAATCAGCAAAATAAAAAAAGGATGGGAATTGCTATAGTTTGTGGTGCTCTCCTTGCTTCCTTCTTGCGGTATCTTGCACATGTCTTCTCCGGAATATTATTTTTTAAAGAATTCGCTGAAGGAAACGTCATCCTTTATTCTCTTGGGTATAATGCTACCTATATGATTCCGGTATTTATTCTAGCAGCAATCATATGTTCCACACTGTTTTTAAAGGCTCCACGCCTTATACTGCCTAAATAACTTAAAATATGGTATGATATCCGTACAGTTATTATCATATTAGGTGTGTATATATATAAGCATCTAATAGGAGAAGGGATCTTGTTAAAATGATTGTACAAACAAATGAGGATTTACAAGCGTTAAAGAAAATTGGTCAAATAGTCGCTAAAATTAGAGAGGCTATGAAAGATGCAACTAAGCCAGGTGTTACGACGAAAGAGCTGGATGAAATTGCAGGAAGAATGTTTGAAGAGAATGGTGCTCTTTCAGGACCAAAGGGAGAATATGATTTTCCAGGATATACGTGTATAAGTGTAAATGAAGAAGTTGCTCATGGAATTCCAGGCTCTAAGGTAATAAAAGAGGGCGACTTAGTTAATATAGATGTGTCTGGCTCGTATAATGGTTATTTTGCAGACACGGGCATTTCATTCGTAGTTGGTGACGGATATGAGGATAAAGAGAAGCTCTGTACCGTTGCAGAAAGTGCATTCAACCGAGCAATGTTGAAAGTGAAGGCAGGCTCCCGTTTAAATCAAATTGGTAAAGCAGTAGCTAGAGAAGCAAAAGACCAAGGTTTAACAGTTATTATGAACTTAACTGGACATGGGATTGGAAAGTCACTTCATGAAGCACCACAGCATGTATTAAACTACTATGATGCTTGGGATCCAACAATCTTAAAAGAAGGTATGGTTTTAGCAGTAGAGCCATTTATCTCCGAAAAGGCTGAGCATATTGTAGAATCTGGTGACGGATGGACATTTATTACTCCAGACAAATCGTTAGTTGCTCAGATTGAACATACAATTGTCGTAACCAAGGATGCCCCAATCATCCTCACCAAATTAGATTAATAAACAGAAAAGCGCAAGCGCCTGTCTCTGCCCCGACAAGCAATGGGGAGCGGCGAGGAGGCAGCTCCTCAGCCACCACAGC
>CAKQHO010000134.1 GCA_934234185.1 uncultured Psychrobacillus sp. | reverse complement strand
CAATATAAGTCCAATAGAGAGTAGAAATCTTTTCATTTACCCGATTGGTTGCTGTATTAATTTCCTGGAGAACCTTTTCTTTTTGAATTCCAGCTTTTTGATTGTCCAGTTTGAATGTAAATTCAGCCTTTTGAGGGTTTTGTTCCTCATAGGACATGACATTATCGGAGAAGTTGGACGGAATATAAACTATTGCCTCATACTGATTAGACTTTAAGCCACTTTCAGCAGCACCTCGGCCTACCACCGACCATTCATAAGTAGAATCTTGACCTAAAAGGGACACAACCTCCTTCCCCATTTCTACAGACTCCTCATCTTTCACAAGTCCTTGGTCTTCATTAACAATGGCAATTACTCGTTTACTTTCCTTTTCTAAATCTAACGGACTTACTCCCATTAATAAGAAAAATAGAATGGGAGTAGCGATGATTAACACAATTCCAGCAACAATTTTCCATAACCCTACATTTGTCTTTTTCATTGCATGATCTTCCTCTCAATCTTGCATAAAGGTGTGAGTATTTTTGTAGCATTACCATTTAGAATATAGTGTGCAAAGCCTAATGGTAATTCAGTTTCCTTCCGTTCATAAGCAACGGCAAATATTGTTTGCTCCGATTTCTTCATAAAGAGCAGCCCTTGGCGGATGAGTTTTAATTCGTTTGTAAATGGGTCAAAGCCTTTTGTAAGCTCTGAATTGTTTCCGGATACAATGACATTAAATCCTAGATGGGAGTACTTTTTCATTAGCTTAGATAAGCGATCTTGTATTCCTGCGTCCGCTACCTGCAAAAATCTTGTATAGCCATCTACAATAAAATAAGAAAGTGGCAGCTCGATATTTCTGCCTTGCTGAATATTTTCAACAAAATCCTGTTCCAATTGGATATACTGCTTTTCAACTTCCGATAGCCACTCTAGTAGACTATCTTTAGTTTCTAGATATTGAATACCGTCTTCCCCTGCATACATCGACAAGCCTCTATCAAAAGAATCAAAGATTGCGATAAAGCCTGTATTTTGCTTCTTCATATTTTCTATCATCCATTTGATATTATTGGTTTTGCCTCGTTGTGCCTGTCCAATTAATAAGCAATGATGGTTCCGATGGAAATCAATCGAAATCGGCTGAACCGTTTCTTCATCTAACCCAACAGGGATCAAGCGCTTCTTATCTATATCCGCTAAGTAAGTCTTAAAGCTCTCGTCATGAAGGTCAAGAGGCAGCATAGGAATAGCAGAAGGTGTTGGTACTCCCTTATAAACCTCTTTCAATCGTTTTACTTTAGATTTAATTGCTTCTAAGACTTCGAAATCATCCGTTCCATTTGCAGGAAGATAAACTTGCGCAAACTTTGCTTCTTCTTTTTTCACTATTGCTCTTCCGGCAAAAGGCTCAAGGTCGAATGGAACTCTTCCGACCACACCATAGGACTCTGAATTATCAATTAGATAATGAACAATCTTAGTTTTTAAGTTATTCATCAAAGACTGTCGAACAGATTGAACTCTTGTAGCAGTGATAAATAAATATATCCCTAGAGATTGACCATCCCGCCCATATTGAATTAATTGCGCTTCAAGCTCCTCCATTTCTTCGCGAACAATATCATAGTTGTCCACTACTAGATAGATAAGTGGTAGCTGCTCCGTTGAAATAGTATTGTACATAAAGATATTACTTACCTCTGCCTGTTGAAACGCTACCTTTCTCTTGCTAATTTCTTCTCTAATAAGCTTCATTAACTTTCCACGCTTCAGTTCTTCGTCAATCGTGAGGTAATCTGCTGTATGTGGCAGCTTCTTCAGTGGCAGTAATGAACCGTTCCCATAATCCATTAAATATAAATGGGCTTCTGATGGGGATAGATTATGACTCAATCCCAATAACAAAGTAAGCAGCGTATACGACTTCCCATATCCAGAAGAGCCAAATATACCTACACTACCATCCTTTTTCCACTGATAGCTGTATGGTAGTTGTGCCTGTTTTTCCGGCTCATCAATCATAGCTATCATAAACTCCTCTTCATGGCTGTCCCACTTTTCTGGTGGATGAATGCGCATTTCCAAAGGTGGTAGCCAAGGGCTAGGCAGCTTCTTGATACTAAGCTTTTGCTGAACTTCAGCAATCTTAGCTGTCACTACTTCAATCTCTGTTATATTATTTTTCTTTTTACTTTGTACGGTCTCGATGCCAGATAAACGAAGTAACCCTAGGTCAGTTACTATTGCTATATCATCCTCGCCCTCCAACGTTTCCTCCATATAAGGAGCACCACTCCATGCAGATTGGAATAGCTCATACACCTCATTGTTACCAACCTGTAAGTAACCACGTCCTGTAACGGTAATGGAAGCTGCATCACTATTCTTCAAAATTTCCTTACTATCGGCAGCATCCTGTACCTTTAGAGCAACTCTGAATCGAGCATTACTCCAAATTTGGTCATCGATAATTCCACCTGGCTTTTGAGTAGCAAGGATTAAATGCACCCCTAAGCTTCGTCCTATACGGGCTGTACTAACCAACTCTCGAATAAAATCAGGCTCTTCACTTTTCAGCTCTGCAAACTCATCAGAAATAAGGAATAAGTGAGGAAGAGGCTCTTTTGCTAACCCACTTTTGTATTGCATCGTGTAATCATTAATATGGGAAACAGAATATTGATCAAACAGCCGCTGCCTTCTCTTTAGCTCACTATTAATAGAAGCTAAAGCTCGCATACTAAAGTTTTTACTTCCCTCAATATTCGTAATTGTCCCTAATAGATGAGGGATATTCCTAAATGGCTGTGCCATACCGCCACCCTTGTAATCGATTAGTAGGAATGCAACCTCATGTGGGTGAAAATGAACGGCTAATGATAAAATATACGTCTGCAAAAATTCACTTTTCCCAGATCCAGTTGTTCCCGCTAACAAACCATGTGGCCCATGAGCCTTTTCGTGAAGGTTTAAGTGTACCAATTCGTTTTTCCCTTTAAGACCAATGGGTACTGCTAGTGACTTAGCAGATTCATTTGTTCTCCAAAATTTATCAATTGGAACTTCCTCAATATCCTTTGCTTCGAACATTTCTAAAAATCCTACTGAGTTAGGAATAGAGTTTTTCATCCCAATTTGGTGATTTAACGTCTTTAAGGTACGAGCAAATCTTTCATTTGTATCTGGCTCATAGAAATCTAGCTGAAAGGATTTGTTTACTGCTTTTCCTCTTTCAATTAGAATATCTCCCTCTCTCTCGTTTACATAGCGTACAAGCGTGTATACATTCTCTGTAATTCGCTCCTTCGCAGTTTCCGTAAAGATGACGGATATCCCTAATTCCTGTGTATTCTTTCTTTCTAAAAACTCTAAAATAACGTGTTCAGCTATTAGCGAGTAGTTAGATACGATAAAAACTAAATGAGGAGAAAAAGTAATCTTTTCTTTTTCCTCTTCAATATCCCTCTCTCGAATCATTTCATATAGAGAGGATAGCAGCTGATCTCTAGTTTCTTCGTTATGGATAAATCCCTTTGCATGCATATTTGGGACAGAAAAATGGGGCAACCATTTCATCCATTCAAATTCTTTATATTCTTCATGCTTAAAAATATAAATAAAACGAACATCATGGTAGCTATGTGCAAAAGCGAGCTGCCCTATTATTTGTTGAATTTCTCTTTTTATAATGTTTTCTTTTCCGATTAACCCAAGTATTCCCTCGGAAAGATTGGTTGTTACCGGAGCCTGTGGTACTTCTTTATAAACTTTTTCTATACGTTGAGCCTGTTCCAGTAAATTATCGATTTCCCTGTTCGCCAAGTCTCCAGAGGATAACTTAATCTCAAAGCTTGAAGGAATAGTTCCTGCTCCAAGTCTGAATTCTAAAAAGTCATGGCTTTCTATTGTTCTTTCCCATATTCGACCAGAAAGCTTTTCTGTTAAACCTTTTAACTGTTCAAATTTCGGGTAATGATAGGCCAATACTTCCTTTTGCTTTTCCGACAACTCATGAATTTCTTCTCGGAGATTTTCTAAATAAGCAGTATAAACTCTTATCCTCTTTTCTTCTCGTTCTTTTCGTCTTTTTCGGTCTTTTACATACTGTACGGTTGTATTAATGATAACTACGATGAACATCGTAATCGAAATGATGATAAAAATTCCCCTCGGCCAAATGATAGAAATAGTACCCATGACAATAAGCATAACTAATGGCGCAGCAATTGCAGTTATTAATCCTCTATTAGAATCCTCTGACTCCTGGGCAGGAAACGTAATGGATACTTTTTCTTCAGGAAGCTCATAAATCATCCTAGGTGTTCTTCTATACTCCGGATACTTTTGAAGTACCTCAGATTTGGGAACTTCAATTTCCGGAAGAGCACTTTCATAGTTACCCGTTGATACTACCTCTAGCATATCCTTTTCAACTAACCGGATTTCCATAAAGGACCACTGAAGAACATCTCCTACTCTCATCAATTGATTTGATTCACATTTATATCCATTTAAATATAAAGTGCAAGGAATGTCTTTTTTAATAATCCAGCCACTAGTTACTTTATTTAGTGAAAAATTCCCTTTTTCCGCCATGCTATATAGCGAGTTGCTTCTCTTAAATGTGGCTTCATCGTCAGTTCCTGAAAATGTAACCTCATTCTCAAAGTCAATATAGTATGTTTTCCGAGATAATGGTGGAGAAGAGACAAATAGGTGCATAAGCTTTTCCTTTTGTTCGACTGTTATCCCCTTGCCATGGAGCAGCTCTCCGATTTGTTTGTCTCCATCATGGATTAAATATTTATTTTCCGATTTCGTTAATGTTAATTTTCCATTGGTAAACGGATAGGACAAGACGGTTACATCATCTTCAATCGCCGGACCTATTTTTAATACTGCTCCCTCTTTATCCTCTAATGGTATCCTCTGGTATACGTCGCCATAAAACACCCATAGCTGTAACAAATCGAACACCTTCTTTCCAATAGCTGTAGTTATGGAGTCTCGTTATCCTGCCCTTGTTCCTCCGCTTTTTTCTGTTCCTCTGCTCGTTTTTGTTCCTCAGCCTTTTTTTGTTCCTCGGCTTTTTTTCGTTCCTCCGCCTGTTTTTGTTCCTCGGCTTTCTTTCGTTCCTCTGCCTCTTTTTTAGCTTGAGCTTCAGCCTCTCTCTGCGCTTGCTCTTGCTCTTCGGCTTCTTTTTGTAATTTTTCTTCCTGCTCCATCAACTTTTCGTATTCCTCTACTTCATTATCAATATCATTTAGCAACTGCTGCATCTCTTCTCCAGATAAGCGATCATCAGCTTTTACTTCTTCTCTTCTTTTTAATAAGCCGTAAGTAATTAGCTCTCCATCCTCCATAGCCCTTGCAATATCAACCGCCTCTTCAGCCTCTCCTCTGCCAATATAAATCCAATATTTTAGATAGGCTGAATCCGTACTAAGAGTTATATTTGCTAAGACGTTTCTTTTTTGCTCTTCATCTAATCGCTCATTAGTGACAGATGAATATGCAAGCTCATAGAGCACTACATAAGGCATAGAATCAACGCTATAACCACTTAGCCTACTAACCACTTCACTATAATTTTGATGTAAAAAATAGTATTGACTATTGATAAATGCTTCATTTTTAGGTTTCTCATGTACAAAATATAGAATAGTAAATATGATGGCTGGTACCATTAAAACACCTAAACCGACAGCAAAATATTTCGTAGTCTTCCACCTTTTCACTGGAACCTTTAAATTACTTTTTTCTCGAGCATCTAACTGCTCCATTTGTATTGCTATGTAATGTAAGAGAGACTGGCTATCCTCCATAGACATAATATTTTTACCGATTTCCTTTAACTCGATGATTTCCGAGTATTTTAAATAATCTTCAAAGGTAAAGGATTCGTCTATAGCAGCTGCCACTACAGCCTTTGTTTCTAACCATGCTCTTTCTTCGTCCTTTTCGAAGGGGGGCAGACTTCCATTTACCCCGTAGTAAAGAAAAGAAGGAGCCATACCCATGCTATATATAACATTTTCAGGGCTAATGATAGGATTTAATCGAGGGTATGGATGAGCTTGTACCTTTTCTACGAGCTGATATGCAAACATCCACCTAGCCTTCTCATCCTCTTTATGTATTTCTTCAAAGCGGTGATAGCCTTCCGGAATATCTGCTTGAAGGATCAATTCACTGTCAGTGATAATAATTTCCTTTTTAATCTTTGGTTCTACCTCTTGAAGAAAAATAACTTCCTCTGTCCTTTTAAAGCCAACCCTTTCCTTTTGAAAAATAAAGGTTGTTTTACTGGGCTCTTCGTTTATTTCTGCGCCTATTCTATTTTTTAAGTATGTATAAGATTTAACAGCCATTTCCCATAGCTCCTTTAAATAATTTCTATCCGGTCTCCTGTAGTAATCCCACAGTCAGCAATAGTTAAGTGACCAGGAAATATTTTGTCTTTATTTACTACGCGCACCCAATGACCTTCTCTTGGGACCTCCGCGATAGCTGTTGCTTGCCGAGCAATATCTATCATTTTTTTCAAGGTATAGTAATTGGACAAACGTAAATCTATTACCTCTCCCTTATATTTAGAAAAATCTACTGTTATTTCTATATACATCTTTTTTCACCTCTGAAACTAATAGGATAAATGTAACGCTCTAAAATGAAGGAAAAAGCGCCCTCCATAATGGAATGACGCTTTGCAATTTTGCGTGTAACTGCCGATTTTATCCTCTGATTTGGCTTGCAATCTGCTGATCTGCATCTTGTAGAGCTTGACCAGTACGATTTAATTGGACACTTACCTCGCTTAATAGTTCGCGCATGTCATTAAAATGTGGCTTTAATCTTTCATATTGTTCAGCAAACGCTGCACTTGAAGCACCTTCCCACATAGACTGCAATTCTGAAATCATTCCATCAAGACGACCAATTTGTGAAGCCACCTCACTAGACTCGTTGCTGTAACGTGATGCCATTGCATCTAACTCTGCTGGGGTAACGCGAATAATTCCTGACATTCCATACATCTCCCTTATTAGTAGTTTTTAAAATTTTATAAAATAACTGTAAAGATCAACTTATGTAAGGTTAATCTAGACAGGTACTCCCAACGAAAATCCTATGTTACTTAACAAAAGGATGACAACCATTTCATTTCTCTAACAAAATGTAAGAAAAAAGGATCTTTTCTCTTTACAATCTACTAAATACATCCAATTCTATTAGTCTATTCCCCTGTATTACATAATTCTAAACCTAGGTAATTAGAAAAAATTTCAATTTTGTTTAGAAAATTTTTCTTATAAACCCTTAATATCCTTACTATAATAAATAACATTCCATTTCTTAGTAGTCAAAGATTCATGAAAATAGTTAGTTTTTTAATAGAACTATCCACTCACAGACTTTTGTCACATCATTTTAATGACTTTAAATTAAAGTCAAATTTTTATTATTAAATGGATTTTTAACGTATAATAATAATAAAAACATACTATTTTTATATAAAACTAATTATTTTGATTCATTTTTTATTTGAAAATTAAAACTAATATCTCGGTACAAAGATACTTGAAGCCTTATTTTTTTAATATACTTTTATACAAAAAGAGGAAGCGTCTGCCACTACCCGACAAGTAAATGGCGAATGTAAGCAAAGAAGGTAACTAAGAACGTCCCATCGTGTGACAACGTTTTCCTGACCAACATCCTGTTGGCCCTCGAGAGGCAAGGCTACTTGCGCTGGACAATAAAAAAACACCATGTATAGTCATGGTGGGCACTGAAAAAGTCCATTAAATATTAACAGTGAGTATGTGAATGAGATCTGGTCACATACTCACTTTTTTATATCGTTGATTCCATTACGGCGGACGCTTTTCGCGGGCACGGCTCCAGCCTTCTCCCTCGCTACGCTCAGTCCGGGTGCTTCCGCTCGTGCTGTTCCCGCAGAAGTCGCCGCCTCCATTCCAATCAACTCTTCCCCCTATAAGGACATCCCTTCATCCAACACTG
>CAKQHO010000133.1 GCA_934234185.1 uncultured Psychrobacillus sp. | reverse complement strand
TGTCGTTCGACTTGTCGGACAGGGCTATAGAAACCTTCCTGAAAAACTATCTTTTGGCCACGTCGTACATTTCTGATGAATTCATTTTTTTCATTTACTTCAATATCTCCATAATAGTTCTTTACTTCCACTACCAATATAAATTTTCTTGTTATTACGATAAAGTCTAATTGAGCCTTCATGTCTTCATGTTCAATATGTATGTCATGAAGAATATGTAATGGAAGAAATGAGTTCATTAATTCAAATAATACGGTGTTTTCACCATTTAAACCAATCTGATGTAGTTTTTTCTCTTGAAGCAATTTCTCTTTCATTACTAAGTCATCCGTTAATTCTATATCTCTATGTATTTTTTTTAGGATAGCTTCCACTGATTTTGCTTCTTTGATAAGTATTGGCGTTTTCAATTCCTCCTTATCTTTCCATGCATCTTTTATTCTTCTTAGTAATGGATTTTGAGAAAAAAACATTCTGTCACCTCTTTATGTTAAATAATAGTAATTATGTATATTTTAACTAACTATGAAAGAGATTACTATAGCGGATTAGTGGAGGAATAAAGATAGCTGGTAAACAACAAACGACAGATAAAGACATAAATAAATCAACATTTCCCAATAATTAAGTAATAAATTGTAAAATATTTACTACTGGTTTTCTATCTAAAAGACTCGTATTTACCTATTCCTAATCCTGTGCTTCTCGTGTAAAGTTTTTTGTTATGGCTCATCGCAGAGAGAGGAGATAAAGATGACTGGAAATACACATGTAATAGGGGGGCTGGTGGCAGGGCTTGCTGCTGCGCAGTTCACAGAGTTGGAGCCGGTGTTATTAATAGGAGCGGGGGTAGTTGGTGCACTTATTCCGGATATTTGCCATGGGGGAAGTAAGGTTGGAAAAGCGTTTCCTATAATATCGAAGGTGATCAACACAGTGTTCGGCCACCGTTCCTTTACACATAGCATTTTGTTTTTACTGATTATTGGTGCGTGTTTAAATGCTTTTGTTTCGAATGAAGCAATTGCCTTAGGTTTGCTAGTAGGAATGGCAAGTCATTTGTTATTAGATATGGGGACAAAAAATGGGATAAAGCTTTTTTTTCCGATAAGTCTTCGTATTCGTTTGCCATTAACTATTCGAACGGGGAGTAAGGGAGAGGATATTGTGTTCGCTGCCTTATCTTTGTTAACCGTCTATTTTGGTTATGAGGTATTTATCGTATAAAAAAGGAGATGGGCTTGGAAGCTCATCTCCTTTTTTATTAATTTTGTGTAAATGAATATTTGGCGAAGCCATCTGCTGTTGGAGCAAGGTATTTGATACCGCTGTTAGCTCCAATGAAGTCCTTTGCTTTACCAGATGTTTCAAATACTAGGTTGCCGTTTGTTTTTGTAAGTTTCCAGTTGCCATCTGCCGATGGATCAATTGTTCCTACTTCAATCATGTAATCGATGATTGCTTGACGATTTTCGTAAGCGTAGTCAATGGAATCTGTTGCGTTTCTTACACCTGGGAAGCTACCGCTTGCACGGTAGTTGTTCGTTGCAACGATGAATTTTTGTTTTGGATCGATTGGCTTGCCATTATATTGTAGGTTCACTACACGGCTTGCTTTTTCGTTAATAGTTTTACCTGAGTAATCGTATTTTGCAGGTTGGGTAATATCAAATTCATACGTAACTCCATCGATTACATCATAGTTGTACGTACGGAATTCAGCGTTTACTATGTTTTGTTCCGTAGTTTTAGTCGGATCTACTTGATTAAACTGACCAGCAGACATTTCTAGCCATTCTTTAATATCTGCGCCTGTCATAACTAAGGCAAATACAGTGTTATCGTATACATAAAGGTCCGCTACGTTTTTAATGGCGATTTTACCTGCAGGAATTTCTGTATAGTAGTCTGCACCATTACGGCCGCCAGCTTTGAATGGTGCCCCTGCGGAAAGAACTGGTAGGCTAGCGTATTCAGTGCCTTTGATTTTATTTTCTACGTACCATTTTTGTGCGTTTGTTACGATTTGAATAGAAGGATCGTCTTGTACTAATGCGAAGTAGCTGTTAATAGGAGCAGTTGTTTCCCCAACAGCTTCGCGAACATATTGGATAGTTCCTTCATGTGCTTCTTTTACTGCCTCAATGACACGCTTGTCTACAACATCCGTTGTCGCGTCGATTTCGCGAACAGCACCAGTACCTTTTGTTACTTTCCAAGTCTGACCTGATTTTTCTAGTGTTAGATCAATTACCCCTAAATGACTACCAAATTTACCAGGCATTACGATTGGAGTACCATTTACAGTACCTTGTTTTTGGTCCACGTTTTCTAAGTCACCGTAATCCCCAGGGAATACACCATGGTTATGACCAGTAATTACTGCATCTACGCCTTTTAGTTTCGTGATCTGATAAGCAACGTCATCCTCTAGCTTTGTATGCTCTTCATCACCCATTCCAGAGTGAGAAAGTACAACAATCACATCAGCGCCTTTTGATTTTACCTCTGGAATGAATTTTTCTACTGTATCTGCAGCATCCTCTACAGTTACTTTGCCATCTAGATGAGCCTTATCCCAGCGAACGATACCAGGAGCAACTACACCGATGACACCTACTTTTACTGTTTGTTTCTTACCTTTATTGTCTACAACCTCTTTGTTAATGATTGTATATGGTGTGTAACGGTTTGCTTTTGTTTTTGCATCGTAAACATTTGCATTTAACATTTTTACAGGTGAAGTTTTGATGACACTATCCAGGAAGTCTAAGCCGTAATTGAACTCGTGGTTCCCTAACGTTGTAGCGTCAAAGTCCACTGCACCTAATGCAGCTAGAGCCGGGTGAATTTCTCCGTCTTTTAGCTTATCCACGTTTGCCTTGTAGCCACCAAGTGGAGTTCCTTGAATTAAATCTCCGTTATCTAAAAGAATAGAGTTTGGATTTTCTTTTCTAGCTTGCTCTATTAATACTGCTGTTTTTGCAAGACCAACAGAATTTGACACTTTGTCTTGATAGTAGTCATAGTTTACAAAGTTCGTATGTAAATCAGATGTTCCTAGAATTCTTAGACTGACAGAGTTGTCTGCCGGTTTACCTAGAATCTTTACTAAACGGTCTAATATTTTTTGAGCTTGCTTTTTCGTTACGATAGATTGAGGCTTTGCCGTGCCATCCTCATAGCCTTGTAATAGACCAAGACCAACAGCCTTTGCTACTTCTGGTAGTTCTCCAGATTTAAACTTCTTTTTGTCTTTGAAGCGATCTAATAGATCAGTGGAGAAGGTATCTCCAGAATTTACTGAGCGAGATGCAAAAATGAATGCATGCTCACGTGTTAACTTTTTACTTGGGCTAAATGTAGTAGGAGTTGTCCCTTTCGTAAGCCCATTATGAAGAGCAGCCTCTACGTAAGGTGCTAGTTCTTTATTAACATCCTTAAATTTAATAGATTTACCATCACCAAGCTCTAAATCCAGAGCCTTTACAAGTGCAGTGATATACTCACCGCGTGTCATGTCCGTGCTTGCTGCTTGTGCATTCGAAGCGAAGGAAAAGCTAGTGAATGAAAGAGCAAAAATTAGTAACCACGTTCCAAGTTTTTTCCATATGGACATTGGTTGTTCATCTCCCTTGTTTTGGTTGTGTCGCAGCTGCGACCTCAAGGAAAATCATAACATGAGTATGACCTATTTGTGTTAATAAGATTTACTTTTCAATAAATATACGAATAATATACTACTATATATTATCGATAATTAGTAATCAGTACATATTAATGTATGTACATATATATATTAGTATAGTTTAGTGGGTATTTTAGACTAATGTGGTTTAAGGTGAGGAATCACTTTCCATAAATAGGAATATATTATTTCAACTCTTTACGAATTAAAGGTATTTAGTGAGAAAATGGAGAAATATATACAATGAAAAATGAAAATAGAGAGAGGCTGCTATAAATGCAGCCTCTGATTCTATTAATAGTTATTGTACACGTGCAAAGCCGAATCCTGATGCATAGTCATCGCCTGTTGCTGCACCATATCCACCTTTAATGTCTACAGCCTTTGCTCTATTTTGTAAATTAGTACGAAGTTGCGTGTGAGACCATGATGGATTTTGAGCCCAAATCTTTGCAGCTAATCCAGATACATGTGGGGTAGCCATAGATGTACCACTGATTGTATTATATCCACCGTTATACCAAGTCGAGTAAACAGCAGAGCCAGGAGCAGAAATTTCAATATCTCCTTGTTGGATTACATAATCTCCATCGGTAGATGCATATCCACGAGAAGAATAGTCTGCTACACGGTAAGTGCCATTTTGTTGCACATTTTCAAGTGCTGCAACGGCAATTGCATTCACTAAAGCACCTGGGTAACCAATAGTACCTTGTGCATAACCAGAGTTACCAGCTGCTGCGATTACTAGAACACCTTTACCGTATGCATAGTTAACTGCATTCGAGATTAGACTGTTATTAGCTGAAGCACCTAAGGACATGCTGATGATTGTTTTCGTACCAGTAGATGTTGCTTGGTCTGCTGCGTGGCGGATTGCAGCTGCAATATCATCTGAATATCCAGAACCACTGTCTGTTAGCACTTTGTAAGCCCAAAGATCAGCATTAGGAGCAACTCCGTACACTCCGCCTTTGTCACTTCCGCCATTTGCAAGTGCAGTACCAGCAACATGCGTCCCATGCCCATTACGGTCTGCGCAGCTATTATTGATTACTGTCGTAGAGCCGGTGAAGTCTTTACATTGTTCCACATTACCTACAAGGTCACGGTGAGAAATGTTAACACCTGTATCAAGTACTGCAATATTAATGCCGCTTCCTCCAGATGTAGAAGTAAGATTGTTATTATTATAGATTGCTTTTATTCCCCAAGGAACTTGTTGAGATGCACGAGCTGCAATTTGGTTATCTGCTATGCTTGCTTCTACTGTATCTTTGTTTTCTAACCCAATTGTATCAAGAGTTACGACAGGTACCTTCGTAACCGTAATATTTTTGTTTTTCTGCAACGCTTCATATTGCTTCTCATTCATTTCAGTTGAAAACCCATTTTCAGAAAGCTCCCAGCGAACGGAATATTGACTTGTTAAGGAGGCCTTTGATGCCTTGTCATTTGCCTCTACATAAACACGGAATTTCTCTTGCCCTACACCTGTGTTTCTGTCAACTGAGGTACTATCGTAGTCCAAAGATGCTCCGTAAACTGGTGCTGTAACCGATCCTGCAAGTAATAGAGTGAGTAGTGCTGTTTTTACTTTTCTCATTCGTCATAACTCCTTTTCGATTTGGTTTGTAGTACAATTTAAACCTATCACACTACTAAGATTTTGTTTATTGGGAAAATTTCAATTAATATATATATTACTATAGTTAATTGATGTAGGAGGAACACGAAATGAAAATAGGGTCACTGATTAAATATCACCGTACAAAGCTAGGTATGACGCAGAATACACTAGCAATGGGAATTTGTTCGATTCCTCATTTAAGTAAAATAGAGAATAATAATAAAGAAGCAAATACAGAGACTATCCGCCTATTGCTGGAACGCTTAAAGATAAACCTACAGGATGTGAAAAAAAGCGAGCAGAACATTTCCTATTTACTTACCGAGCTATTGAAACATATGAATTTCCTAGAGGAGGATAAGGCAAGAGAAATTATCGATGAACTAAAAGACTATGAGGAAATCATTGTTTTTACGGATTTCATCTATTTATATGAGCTTTATAAACTACGATATTATGTGTTTACTAGGGAATATGGTCTAGCTGAAAATCAAATGAGATGGCTAAATGCACACACACAAAATCTTTCCCAACAAGAGAAGTATTTACTTTACTATTTCGGTGCTTTAGTTTTACTATTACGGGGTAAATATGAGGAGGCAGATAGAGAGCTTTCGAGTATACTCCAGGAAAATAAAGAACTAGGAACCTTTGAAGGGGAGATTTACTATCATTTAGCTGTTGTAAAGGGAAGATTAGAAGAATCTAGCCAAGCGATTATTTACGGTAGAAAGGCTCTTCAGTTTTATAAGGACCAGTTTAATTTTAAACGTATCCTTCATACACTCATGTCCCTAGCCCTCAATTATTCTCGTGGAAAGGTATATCATGAAGCCATAGAAACTTATGAACACCTTCTACGAAATGCGGAAATTCTACAGCTGCACTATTTGTTACCTAATATCTATCACAACATTGGGGATCTTTATCAAAATAAGGGTGAGTATGAAACTGCTCTCCACTATTTTGAAAAAAGTGCCTCCTTAATGCCAAGTGATTCGGAGCATTATCTACTTTGCTTATATAATCTAGCAATTTCCCAATACCGATTGGAGCAGTGGGAGGAAAGCAAGAATACCTTTAGCAAGCTAAAGGGAGAGGCTAGAAGGAAACAAAAACTAGATTATCGTCTATTCGCTATCTTCTATTTATATCTACTGGAGGATGAGGAGGGAAAGGCGATGAAATTTTTGGAAGGAAGATTGATTCCTTATATTGCGAAGAATGAAGACTTAAAAGGAGTTCATCAGCAATTCTCTAATCTATTAGGGGAATATTACCGACAAGAAGGTAAGTTTGAAAAGGCTGTACAATTCATCATTTAACTAAAGGAGTGTATTGAATGAAAAAAATGATAGTAGTAGTAGGAGTTTCTGTCCTTGCTATAAGCGCGGTTGTGGGGATTGCCTCTATACCAATCCATCCACCAGTTGTCTCTGAATCTGAGAATCAAATTCCCATTCACCCACCAGTAGTATTTGATCATCAGCAAATCCCAATCCATCCACCAGTTATCTAAATAAGTCACAAAGGGACTACCTACACATATTGATGCCATGAACTCAGAGCTAGAGTTCATGGCATTTTATTGTTGTTTCCACCCTCCTTGCCATTCGTATAGAGGACTAGCTGAGCAAATGTAAATTTTTCAAAGGGCGAGACCACCAAGCCACGTGGATTTTGAAGGACTCAGTTTTAAACGGGTAACACGATTTTTTGTAACGTACTTCTCCTAATAAATGTATAATGATAATGGAGTAAGAAATGAAAAGAGGTCCTCTCAATATGCTTTGGAAGGTAAATAGATTATTAGAAAAAATCACCGCTTATTTGATTCCCACCAGTGTGATTATTGGGGTGATAATATCAGAGCATATTGTTGCCTATGCATGGCTGATTCCATGGATTTTCGCTTTCATGACATTTGCAGGGAGCTTAAATTCTAACTTCAAATCCTTTCGTGATGTAGTGCTCCATCCACTTCCTATATTTCTTGCCATGCTCGCTTTACACATCGTCATGCCGCTTTTTGCGCTAGGAATGGGCCATATTTTCTATCATGGGGATACATATACCATTACTGGCCTTGTGCTTGCGATGGCAATTCCGACAGGGATCACAAGCTTTGTGTGGGTTGCTATTTGCAAAGGGAATAATGCACTTGCACTTACCGTTATTTTACTGGACTCGCTTCTGTCTCCGCTTATCGTTCCCTTTACGTTAGCTTTAATGGTAGGAGGGAATGTTCAAATTGATTCCTATGGTATGGTCGTTGGGCTTTTTTGGATGATCGTAGTTCCTTCTTTAGCTGGTATGCTACTAAATCAAGTGACGAAAGGAAAAGTCGTTAACATCTTAAGTGCAAGGCTTGCTCCATTTTCAAAAATGGGGTTCTCCTTAGTAGTGATGCTAAATGGGGCGGTAGTTGCTCCATATTTACTGGATGCCCAGCTGGCATTGATAGGACTTGGCATTCTTGTGCTGTTTATAGCGGTATGTGGCTATTTTATTTCCTATGGAATCGGGCGCCTGTTTAAGCAATCGGATCAGAATGTTATTACCCTGACATTTCTGGGAGGCATGAGAAATATTAGTGCGGGCGTGGTACTTGCGACAACCTATTTTTCTCCGCTAGTTGCACTGCCGGTCGTGCTAGGAATGTTATTTCAGCAGATAATTGCCTCCGTTTTTGGGCGGTATTTTAATAGGAAAAGCTAAAGGCATGAATAATTTGGAAGCTCGTTTTTTACTGCAAAATAAAAGCGTAGGACCATATTATTTAATGGTTCTACACTTT
>CAKQHO010000132.1 GCA_934234185.1 uncultured Psychrobacillus sp. | reverse complement strand
GTCCCAGGCGATCCTTTACACTTCCACCTGGATTTAGATACTCCAGCTTCGCAAATATGCGGCACTTATTAGGTATCTCTATATGTGAAATCTCAATAACTGGAGTATTTCCTACTAACTCCTGCACGCTTTTTACGATTTTCATTTATGCTTCCTCGTTATAAATGACATGCCATTCATCTTTTTTAGAAAGCATTTGAGAAGCAATCTCTTTTGCTCCCTCTAGGCTATGGCTAGCTGCCCATCCACATTGAACCTCATTACAAGCCGGAACCTCAGTAGCTTGTAAAACATCCTCTAAAGTTTTTTCTAGAATAACTAGAATTTCATCGTAATTTTCATGATTAATAACAGATAGGTAGAAGCCAGTTTGGCAGCCCATTGGACTTAAGTCTACTACTTGGTCTGTGTGGTTACGAATATTTTCTGCCATTAAATGCTCTAATGAGTGCAATCCTGGCATCTCCATATGCTCTTTGTTCGGTTGTTTGAAACGAATATCGTATTTGTAAATTTCGTCTCCATGCTGCCCTTTCTTCTTACCTGCCAATCTAACAAATGGCGCTACTACTTTTGTGTGATCAAGGTTAAAACTTTCTACATTCATTTTTTTCATTGTCTATCGCTCCTTATTTTTTCGTTGCATCCATAATCCATACATAGTCATTCATCTTCGAGAAATGTGCTTGAAATCCTGCTTTTTCAAAAAGATCTGTTAATATTGGAATCGTGGTATAGTATTCGCGCTCTAAATCATCCGCAACGTTATGATAGTTACGATCTCGTTCCTTCTTAATTTGCGCTTGCTTTGCATCCTCTGTAATAAAAGCAGTATCTGCAAAAACAACCTTTCCACCAGCAGGCAATAATTTAGCATAAGTAAGTAGTGCCTCGCCTTTTTCCTCATCTGTTAAATGATGAAAAACAAACGAGCTTACAAACGCTGTAACTTCCTTATTTTTTATGTCAAATTGGATTAAATCTCCATCTATAATTTCATGGTTTGGAAACCTTTTAGCTGTCATTTCACGCATTTTCTCATTTGGTTCAATCCCTATCACTTCATACCCAGCTTCAATGAGCTTTGCTGTTAAGTTGCCAGTACCTGTACCAAACTCAATAATCGTCCCAGAAGATTTTTTTACTACTTCATCTAAAATTGCCTCGTATCCTTCAAAAACATCTTTGTACTCCGGGTCATTTCCTGTAACAGACGTGTCATAAGAATCAGCCCATTCATCAAAAATATTTACAAATTCTCTTCCCATAGTTTAACCTCTTTCATTTAAGGGTATTATTCCTAGTTGTTTACTATGTTTTAAATCAACTATTCATAGTTATATCATATTCATCAGTCGAATAAAAGAATTATAGTTTACTATTCCCGTTTGTCGGATATATTAACCAAAATTGGAAATAAAATAGCCAAGGAATAAAATCCTTGGCTACAATTTTTTATATAGTTCTTTCCACTTTGAATTCAAAGATGGTCGGCATCATCATTTCTAGATACCCTTTTACATTAGATTGGGAAAAATAGTGGGATTACTAGCAGCATGACAATCATCATAACAACCTGTAGCGGAATTCCTGCTCTCACAAAATCCATGAATTTGTATCCTCCCGCAGTCATCACTAAGGCATTTGTAGGTGAGGCTACAGGAGTAGCAAATGCCATACTAGAGGATACAGCAATCGCTATTAAAAACGTATATGGATTTGCTCCCATGCTAATTGCTGCGCTCATTGCTATCGGAGCAAACAAAACGGCAGTTGCAGTATTCGAAATAAATTGACCAAAGACCATGGTAATAAAATAAATACCTGCCAAAACCCCAAATGCTCCAAAGCCACCAAGCAAATTAATTATCCCTTGTGAAAGGATTACCATCCCACCTGTCTTCTCAAGTGCAGTTGCCATTGGTAGCATTGCTGCAATAAGGATTAAGCTCTCCCAGTTCATCTTTCCATACGCATCATCCATATTTCTAAGACAGCCTGTTATCACCATTAACGCTGCGGCTATTAGCACGGAAATAACTGCTGGGAATACCTCTGAAACCATTAATATAATCATGAATAGCATGATTCCACCTGCTATCGGAGCTTTCCCACTTGCAGCAGCAATTCCTGCATGCTCCTTCGGCTGTCCTACCACTACTACATCCTGCATCGACTTGGACAATAGCTCTATTTCTTCCCAAGCACCTTGCACAAGTAGTGCGTCTCCAAACCGGAGCTTTACATCAGCCATATCATTTAAGACGTAATCTCCTTTTCGATTGATCCCGAGAATATTCAAATTATACTTCTCTCGAAAGCCTATCCCTGCAATCGTTTCGTTAATCAGACTTGAATGAGGGGTTAATAATACTTCTGCTATTCCTAATTGTTTGGACACAAGCGTATCAGCCGCTGGATCTTCCTCGTCTATTTCTAGCTGATAGTCCTCCACTAGCCTCTTTATATTGTCCAATGAACCTTGAATGTAGAGCTTATCCTTATCATGTACCGTACTTAAAGGTCCAGCCATTTCCTGATAGGTAATAGGAAGAATATTCATTCCCTCCATCGATTTTCGATCAATTTTTAATATGGCTAAATGATATTTGGCCGGAAGCTTTAAATCGGCTAGTCGCAGCCCATTCATTGGAGATTCTACAGGCACCCTGAGCAGATGAAGACTGCCTCCTAGCTTATAATCAATTGCAAGCTGCTTAGGAGACAAAGTATGTACTCCGTTCACTGTATTATTCTTTTTAGACTTAGGTAAAACCCATTTCCTTGCTAGGGTAAAATACAAGATCCCAACGATAATTGCTATTATACCTACTGGTGTAATTTCAAAAAAGCCGAGCTTGTCAAAACCGTTATCTACTAGAACTTGACTAACAATCAAGTTGGCTGGAGTTGCTATCAAGGTCAAGAGCCCGGATAAGCTACTTATGTAGGAAAGTGGAATTAAATAATTGGAAGGGCTACTATTTATACTCATAGCTATACTGATGACAATTGGCAGCATTAACGCAACCGTTCCTGTATTGCTCATAAATGCTCCAACACTACCAGTAATTACGAGTAATAAAAGAAAAAGCTTACCTTCACTATCTCCCGACCATTTGAGCAGCAAGTTCCCTGCAGATTGGGCAAGCCCTGTACGAACAATACCAGCTCCCACTACAAATAATCCGGCGATCATAATCACAACCGAGTTAGAAAATCCTGCCAATGCTTCTGTCGGCTCCAAAACTCCTGTAATGACGAATGCTAAAAGGGCACACAGCGCCACAAGGTCAGCCCTTACTTTATTGCTAACAAATAATACGATACTTATGAAAAGGATTATAAATGTTAAAACAAGCTGCATGTCGATGCTTCCCTTCTACCTATACTAATTCTTATTATATAGAAAGAAAGGAAAATCTACTCTAAGATGACTGCATTTCCTTTTCCCTTCTTTTCCTTCTCGTTTCGAGCATTTCATAATCCTTTGTTAAAACCAGCTTGATATCGTTGTCTATCGTAAAACGGTGTAACCGCTGATATATATCATTCGGTGTGAAGTATGTAATTTTTATGTCTCTTCCTTTGTACAATTTTACGTTTGCAGCAGGATCCATCCAACCAGTCCTCATTAACTTCACCTCTTTTATTTCCTCAGGAGAATAAATACGCGAATAAATTACTAGTTTGAATAGCTCTAGCTCATATACTAAATGATTCTCTTCGATTCTAATATATACATTCACTGACCATAACATAGTAATCAGAACCCACAAGACAAATAATGGTCGGAAAACAGCCCCCAACAATACTACTAAAAAGGAAATACCCAAAAACCTCGGAAATTTTCCGTTATACCAACTAGCTCTATCTTTCCCTTTACTTTTTTCAACTAAATAAACCGATACTATTAGAAGAACTATCATACTAACTAAGTTTGGTACTTCACTTAAAGCAATAGTAAAAAAAGGCGACATCGCAAGCATTAACATTATAAAAAAATAAATACTTATCAGTATAGACGCTCTAAATATAATTTTCTTACTGCTATACAGCGCTACTATAAAAAACAAGATCATCAATCCATTTAATAAGGAAAGAATCATTAATCTATCTTTTGTTGTACTACTGTCAAGAAAAATAAACAGCCAGGAAGCAACAAAGCATAGTATTCCTAAAAATGTAAAAATCATCGTAAGACCTTTTTTATTCATTGTGTACCTCCTTCATCTTGTTTATTATAATCGTAAATTGTTATAATTGTAAATAATCGGAAAATTAAAGGAAGGAAGGTTTTATTCGAAACTTGGAAAAGGAATACCCAATTTTAAAGGAAGATCGTCACAGAAGGAATAGTAAAACGAAGGCGATTAAAGCTTGGATTTATCTAGGTGTTGGACTTATAGCAATCTGTATAAGGCTTTTATTTTTGTAGAGATATTGTGTTATCGAGTTTACACAGCTTACAATTAAATTATTATATTTAGAAGGCTGGTGTAGGCATGACTTTCAAACATCTTAAAGAAGGGGATAAAATTGGGATTTATTCTCCTTCTTCTCCTATAACGAACACCTCTCCTAAGCGAACAGAGCGAGCAATACGCTTTTTACAGGACAAGGGCTTTGAAGTTATCAAAGGAAGCTTAACTGGGAAGCGTGACTTCTATCGTTCCGGCACCATCCAAGAACGAGCTGAAGAGCTTAATGAGCTCATTCGAAATCCTGAGGTACGTTGTATTATGTCAACAATCGGAGGAACAAATTCCAATGCAATCCTTCCATACATAGATTACGAGGCATTTAAGAAGGATCCCAAAATTATGATTGGTTATTCTGATGCAACTGCTGTATTACTTGCAATTTATACTCAAACAGATATTCCTACCTTTTATGGTCCAGCTTTGGTTCCTTCGTTTGGCGAATTCGAACCTTTCGTAGATTATACGTATGATAGTTTTTATCAAATGCTTGTGAAAAAGCAATCTATTCCTTATTCTATCCCAACACCGCCCTTTTGGTCAGACGAGCCAGTGAATTGGGAGGAAAAAACAAAAGAGAAAGATAAACGGAACAATAGTTGGAAAACAGTAGTCGATGGAAATGCTGCTGGTAGATTAATTGGTGGAAATTTAAATGCCATGTATGGCTTTTGGGGCAGTCCGTATATGCCTGCGATACGTGAGGGAGACATCCTATTTATCGAGGATACGATGAAAACAGCTTCTGTGGTTGAAAAAAACTTTAACCTTCTTAAAGTAAATGGTGTTTTTGACCGAGTAGCTGGAATTATTCTTGGAAAGCACGAACTCTTTGAAGATGAAGGAACAGGCTTATCACCTAGCGACATATTACTTGAAACGCTCGGTGAATCTAGTATACCAATTCTAGCTGACTTTGATTGCTGCCATACCCAACCTATGCTAACCATGCCAATCGGACGAAAGGTTCGATTAGATGCTACAAATAAAAAAGTAGACATTATTGAGTATTGGTTCGATTAAATGCCAGAGAGTACTTACTCTCTGGTTTTTCACTTTAAAAATAGAGACTTTAGCTTAGCCGATGCTTTAAAAACTCCTAACACCTTAATCGAATTAATCGTCCTCTTTGCTAACTCCTCATCAATGTCTTCACTTAAGACAAGCATGCCAACTACTTTAATAGAAATCATCTGATTAGATGCTGCCAGTTTTTCTAGATCCTTTTTTGAATATAAACTCACTCCTAGAGAAAAGGAATTCAAGTTTACGACCTGTTCAATGACTAGATTATGAGTAGCAAGCTGACTTCTTATCGCCGCCCTTATAAAATCAGTACGATTAGAATAAAAACCCTGCTCTACTAATAAATCGACTTTACCTAACTCTACTACATTCATATTAATCGTTATTTTCTCTGTTTCCGCGATCTCCTTTCCATCTTATTATTTATTATCTAAATATTTACAGAGTGGGTATTTTATACTTATTTCACCTTTCTTCTACCCCTCTTATATCACAGTATTTCAAATTTCATCTCCTCCCCAAGTATGATTTAAAATAAAATATCATAATTTTCAATATAATTTAAAAGGAATTTTCAGAGTTTTAGAGAATGTTTGCTTTGCAATAAAAAATTTCAACGAAGGGGTGGAATGCTTTGTCAAAAGTATTCAAGTATGTTGTTGCATGTTTCTTAGTTAGCGTATTATTTTTTCAGGGACTTGGTGCAACCGGAAAGGTTAGCGCTGATCCTACTACACCAACTATCCGTATCGGTGTATTGCCAACTGTCCAAACACTAACAGTTGGAGGAACAGAGAATTTTGTGGTGAAGGATAAAGTAACAGGAGAAGTTCTACTAACTGGCTCTAATAATGAAGTCTCCGTATCCCTTACATCCTCCTCTACCATTCAGACAAACTATCGATTACAGGCTGCCTTTTCCACTAGTCAGGCTTATATTGATGATTGGTTAGCTCGTGCCACTCGTGAAGGATATCCTACCTATTTAGAGCCTTACAATAATGGATACCGTCTGTTAATCGGAGAGTTTCCTGCAGATGCTTCTTTTGCAATTCGAACAGCCTTTAAAAATGAAATAGTAGAAAAGGGCTTGGCTGGTACTGACTCTTATTGGAGATTAATCACCTTAGCAGAAGGTGAATCTCAGTTAAAGGTGAAGGATGGAGATACAGAAATCACCACTGAAAATCCAATTCAAATAATCCCTTCATCGGGAATGGTTAAAATGAATGGAAAGCGCTACCGTGGAATTGCTGAAGTAGGCTTTAACAGTGCTGGTACACTTGCTGGAATCAATGAATTATCTGTAGAAGATTATTTATATGCAGTGGTACCTAAAGAGCTTCCACCAAACCCATACGGTGAAGTAGAAGCACAAAAAGCACAAGCTATCGCGGCACGTACGTATGCATTGTCAAACTTAGGAAAACGTAACATCGATGGATATGACCTATTACCAACTACCTCTGATCAGGTGTATGGAAGCTTTGAGGACGAGCACCCTATTTCTAATCAAGCAGTAGACGGTACCAAGGGCATTGTTGCTACGTATGAAGGCAAAATGATCAATGCTGTGTTTCACTCTACAAGTGGAGGCTTCACAGCAAATAATGAGGATGTATGGAGAGCAGAGGCTACGCCTTATTTACGTGCAAAGCATGTAGCTCAAAAAGGAAACTCCTTAAAATATGTACCTGCTTTAGACATATATAAAAAGAATGGTAGTGGGGAATCACTCCGTGAAGTGAAAAAAGGTGATTTCGAAGCAAACTGGTCCCGCTATTACCGCTGGAACTTTGAATGGACAGCTGAGGAAATTAGCCAAGTGCTAAGCACCTACTACAATACGAATGTTGGAAGAGTTTTAGAGATTAACGTAACAGAGCGTTCCTCTTCAGGACGTGTAGCAACGATTGAATTCGTTACAGAAAACGGAACGTTCTATGAATATAAAGATCAAATTCGTTGGGCGCTTCAATATATCAACGCTAGTGGAAACCCTGCTGTTTTATTAAGCACATTATTTATCATCGAGCCTGTTATAGACAATGAAACAGATGAGGTTACAGGCTTCAAGGTAAATGGCGGCGGATGGGGCCACGGAGTTGGTATGTCACAGGTCGGTGCGGTAGGCATGGCTGAGGCAGGTTACACGTACGATGTAATCTTAAAACATTTCTATACTGGAATTGATTTAGAAACAAGATATTAATTTTTCATGCCATCGAGGTTATAAGCCTTCGATGGCTTTTTTACTAGCATGGCAGTTTTCCCGTTTCTGCAAGTAAGGGACCGCAAGTATTCACCTCGTATGCGCAAGTAACCTGGCTACCTTCGCAAGTATCTCCCTCGAAACCGCAAGTAACTCTCTTTCAAACGCAAGTATTGGTAATCTGCTGGAAATAAATACGTTTCTGCAAGTAAAACACCCCGGATCGCAAGTATTCGTCTCGTATGCGCAAGTAACCTGGCTAGCTTCGCAAGTATCTCCCTTGTAACCGCAAGTATTGGTAATTCACTGGAAATAAACACATTTCTGCAAGTAAAACACCCACGACCGCAAGTATTCACCTCGAATGCGCAAGTAACCTGGCTAGCTTCGCAAGTATCTCCCTCGAAACCGCAAGTAACTCTCTTCCAAACGCAAGTATTGGTAATCTGCTGGAAATAAACACGTTTCTGCAAGTAAACACCCCACGACCGCAAGTATTCACCTCGTATGCGCAAGTAACCTGGCTACCTTCGCAAGTATCTCCCTCGAAACCGCAAGTAACTCTCTTTCAAACGCAAGTATTGGTAATCTGCTGGAAATAAATA
>CAKQHO010000131.1 GCA_934234185.1 uncultured Psychrobacillus sp. | reverse complement strand
TTAAAAAATTGTCCATGCAGGCGATGCTAACTTTTGCTGCCTTAAATCTTAAGAAGTTGGCCAGCTGGACCTGGAAATGCCAAAAATGGCGTAAAACAAACAAAATCGAGAGCTGAATTAACTCTTTTTCCAGAAGGTAAACTGTGATAATAGCAAAAGGGTTGGAAATCGTTTCGATTTCCAACCCTTTTGTCTACACTCTGGGCCACGGTTAATCCGTGGCTTTTTATATAGGTCGAAAGTTAATGACGGTTAATGAATATGAATAAGCTGTTTTAGAGAAATATAGGAGTCATTTCAATGTAATCGTCCTAAGGCTTTAAAAGCTTGCTGAGGGATTAACCTTAAATTCAAGAGTCAATATGTAGGTGTGGAAAAGGTTTCATTTGAACAATGTAATTGATTGCTTGTTGAAACTCGTCCTTTTCTTCTAAAAAAGGGTAGTGATTGCTTTCTTCAAAAATCCATAAAGAGGAATGAGGAATTAAATCATTTATTTCTACGGAAAACTCTAGAGGACATTGAACATCACGTCTACCACAAAGGATATAGGTAAACACTTGGATAGAAGCTAGTTGTCGAGTGACATCGAAAATAAGTGCTTCCCGGCTAAAAAAATTTAATCGACTAGCAGCAATCCCTTTGTTTATATTCTTAGAAAAGTATTGCTCATATTTTTCTGGTTGGTAAAGGGATAGCTGAGTCCTTTCCTTTGTTAACTCTGCCCTTGTAATCGGGGAAAGAGCAGGCTTCTTCAATGTTTCCATTAGCTCTTGCATTCTAGCGTATTTGGGGTGTTTTTCATTATAAATACACCTCTCGGAGGAGGAGCTATACTCCCTTGCAGCAGAACCTACTATGACTAGTGCGTCTAAGGACGACGAAAAATGAATACCATAGAGAATACCGAGCATTCCACCTGTTGAGTGACCGGCAAATGTCCAGGTGGAAAGGTTTTTTTCCTTTCTAATTTCCTCTAAATCTAGCATTGCGTCTATCATACTTAACTCGTACGCTTCCTGTGGGCTGTCCGAATTTCCAGCTCCCTTTAAATTGACTAAAAACACCTGATAATGCTCCGTGAACATGTCAGCAAAATAATCTCCTGAATCGTTATAGGCAGAGTATAGATGTGTCACACATAAAGGTTTACCGGTTCCTTTTGAAAAGACTTCAAAGCTACCTCTCGCTGTTTGAATCTTTTCTCTCTTCCACGTGTTCATCCAATGCTCCCCTTTGTTCATTTTTTAGATGGATCTGAATTAATTGGTCCTGTCTCTCTCTAATGTCATTCAATAGGCTAATAATATAAATCAATAAAACAACCACAAGTGATACAACAAAGGCAATAGTTACCTCTACTCCTAATAGACTTGTACCTAAGCCTCCGATAACAAGCAAAAGAATCCAACTAAACACTAAAATAAGTAATATTCGAATCCAAAACATCTTATTAACTCCTCTCTAAGCTGTTCCCCTGCAAAAGGCTAGTATGGAATCTGCTTGCTTTTCATCTTTCACGAGTCCTACTAATTTACAAGTTTCTAAAGTGAACAAAGGAAAGGCCGTTCCCTTAGCTGTAATGAACCCGTTATTTATTTCAATCTCCCGTTCCGTATAATGAGCGCCCTCAAAAAGCTTTTTATACTGCGCAAATGTACCTGGTAAACAAGTAAATTCTTTTCCATGTAATAGTCCAGCTTTTGCTAAAAAAGTAGAAGAAGCACAGATACTTGCAATAGGAATTTGTAATGTAGCAGCTTTTTGTAATAAACCTAAAAGGGAAGGAGAAGCTAGGACTTCATCAACACCGTCCCCTCCTGGAAGGAGAACTAAATCATACTCATTTATTATAACGTGTTCTATAGCAAGGTGTGCGAGTGTATGTAAGCCACCTACGCTTTCTACTTGTTTACCGTCTACAGTTATAGTAGTTATCTGGGCTTTCCCAAGCTTTCTTAAGAAAAAAAGTGTATGAGCGACCTCAAAATCAGCATATTGAGGAAAAGCAAAAAACAAAACTTTCATCTATTCCATCACACTCCTCGTCTGTTACTTCTATTTTGAAAAACGAATTCCCTTTATTTTATGGTCGGATACTTGCTAAAGATAAAAAATAAAAAAATAGAAGATTTAACAGTCTAGACAAAAAATGGTAAGATTGTTTATAATAGTTGAAACTTTGAAAGAAGGATTCACGTATTGTTAGATAGGTTGATTTAATTAGAGGATGTGAACGTATTTTGACAAAGAAGCTTTGGTTCCAGGTCGGGATCGGCATATTATTAACGTTAGTAATTATTTATATGTTTATGCAGGTAAAAGGTATATTTTCCCCATTTGTAATTATTGCTCAGACAATTTTTATGCCTTTATTGCTAGGCGGGGTTCTATTTTATTTAACTAAACCATTGCAACTATGGTTAGAGTCAAAAAAATTTCCTCGTTGGGCAAGTATAGTTTCCGTGTTTGCGGTAATTGGTTTACTCGGTTGGGGCTTTTATGCGCTTATAGGACCTGCAGTGACGGATCAAGTAAATAAATTCGCTAAAAATACGCCAGGAATGGTAGAAGAAGTAGAAGAATTTATTAATTATACAATTGATCAAAAGGATAGAATAACGGAGCTGCCTGAATCTGTTCAAGATACAATTAAGGGTGCTACGGAAAAAATAGATACAATAGCTGTTTCAGCAGGTTCATTCCTCATTAAATTTATACAGAATGTTTTTCAAGGAGTTTTCCTAATTGTACTAGTACCTTTCTTCTTAGTATACATGCTAAAAGACCATGAAAAATTTATTCCATTTGTTACCCAATTTTTTAAGGGTGAAAAGAAGCGTTGGATTACGAAGACACTATTAGATATTGATGCTACCTTGAGAGCATATATTCAAGGTCAATTATTTGTTAGCTTTTTAGTAGGAGTCATGCTGTTTATCGGTTACTCTATAATCGGTCTGGAATATCCACTGCTATTAGCGTTGTTTGGTATGTTAATGAATGTCATTCCGTTTCTAGGTCCATATATTTCACTAGTGCCTGCGATTATCATCGCATTAATACAAGAGCCTAAGCTAGCGATTTATGTGGCAATTGTTATGCTAGTAGCTCAGCAAATTGAAAGTACTTTTATCACCCCGAATGTGATGGGGAAATCATTAGATATCCATCCGCTTACGGTTATTACAATTATTCTTGCTGCTGGAAATATTGCTGGTCTAATGGGAATCATTGTGGCAGTACCAACCTATGCAGTTATTAAAGCAATTTTAAAGAATATCTATTCTATCCGTGAGGAAATAAAGGGTACCGCCAACAAGTCAGTATAGAGGTGTTATGAATGGTATTTACATCAAAAATGGACCGAACATTCAAAAAAATGCTCGGCTTTGCTATTGGTCTCATAGCTGTCACTACGCTTTGGCCAATTATCTATGAGTTATTTATGAGAGAGGAACAAACAGATTGGATAGCTATACTCGTTTGTCTCGGTATATTCGTGCTTACTGCTGGACTGATACTTTGGACCTCCATAGGTATCCGATATGTTTTTGAGAAGGACCATCTCTTCGTAAAAGGGGGCTTGTTCCGCAGTAGAATTCCTTATGAGGATATAACAAAGGTTAATCACAGTAATCAATGGCTTGCAGGTTATCGAATTTTATCCGCAAAAGATGCAATAGAAATTCATTACAAAAAAGCGGCACTAGGTAGCGTAATTATCTCCCCAAGTGAGAAAGAAAAGTTTTTGGAGGTATTGTTAGAAAAAGCACCATCTATTCATTATGTGAAGTGAGGGATAGAGATGGAAGATCATTTTTACAATCAACCAACAAATGATTTGACGGGTGATATTTTAAGGGAATACGGAAAGACTGGCGGAATGAATAATTTAAAGGGACAGGGAAAGCCCTTGTCGGACGACTATCTTACAGGTGATGTCTTTCAGCACTTTCAAAAAATAGCGAAGGATGCTGGTTTTAAACCACCCTGGCTTAAGCTCCAGCATGAAATCCGCGATGAAATTCAGGAAATAGCAAGCTTGAAAAAAAGTGGTCAGTTGGAAGGTCTACAATTTCGTATTACGAAAGCAAATGAAAAAATTATCGCTTATAACAAGGCTTGTCCGCCCCCTTTACAAAAGGGGCCGGTAGGGTTAAGCTCTATCGAAAATGCTATCCAATACTGGTAAAAGACGATTTCTATATGATTTCGTCTTTTTTTTATGTGTAATATGTGTTAACTTAATAATTATATTTAGTTAACACATCTTGAGGAGATATGATAATGGGAGCTACTAATTTAAAGCAAATGATTGTGGCGGCTATGTTTGCAGCTATTATAGCCGTATCAGCACAAATTATGATTAATATTCCACCGGTTCCTTTTACTTTACTGACTATAGCAGTAATGTTAACAGGAACAATTTTACCAATAAGGTATACAATGTTGGCAGTACTCTTATATTTAGCGATGGGGCTAGTCGGTGTTCCAGTTTTTGCTGGGATGAAAGCTGGACCAGCTGTAATGGTGGGCCCCACTGGGGGATATCTAATGGGACTTCTTCCAGCAGCATTGTTTATCAGCACATATTTGCAATTTTTTAAGTACAGCAAGCTGCATGCCATTATAGCAAACTGCTTGGGTGCCTTAATTATCTTGATTGTAGGAGCAGTATGGCTAAAATTTATCGGAAACTTGTCATGGGATGCAGCGCTTCGTAGTGGATTACTACTTTTTGTTATACCTGATCTTCTAAAAGCCATTGCCGCAGCGTTTATTGGCTTAACGATAAGGAGAAGATTAAAGTCATTAAAAATGATGTAAAAATAAAAGGCTATGTTAAAGTCTATGTTTGATTTTTTGCAAGATTGTTTTGTTTATGAAATGGTACACTTAACCTATCGGGGTAGCATTCCTGTAATGACTAAAATTATAGAATTTCCAGGTTGTATTAAGATTTATTTGCTAATTCCACTTTTCGAAAGTTGAATTATTTACACTAAATCCCCTTGACTATGTATGGATGGTGATACTTATTGGTAGAGTTAAGAACAATTAATCAGGACAATTATGAAGAATGTTTAAATTTGCATACAGCTGATACCAATTCGGACTTTGTAGACTCTGTAGCGTGGTCTTTAGCCGAAGCGTGGGTGTTTTATGATGACTCGCGTCCCTTTGCAATTTATGACGAAAACGTGATGGTGGGTTATGTTTTAATGTATATTGGCGAAAACAACCCCCAAATCATAAATTTTATGATAGATAGCCGTTTTCAAAAAAGGGGCTATGGATCAGCTGCGGCTAAGCTTTGTGTTGAATATTTGTGGAAAGAATACAACGCTAGTAGGATTTCCTTACCAGTTAAATTAGAAAATAAAACCGCACAAAAATTTTGGAGCAACATAGGTTTTGAAATAACAGACGATATAGAGGAAGGTTATCTTTATATGCGGTTGTACATACCAGAAAAATATGTCTAAGTATACGGTTCTATAATATTTGTTGGGGTATCCAAACAATTTCACCATAAAAAAAGCACAAAATCACACTTTTTTATATACTTGAATTGACGAGAAACAAGCAATAGAAGCTTTATTCTGTTCAACTTAAATTAGATTTATTACACTTTATGAAAAAATGGCTTGGGTTAATATGAAGTTAGCAAAAGATCCCCAGTAACCATTTTGATTGGTGAGCTTTTTCATTTTATAGCGAGATACTTTCTTTTGTTTACCCTAAATAGGCCAAAGTGATATATTGTTAAATAATAGGTCAATTTAATTGAGGAGGAATCAGTATGCAGGCTTTAGTTGTTGAGGATGATGCAAATGTCCAACAATTTTTAGTGGCAATGCTAAAGCGGTTGGATTCCAATATACATATTTTTATGACGGATAGTGCGACTGAGGCATTAAAGATTACGCGTGAAAAAAAGATTGATTTTTTTATAGTGGATATACAGCTTGTGGATTTTAAAGGGACGGATTTAGTAAAGCATATTCGCATGTTGCCATCTTATCAGTTTGCGCCAATTGTTTTTGAAACGGGTATTGCAACAGAGGAACTGTATGCTTATCGGGAGCTAAAATGCTTTTATTATTTAATCAAGCCATATACAGAGGCAGAGTTTTGTCGAGTAATGGAAGAAGTATTTGCTTATTTGAATTATACAAACGATACGCCAGATGAAGCTACGCTGAAAATTGAACAAAAGGGCTTTTTATTTGAATATTATTTGCGAGATTTATATTATATTGAGTCGTTTGGAAAGAAATTGTGTTTGCACGTGAAGCGTGATGGAATGCTAGAGGAGGTAATGATTTCAAACTATTCACTTAAGCGAGTATTAGAGCTAGTGGATGTGCGTTTTGTCCAAGTACATAAAAGCTTTATTGTGAATCGGAATCAGGTGGAGATGGTGGATTGGGCTGGTCAGAGGGTGAAGCTCCGTGGTATGAACGGGGACATTCCAATTGGATTGAAGTTTCAGGACATATTGAAGTAAGGGTGATTCACTGATGGTGTTGATTGATATATTGGCTTTATGGATTTTAACTTGCTTGTTTTTTAGAGAACAGTTAAGGTGGCGAATAGGGCATTTAGTTTGGATTATCTTGTTAGTAGGATTTATTTATTTAAATGATTATAAAAATTTGTCGTATTCTTCAGAAGAATATCTACAAATTTTGCCTTTTAATTATGTGGAAACTTTTATCGTGTTTTGCATTTTGACATTATTAGCAAATAGCTATTTGTTTAAACGTAGTCATTTAACCATTTTATCTATGACATTTTTAAGTTTAGTTGTTTGGCTCATCATAAAAATGCAGGCAGTGTTATTAACAGAGCTTTTAGGTGCTATGGAAACTTGGAATCATGTCCTCGGATTAATTTTTACTTTAACTTTCTATTTTGTTTTCACAAAATTTGTTGGACATTTGCATTTTGATAAGATGACCATTTTACAGCAGTTTGTTTTGTATATTGTATTTTTTGGAAGCATGGTTGCCTATGGATTTTATATGGATGGAATGCCAAGTGGAGTAAAACAAATTTTGATGATAGTTGCAGCATTGTTATGTATTTTCTTTACCTTGTTTATATATACACAAAAACGGCAGCAAGCGATGATGATACGTTTGCAAGCTACGGAAGAATATATACCCATTATTGATGAACTTGTTATGGAAGTTCGGGCAAGACAGCATGAGTTTTCTAATAAGCTACTTGCCATGACAAGTATTTTAGAAACTGCAGAATCTTTACAGGAGGCTAAAGAACAAATAGCTAAGTACACTGAAAATGTGAAATTACAGCCAAATCAGCAACAATTGTTAATGATGGATCAGAAGATTGTAGCAGGTTTCTTGTACGCTAAATTACGACGTGCCGAACAAATGGGGATCCATCTAAATATTCATTTTAATATCCCTTCGTATAAATCACCTTGTGAAGAAGTAGACTTAGTTGAACTGTTAGGGATCTTGCTAGACAATGCATTAGAAGCATGTAGTAGCGGTCAATCAATTAAATTACTAGGTGAGATGGAAGGAGAATATCTTCGGATAGAATTAAGCAATCCAGCCCCGAAAATGACAAATGAACAAATGCAGAAAATGTTTGAATTAGGTTATTCAACGAAAAATGGTAAACGAGGGTTTGGTTTGCATAATGTGAAACAAATTGCAAAACAATATAATGCAAAAATTATATTAAAGAATGAGTTGAATATGTTAACAATTGGTCTTTTATTTAAGGCATGAAAGAAGGTTTTACGGGAATGAAAAAGTTTACGTTCCTGTAAAACCTTTGTTTGTTCTGTAAGGGTTGTTTTCATATTATGACTTATTTATAGTGGGCTGTGAGGTGATGAGGAAATGAAAAATTTATTAAAAAATGAATGGCAGAAAATGAAGTTTCCATTTTGGCTTGTATTCTTACTTTCAATTGTAGCTGTTAGTATGACAACATTAACAAGATATAAAGGATATCAAATTGAACAACAACTGCAAGCTTATGAGGTAGGATTTGAATATTTCATCTTATTTTACGCACTCGTTTGTGTAATTCCTACAGCTTGGATTATGTATTTTGAACGGAAAACGTTCTACGTAAAATATATACTCCCTCGAGCCAAGCTGCGTACATATATTTTAGTAAAAGCTTTTATGAGTATGATAATTGGGTTTCTCATGATTTTTGGTATATCTCTTATCAGTTTAATGATTGCTCTTTATATAGTGCCGGAAGTGCCAGAAACAATATCATCATTTGATTCATATACAGGCGAGCCTATTAGCGTAAGCGAGATGAGGATTTTTGGGAATATGTTTGTAGAGCAACCATTTCTTTATGGTTTTGTTTCGAGTGTCTGGAAAGGCA
>CAKQHO010000130.1 GCA_934234185.1 uncultured Psychrobacillus sp. | reverse complement strand
GGCTATAACTGCGCAGATTCAGAAAGCAAAGTTGCCGACGCATGTAGAAATCAATGCAAAGGAATATGATTTCGAACGTGATTCTGTAATTTTGTTAGAGCAATTACGAACAATAGATAAATCAAGACTTACAGATAAAATTACACATTTAGACGAAGACGTAATGGAAGAGGTAGATCACGCACTAGGTATAAGCTTAGGGCTAGTGAAATTTTAATACATACTAAAAACACAAGGTGAGACCGACAAACTCACATTGTGTTTTTTATTTTGTCGAGGCACAGGAGTTTAACTTTTTATATCGAAATATTAACTTAAAGTCTATCCCAAAAGTTTCTTACCATAAATCTAAAAATAGTAGAGCGCGGAAGCTAGAAAACTTTTAAAAGATGTAAATTTAATAGAAATTCGTTACAATAGTAAATAATGTGAAAGATTTAAAGGAGATGGCCTGTACTAATGAATAAACAAATTGCGACATATATTCATGAGCACATTGACGATATATTAGAAAAGTGGAAAGTGAAAATGGAAGAGGAGAAGGACGATCGCTTCTTTCAAATTATGTCTGATAATGTAATAAATCATACAGCACGTGAATTCGGAGAACTTATGATTTCTAGTTTAACGGAAGAACATGAATTATATATGGTGAAGCTGCAAGATTTTTCCATACAAATTGTCCGATACGGATGGTCTATTTCTTTCGTATTAAAAGCCTTATCTAATTTTACAGAAGTTATCTATGGTCAAATGGAAAATGAAGGATATTTAAATGAAAGTAATTATAAATCATACCGAGCTATTCTAAACAATTGGTTAACCCCGGTGACTCATTCTGTTGTGGATGCATATTCAAAAGTATGGGAGAAAACAGTAAGTCTTCAAAAAATAGCATTACAGGAACTTTCTGCTTCTCTTATCCCGATATTTGAGAAGATTTCTGTTATGCCATTAGTAGGGGCCATTGATACAGAAAGAGCTAAGCTAATTATGGAAAATCTACTGCAAGGCGTAGTGAAGCATCGGGCCGAGGTAGTTCTATTAGATATAACGGGAGTTCCAGTAGTAGATACGATGGTTGCTCATCATATTATCCAAGCCGCTGATGCAGTTCGTTTAGTAGGTGCAAAGTGTATGTTAGTTGGTATAAGACCGGAAATTGCTCAAACGATTGTCGATTTGGGAATTAATTTAAATAATTTTACAACAACTAGTACGTTACAAAGAGGTATGGAGCAGGCGTTAGCATTAACAAATAGAGCGATAGTAGAGGTGAAATCAACATGATGACGAGAATTCCTATTTTAAAATTAAGAGATTGTTTAATAGTTTCTATTCAATGGGAGTTGGATGATCAAACCGCTTTAAACTTCCAAGAGGATTTACTGGATAAACTTCATTCTACTTCAGCACGTGGAGTGGTATTGGACTTAACTCCGATTGATTTTATTGACTCATTTATAGCAAAGGTATTGGGAGACGTTATAAATATGTCAAGCCTGATGGGAGCTAAAGTGGTATTGACTGGGATTCAACCAGCCGTTGCTATTACATTGATCGAGCTTGGAATCAGACTTGAGAATGTAGCGACTGCTCTAGATTTAGAAAATGGATTGGAAAAACTTGAACGAGAATTGGAGGACTAATCCATTATGAATATTAGGTCTTCTGTTGATATTATAAGTGAGTGGGATATTGTTGCTGCTAGGCAGTTAGGCAGAAACGAAGCAAAGGATGCCGGGTTTGGTACAGTTGACCAAGCTAGAATTACTACTGCTATCAGTGAGCTCGCTCGCAATATATACTTGTATGCTGGAAAGGGAAACATAGAGATTAAACAAATTACAGAAGGCAATCTTAAAGGTCTACTTGTCATTGCGTCAGATAAAGGTCCGGGTATTCCAGACGTTCGTCGAGTAATGGAGGATGGATATACCACTTCAGGTGGGTTGGGGGCAGGATTGCCTGGTGTAAAACGTCTTATGGATGATTTCAAGATTGAAACTAATCTAGGAGAAGGAACAACAATAAGTGCAACTAAGTGGCTCAGATAAGGGGTGGGAGAATAAATGCCTCAAGAATTTAAAAAACAATATAAACAAATACTAAAACAGTATATCCTAAGCCAAACAGAGCTTAACCTTTATGAAGGTCAAAACATAAGTAGGCAACTTATCCAAAAGAATATTTCTCCTGAGGAAGTTATTAGTATACATAAAGCTTCGCTAGAAGAGATTATGCCTGACTTATCCGAAGAAGCTTTACATTCCTTTGATTTCCTTATAGAGGTAATGATTCGCTATGGTTTAGCTATTAAAGAAAATCAGACATTAGTTCAAAAGCAGCAGAATCTTAAAATGGAAATAGAGCTTGCTACAAATATCCAGCAAACGATGCTTAAAACGAAAATACCTGAAATGCCAGGTTTAGATATTGGGATAATTTCTGTCCCAGCTAAAGAAATGAATGGGGATTATACGCACTTTCTAAACAATGAAACTACTGTTGGGATTGCAGTAGCTGATGTCATTGGGAAGGGTATACCAGCAGCTTTCTGCATGTCCATGATTAAATATGGAATGGACAGTTTAGATGGGGCCGAAACAGATCCAATCATTGTATTAGACGTTATTAATCGTATAGTGGAAAAAAGCGTGAGTGACTCTATGTTTATCTCCATGTTTTACGGCACATATAATAGTGAGGAAAGTAAATTTACTTATGCATCTGCAGGACATGAGCCTCCGTTATTATATAGCGCAAAATCTAAAAGCTTTATGGAATTAAAAGCGAAGGGTCTTTTGCTAGGCATTATACCAAATGTAAAATATGAACAGCATTCTGTGTTTTTAGACGAAGGCGACTTTATTGTCATGATGACGGATGGAGTTACTGAATGTCGTTCTCAAGAAGGATTTATTGAACAAAGAACCGTTATGGATATCATAGGAAGTGTAAGAGATCTACCTGCTCAGGAAATGGTGGAATATGTATTTCATAAGCTAGAAGAACTACAGGAATTTGAGCAACGAGACGATTTTACGCTAGTTATCTTTAAGAAAATATAAAAAATAGGTTTAGTAGAAGATGAAATGTGGTATAGATAATTTATAGTATGAGAATAACGGGGGATAAACGAATGAATATATTAGTAGAATTATACCTAGAAGATTTAAAGGTAAAAGGTACTATTAAAGGTGAAATTGATGCCTTTACAGCACCATTATTACGTGAAAAGTTAAGTGAAATTGATTTAAAAGAAAATCTTCATGTCGAGTTAGATCTTACGGATGTTACATATATGGATAGTACGGGACTTGGAGTATTTGTAGGTTTTTACAAGAACGCAAGTGAATCAAAGGTTCAAATGGAATTGACCGGACTTTCATCTCGTTTGAAACGTTTGTTTGATATAACTGGTTTGGGAGATATCATGGACATTCAAACGACAAACGAAGAGGTGAAAATAGATGAAACCGTTTGATTATGTAGAAATTCGATTGCCTGCAAAGCCTCAATACGTTAGCGTTGCTAGACTTACTATATCTGGTTTAGCGAACCGTATGGGGTTTACGTATGATGATATAGAGGATTTAAAAATAGCTTCAAGTGAGGCAGTTACAAATGCAGTACAACATGCTTATGCCGAGGATGAAGAAGGTGAGGTAGTGATTGGATGTGCATTGTATGATGATAAAATGGAAATTATGATTGCAGACCATGGAAAAAGTTTTAATTTTGAAGAAACAAAAGCGAAAGTTGGTCCATATCATGATGTGGATGAGGTTTCTTTCCTTCGTGAAGGAGGACTGGGTTTATACTTAATTGAAACACTTATGGATGAGGTGAAGGTCCATCACCAAGAAGGTGTAACTGTATTTATGACGAAGCATGTCGGAGTAAAGCAGGTGGATGAAAATGTCGAACACATCTCTTCCTAACAAGGAATCGAAAGAACAAATTTTAGAATGGATTAAAGAATATCAACAAAGTAATAGTGAAGAGGCACAAACCAACCTAGTTTTAAACTATACAAGATTAGTTGAATCCATAGCTAGGAAATATTCGAACGGCAAATCCCACCACGAAGACAATGTCCAAGTTGGAATGCATGGATTACTAGGTGCTATTCGCAGATATGATCCTTCTTTTGGGAAAAATTTCGAGGCATTTGCGATACCAACTATAATTGGTGAGATTAAAAGATTTCTACGCGACAAGACCTGGGCAGTTCATGTGCCAAGAAGGATTAAGGAGCTTGGTCCAAGAATAAGAGCGGCTGTAGAAGAGTTAACTATCCAAAATCAGCGATCACCGTTAGTTCCAGAAATTGCTGATTTTTTAGAGGTAGAAGTAGAAGATGTTCTAGAAGCCATGGAAATGGGAAAAAGCTATCAAGCTCTTTCTATGGATCATTCGCTAGAATCAGATGCTGATGGGAGTACAATTACCCTGTTTGATGTCATAGGACAAACAGATGGAGAGTATGAAAAAACTGATCAGCGCTTGCTTGTAGCTAATGCATTTAATGTATTAACCGATCGAGAAAAAGAGATTATTCAACTTACATACATGGAACAGCTTAGTCAAAAAGAAACTGGTGATCGTCTCGGTATCTCGCAAATGCATGTTTCTAGAATCCAAAGAAGAGCTATTAGAAAGTTACAAGAGGCAATACTATCGTCAGGTGGCTTAGTGAAGTGATAAATTATTCAGATGATAAAATGGAATTGGTTGCGTACCAAGAAGCAAAAACGGGTAATTCGGAATCCGGTGATACATATTATGTATACAAACATGAGGATTTTATGCTCTGTGCTATTGCAGATGGTCTTGGAAACGGCCCTATTGCTAAAGAGTCAGCTGATGTAATCCCAAAAATCTTAGAAGAGTACCCAGAGGACACTTTGGATGATTTACTTTTAAGAAGTAACGAATTAATGATGCATAAAAGAGGAGCTGCTGTTGCTCTTGTAAAGGTGGATTATAGACAGCAGACAATTTCCTATAGTTGTGTGGGAAATATAAGATTTTATATGTACCAAAAAGGAACAGGAAAAATGATTTATCCCCTACCTGTTATGGGATATTTATCTGGTCGAAAGCAAAATATAAATACTCAAACCTATTCATATTCCAAGGGTGATTTGTTTTTACTACACTCTGACGGAATTACAATGAAAAGCCCTAAATTAACTATGAAAGAAGCAGGTTGTGCAAAACGTTTATATACCGCTATTATGAAAGAAATAGAACATGGTGATGATGCCACGTTAATTATAGGAAGTCTACTATAAATAGTAGGCTTCTTTTTTGTTGAGTAAGCCCATAAAAAAAGACATCGCACTAAATAATGCGAAAGATCGAAGTGGCAGAGGAGCTGTACATCGACAATCCTTATTTGCTTGTCAGTAGAGCAGACGCTTGCGCATTTCTGATGTCCTGATGTATAAGGGATGGATATGTTAAAATAAAGCTAGTAAAGAAAGGGTGTGTTTTTTTGGAGCGCAAGATGATGCTGCAACTGGTTTCAAAAGAAACAGGGGTCAAGCCTTCACAGGCAGAGCAGGTGATTAAGCTGTTAGAAGAGGGGAATACTGTTCCCTTTATCGCTCGTTATCGAAAAGAGCAAACTGGCTCACTAGATGAAGTTCAAATAAAAGCAGTAGAAGATCGTTATAACTATATCCAACAGCTTGAACAACGGAAAGAAGAAGTTATACGTCTTATTGACGAACAAGGAAAGCTAACCGAAGATTTACGTGATTCTATTGACAAGGCTACTGTACTGCAGAGAATAGAGGACTTATATCGTCCATTTAAACAAAAACGTAGAACAAAAGCCACTATAGCAAAGGAAAAGGGATTAGAGCCTTTAGCTAGCGCATTGCTTTCTTTCCCTAAAGAGAGCCTTACTTCTTTAGCCGCTAGTTATATAAATAGTGAAAAGGAAGTATTTTCCGAAGATGAGGCACTTCAGGGAGCAAGAGATATACTAGCAGAGCAATTAGCGGATGACGCGAAAATCCGTGAACAAATACGTGTCATTACAAGAAATAACGGTACAGTGATATCCTCTGTCAAAAAAGTAGAATTAGATGAGAAAAATGTTTATGAAATGTATTATGACTATGAGGAACCAGTGAAAAAGATAGTTCCCCATCGTGTACTGGCTTTAAATCGAGGAGAAAAAGAAGATATATTAAAGGTAGGAATAAAAGCGCCTATTGATAAAATTATTCAATTAATGGAGAATCATTGGATTGGTAAAAATACGGGAGAAATTGCTGATCAGATTAGACAATCCATTGAGGATTCTTATAAACGTTTAATTCAACCTTCTGTAGAAAGAGAAATTCGTGGAGAACTTACAGAAAAAGCGGAGGCGCAGGCAATTCACATTTTTAGTGAAAACCTTCGAAATCTTTTACTTCAATCTCCACTTAAAGGGAAGGTCGTCTTAGGAGTAGATCCAGCCTATAGAACGGGCTGCAAACTTGCCGTGGTAAACGATACAGGGAAACTACTGGAGGTTTCGGCTATTTATCCACACGCTCCAAAGATGGATGTAGCAGGTTCAAAACAAAAAGTATTATCTCTATTAAAGAAGTATCCAATTACCCTAATAGCTATTGGAAATGGGACAGCCTCCAGGGAAACTGAACAATTTATCGTAGATTGTTTAAAGGAGACAGATGAGGAAGTAGCATATGTAATTGTAAATGAAGCTGGAGCAAGTGTTTATTCTGCTTCTGAAATAGCAAGAAATGAATTCCCTGAACTACAAGTTGAGCAACGGAGCGCAGTTTCAATAGCTAGGAGACTTCAAGATCCATTAGCCGAATTGGTTAAAATTGAACCAAAGGCGGTAGGTGTGGGTCAATACCAGCATGACGTTTCCCAGAAGAAGCTTTCTGACTCTCTCTCTTTTATAGTAGAAACTGCTGTTAATCAGGTTGGGGTTAATGTAAATACCGCTTCAGCCTCCCTACTTCAATACGTATCAGGTTTATCAAAAACAGTAGCAGAGAATATTGTTAAGCTTCGTAACGAACAAGGCAGATTCACCTCTAGAACACAATTAAAGAAAATTCCTCGGTTAGGTGCCAAAACTTATGAACAAGCAATTGGCTTCTTAAGAGTACCAGATGCTAAGAATCCATTTGATGCTACTGGAATACATCCTGAGAGCTATAAAGCAGCAGAACAAGTTTTAGAGATAGCAGGGCTCAATAAAAAACAAATAGGTACCAAAGAAGCGGAAGAAATCTTAAGAGATATTTCTATAGAAGAGACTAGTCGCCAAATAGGGGTTGGAGAAATAACGTTAAAGGATATTATTGAAACTTTGATGAGACCTTCAAGAGACCCGCGTGAAGCATTTCCACAACCTATATTAAAGAAAGACGTGTTAAAGCTAGAGGATTTGAAACCGGGAATGGAACTGCAAGGGACTGTCCGGAATGTAGTAGATTTTGGTGCATTTGTCGACATTGGAGTTAAACAGGATGGCCTAATCCATATTTCAAAGCTAAAAAAAGGTTTTGTTAAACATCCGCTTGACGTTGTAGCATTAGGAGATATAGTGACTGTTTGGGTTGAACAATTCGATGCTAATAAGGGAAGAATATCTTTAACGATGCTAACACCCGAACAACAAATTTAACTTTTGTCAGTCCAGTGAGTGAAATCATTGGGCTGATTCTTTCAAGAAGGAGGAGATAAAATGACTGATGAAGAACTAACAACTCTGGTTTCTTCTATTTCTAAGAAAGTATTTGGAAAAGAATTTACTCATACTGCTTCCTTTAATAATAAATTAAGAACAACAGGTGGGCGTTACATGCTTAAAAGCCATAGAATTGAGATAAACCCTCGTGTGTTAGAAATATATGGGGAAGATGAGCTGACGGGCGTAATTAAGCATGAGTTATGCCATTATCATTTGCATTTAGAAGGGAAGGGTTATAAGCATAGAGATAGAGATTTTAGGGAACTATTGAAAAAAACTAATTCTCCGAGGTTTTGTTCTAATCTTGTGGAGAAAAAGACAACTACAAGACCTTATAAATATCAGTATATCTGTACTAAGTGTGGCTTATTATATAATCGGAAAATTCGTATAAATACGCAAAAGTATAGGTGTGGCAAGTGTTTAGGAGAACTTATTCTACATTCTACAAAAAAAATAAAATAAATTTAAAGAAAGTAGTTGACGATTCCGGACAAGCTCTCTATAATAGAAAAAGTCGAGTAAAGCAAACGACATAATACATATTCCGAAGTAGCTCAGTGGTAGAGCAACCGGCTGTTAACCGGTTGGTCGTAGGTTCGAGTCCTACCTTCGGAGCCATATGGGGAAGTACTCAAGTGGCTGAAGAGGCGCCCCTGCTAAGGGTGTAGGTCGGGTAACCGGCGCGAGGGTTCAAATCCCTCCTTCTCCGCCATATTGGCCCCTTGGTCAAGCGGTTAAGACACCGCCCTTTCACGGCGGTAACACGGGTTCGAATCCCGTAGGGGTCA
>CAKQHO010000129.1 GCA_934234185.1 uncultured Psychrobacillus sp. | reverse complement strand
GAAGCATCGAAGAACACCTAATTTTATCTAAGATAGTTCCCAAACGTCGGTTTGGGAAGGTTATACTTCAACTAACGGGGCAGTTTAGTTCAATAAAAAATAGAGAGGGAAGGAGTAATATTAGAGTGAACAAAGAAGAAAGACAGAAGAGATTAAATGAAATTATAGAGAAACGGAAACAAAAAGAAATAATTCAACAAGCGATTCAAAAAGAGAATGAAGTAAAGATTCTGCTTCAAGAAGTGTTCGGCGAAACGGAATTATTTGAAATTTTAGATTCTAATAACAGTAATACAATAGTAGAAGATTTCTCTGAAAATTTCCCGATTGCTTTTTGGAACAGAATTGACTGGGAAAATGCTATTGTTAACCGAGTTGAATTAAATGACCAAGGAATTAAAAGCATACCTTCCCTTCTAATTTCTAAAGGATTTGATACTTCAATTCCTATATATATCTTTTGGGGATACGAGAATCATCCATGTGTAAAAACTAAATTGACTAAAGAATTATTAAGTAATATTGAAGATATTGTCTGGCTAGGAAATGATTTATATCTATATTGTCTTACGCAGAAATATGTAATAGAATTCTTTCACGATGATACTGTTAATATTGGATGGATTTAGGTCACCAAAGACTTTGTTTTATTCAACTAACGGGTGTGTTGAGCCAAGAAGGGATTAACGCTCTTTTTGTTGAATTCCTTATTATAGAAATAGGGTAGTTAGTTGAGTAAGAAGGAAATCTATTAAAGGTGAAGAATTAATGTTATGTGGGGGAATTATTCTAGTAATTAGAAAATAGAAGCAGGTGTGAATTAATGTTAGTAAAAGGTCATATTGTCAGTATGCCAAAGATATATTGGGTCTTATTAATTCCTATTTACATAGTCGTGAGTTACTATAACATTTTTTTTGATTGGCAATTGCAATACTCTGGCATAACTGAAGTCGAAGATATGGGACGATATGTATTTGTTTTATGTCTAAGTTTTTTCCAAAGCTTTATTTACATTTTAATAATTAGGTTGGTGGTCTCTACATTAAAATATATATTTAGTATTAAAAAGCAGAGTTCTTCATCATAAGAACTATAAAAAAGTAAATTTAACGCTCTTTTTGTTGAATTTTCTTTTTGTACAAACGGGGCAATTTAGTGCAGTTTAATAGTCTCAAAAGAAAAAATAAAGGAGTAAAGTCTATGAGATATCTAATATTGTTAACTCCATCAATAAATTGGATAGATGGTGTAGTTCTACATAATCAACCGTTCATGCCAGAACATGCAGTTTATGTTCAAAACGAATATAATAAAGGGAATATAGTTTTAGCTGGACCATTCGGAGGTTCCACTGGAGGAGCAATAGTTATTGATGCAACGAACGAAGAAGATGTTATTAAATTTGCTGATAATGACCCTACTGTTAAAAATGGCATATTCAGTTATGAAATAAAACAATGGGATTACAAAATGAGCAAATTTGAAAATGAAAGTCCTGATTTTGACCAGGTATATATTGATTACAAACATAGGATTCAAAAAGAATTAGGGATTATTTAGTATCTTTTCAGTTTAAGTAACGGAGGCGTTGATCCAAGAAGGAGGATTAATGCCTTTTTGTGTTGAATTTCTTATGGAACAAACGGGGCAATTTAGTTGAATAATCGTCTTTATGTTTTATTTCATAATCGAGCCAAATTGTGAAACAACGCTTATAAAGAAAGTTGGTGAGGGTGAATAGAATGTGTATACTTCCACTTAAACTCCCCTAGTTGTATGTAGCAAAACAAAAAAATAAAGCTCTGGACATACGATGATGTCCTAAGCTCTTACATAAAGTTATAATGTTTTAACTTGCTCAATTTTTAATCCGAAAATTTGTGGTGGTTCAATTTTGTTCACTTGTAAATATGTAGAGATTTGCCCGCGATGATGGATTTCATGTTCTGGGATTGCCATAAGTATTCTCCATGCACTAACTTCATGACCATGAAGTGTTAAAACCTTTTTTGTCAACACACTGTTTCCAACTTTCAATAGACCCTCTGTTAGTTTAATCTGGCATTCCTCTAAATAATTTGAAATTTCCTCAAGTGAATGCCCTTTACCAGTATCATGTCCTGTGTATGTCCACGAGCCATGTTCAAACAGGCCAAGAAACATCAATCGAGATGATGCGATATGTCGCAATAAATCACCTGTAGAAAATTTATCTTCAGAAGGCTTCCAATCTAAGAGTTCGTTAGGTATTAATTTTACATATTGCATCGTTCGTTTATGAATGCCATCTAAATATTTTACAAATTCCTTTATATCATGAATCATGTTACCACTCTCCAACTTTTCTGACTTTTATTATTTATATTCTTAATTCTTTGTTAATAATCCTTTAAATTGTAGAACTAAATTTAGAAAAAAGGTTGCTTATTGAGCTGTTAAATAATCTTAAGTAGCTTTCCTTACAGGGGAGTTGATCTAGGAAGGGATTAACACTCTTTAGTTGAATTCCTTATTGTAGAAACTGGGCAGGTTAGTGGAACAGGTTTATTGAATTTATAACGTATCGAATAAAAAGGTTAATTAAAAAGGAGGTATAAATAACTTGGAGTACGGTGAAGATTTTGAGGTCAAAATTGCAACAAATCAAGACAGTAGTGTAATTATTAAGATGTTAAAGCAGATAGCTCAATGGATGAAAAATAATGATATAAACCAATGGCGGTTTCTATTAGAGGGTGGTGATGATGAAGAGATTGAACAAGCCATAATTAATCAAGAAACATACATTGTTTTAAAAGATGAGGAAATTATGGCCACGTTCACGCTATTATCTGAACCAAGTGAATGGGACAGGCATATTTGGGAAAGCGATATTTCTTCGAAATCGCTTTATTTACACAGACTTGCAATACTGCCTGCCTATATGAAGAAAGGTATAGGGCAAAGTATATTGACTTGGATAGAAGACAATGCAAATGATAAAGAATATCTTAAGTTAGATTGTGTTACTGATAACATTAAATTAAATAACTTTTATAAGTGCAATGACTTTGAGTTTATTGGTGTAACCGATGGCCATAGTAAATATCAAAAAAGTATAAAAAAGAATGAGGTATTCTAAATAAAGAGTCTTTTCTTGAATATAAGAGCTGCAATCAGCTCTTACTATATTCTCAACCTAAATTTCTACACAGACGTTTCTAATAATAGAAGAATATATCTTCCATTAAAGCAAAAAGGCCATCCTGATTAGATAGGATGACCTTTTGAAGTGTAAGATTTATTCTGGAATATAAGGTAACTCTTTGTCATTAGGTAAGTTAATGACATGAGTTTCCGTATAGGATTTGATGCCGTCCAAGCCGTATTCACGACCGACTCCTGATTGTTTCACTCCACCAAATGGGAAGCGAACGTCTAATCCTTGGACTGCGGCAGTGTTAATCATGGTAGTACCAGCTTCGATGCGACGAGCTACGTTGATTGCATGCTCTTCCTCGCCCCAAACAGAGCTAGTTAGTCCGTAAATGCTTTCATTATGCAATTCAATTACTTCTTCTTCGCTATCAAATGGAATGATTGGAACGGTTGGTCCGAATTGTTCTTCTACTACCACACGATCATGAGCATCTGCTCCTAATACAAGAGTTGGCTGTAAGAAGTATCCGTTTTCCATTAATTCAGGGTTTAAAATGGTTCCTAATGGAATAATTTTTGCCCCTTTATTTTTTGCATCTTCTACTAAGCTTTTCACATAGTTTACTTGGTTTTTATTATTTACTGGTCCTACTGTTACCTCTGGGTGGAATGGATCGCCGACTTTAATCCATTTGTTTGCTGCTTCTATATATTTAGTCACGAACTCATCGTAAATGGAACGATGTACATAAACACGTTTTGCTATCATACAAATTTGACCTGCTGTTAGGAAGTTAGAAATAACCATTCTGCGCAATGCACGTTCATCATTTACATCAAAGTCATCAAGAACGATTGCTGCATCGTTTCCGCCAAGCTCTAGTGTCATATTTTTTATCGTATCAGAAGCTGCTTTCATGATATGTTTCGCAGTATTTGTTCCACCTGTAAATGCGATTTTTGCAATCTTTGGATTGGAAGTAAGCTCTATTCCAACCTCTGCATCCCCATTTACTAGATTTAATACTCCAGCAGGGAATTCGTCCGCGATAATTTCTGTTACCATGCTAACTGCTAATGGGGCAAATGGACTTGGCTTTAACACCATCGTGTTACCAGTTAAGAGGGCAGGTGCAATTTTAATGGTAGATAGAGAGATTGGATAATTCCATGGTGTGATAGCAGATACTACACCGATTGGGTCATGTGCAATGATCGTCCGACCTGTTTCGTGTTGAAGATCCTCTGGAGCTATCACTTTTTTCACGTTCTCCACGGCATATTCCATCCACATAAGGGAAATGGCGATTTCGCCTTGTGCGTCATAGAGAGCTTTACCATGTTCAGATGATAACAATTCAGCAATTTTAGGAGTTGCCTCTTTTATTTTCTGAATAGCTCGGTTCATTCTTTCGATGCGGTCTTCTACATCGCTCTTAGACCAAGTTTGAAAGGCTTCATGCGCTGCATCTATTGCCTGAATTGTTTCCTCTCTCGTATTATTTGGAGCGTAACCAACAATTTGCTCAGGATGTGTTGGATTTTCACGCGTAATTTTTTTATCTGTTTGTATTTTTTCGCCATTAATAATAGCGTTAACTGTAATTGGTGCTTTATTCATACTAAACCCCTCCGAATTATTGAAATTCCTTTACAAAGATTATGATAATCCTATTTTATCTTTAATTCAAGATAAATGCTCATACATCTATTAGTCTATTTAACTATCCATTGTTTCGTGGGAATAGGTAGTAAGGAAGGCTATTATGGAAGAGAATACTATAAGGAGGAGTCTGATAAAATACAGAAAGTAATTTCTGAGGTGAAAAAGGAGAAAATGTAATTGTCCAAGCAGAAAAACAGCCAATCGTTTGGCTGCTTTGAGGTCTGCTGTCGCTATTAATAAATGATTGCAATGCTGCTAAAGTAAAATTTTACTTTGGTTTAATTAAACTGGAACATGGCAAGGTTTTTTTCCACACGGCGGTATGTCGATCATGGCACTTGCACTAGACGCTGCTCCGAATAATAATGAAAGGCAGAAAACAGAAACAATAACTTTTTTCACATAAAACACCTCCATTTCTAATATTTAGTATATTTTAGCAATAAATAAATAGAAAATACAGATAATTTAGTAGTGTTTTTAGGAATCTATGTTAGATAGATAGTAAGGGAATTTTTGTGTGAATAAAGGTACTATAGTTTTGTTAGTGTAATGACTAAAGTTCCGGAAATATTGTAATATTATTTATTTGAATACTTTTCATTTCCCATTAGGAAGAAAATAGATAGATAAAAAGATTGTTTAAAACTACATATAATAAATTACGTCCGATCAATAGAGGTCTAGAAAAGTTTGATAAGGAGAGTTTGTGCTTCCGCAACTTTTAGTTATACGACTAAGTTTCCTTATATAAACAAGCAAAAAAATAGTAATTACATGAATTTTATTTTGAATTATGATTAACTAAGATGCTATATGAATGATGTACACATAAAGCGGTAAAAAGATTGGTCGATATTATGGTGCAACAAAGCAACTTAACAGGCGATTGGAGTGGTATTTAATGAGTGGAATAACAGTGGGAATGTATGGGGGCAAATTCGCTCCTCTTCATATGGGGCATGTTTCCTCGATGATACGAGCCTCCACTATGGTTGACGAGCTTCATGTTATCGTCTCTTATGATGAGAAATATGAAAAGGAAGTTTTGTTTAAAGATGCGATCATCCCACATATTCCTTTCAAGGTTCGTTTGCGATGGCTGCATCAAATTACGAAGGACATGCCACATGTGAAGGTGCATGCGGTATATGAGCAGCAGACTGGTCGTTTTGAGGACTGGGAGAAGGGGGCTGCTGGTATTAAAAAGGCTGTGAAAAAGCCAATTACCGATGTGTTCAGTTCAGAGCATACATACGGGGCTTTTTTTGAGAAGCTGTACCCAGATGCCAGACATGTCATCTTAGATTCTTCCAGGGTTGCTTACAACATCTCTGCTACACAGATACGTCAAGAGGGGCCGATGAAACACTGGAGCATGCTGCCTGAAACAGTAAAACCTTATTTCGTTAAGAAAGTAGTGATTGTTGGTACCGAATCAGCTGGAAAATCTACTCTCGTACGAAACCTTGCAAACCTGTACAATACGAATTACGTGGAAGAATTCGGGCGAACCTATTATGAAAGACTGGGCAACTGTGATGATATTACACGGAGAGAAGATTATCCAGAAATTGCATTCGAGCATAAGTACCATGAGAAGAAACAAACTGACAAGGCTAACAAACTATTGTTTATCGATACCGAGGCAATCGTAACGCAATACTATTCTCAGCTCTATTTAGGCGAGGAGCAGCCGATACTCGATGAAATCGCTCGGTTACAGGACTATGACCTTTGGCTGTTCCTTGAACCGGACGTGAGATGGGTAGATGATGGGACAAGAACGTTCGGAGAACAGCAGGTAAGAGAGAAGAATAATCTCTTTCTCAAAAAACTACTAGAAAAGCATGGTGTCTCCTGGAAGAGCATTTCAGGCAACTATCAAGATCGTTTGATAAAGGCAATGGCATATATAAATGAACTATTATAACTTATTTGCCCCTGTATAGGGGCAAACTCTTATCTAAAGTCGCTATAAATGACAATTCGCGTATTTATTTAACCAAATCAATTAGCTGCCTCGTCAATTCTTCGGGGATGGAATAAATAGTGTGTGTATCCTCGACGTTCATTAAGGTGCTTGTTCCACTATCTCCTAACCACAGATGAAATCCCTGTCTATTACCATCTGTATATAAGACCTCTAAATCATAGTCAGGATTTCTCATATCTACTATGCCTGGCTGCTTGACCGCCTTCGAAATAACGTCCTGAAATATTTTAAGAGTATCTTCGTCCTCATATACAGCAAAAAAATCAGCATGGATATCATCAAAGCCTTTTGAATTAGAAATGCTAACTTTTGATATGACGAACTCTGTATCGCCAACTGTAGTTATCTCAAACTTCATATGTGAAGGGTCCCATATATCTTCATTTAAATTCGAATAAATAGTTACATCTACCTTTTGTCCAATCTCATATTCCTCTACATCTTTTGTTGGTATCTCATAGGTATTTGTAATAGTTGCTTTATCTTTCAGGCTACCTATTACTACTATAATCTTATCCTTTTTGTTTACTTCTTTAATAACTCCTGTGATTTCAGAATCCACTTGATAATCATTTGAGCAGCCTGTCATTAAAAAAATGCTAAGAATTAGGAGAGCCAGGGTAACGATGTTATATTTTTTCATAGTTCTTCCTCCCTTCATGAGTGTATCTATCTATTTGTCATACTCAGTGTTAAAAAAGTTACAAATATTCGGCGGACCAAATTAAATAGCATACATTTCATAAAACTGAATGACTATTACGGTTTTCCGTCTCGAGCACAATAAAAATGATACAATATGTAAGTAAAAGTAAATAGTGGTAATTATTCTGGAAGAAGGAGTGTTGAAATTGAATATAAATACAGTGGATGTCCTAGCTACTTTAGTTTTTTCTGTTTTTCTTATCCTAGCAGTCATCATAATTTTTCTAGTAATAAAAAGCCTCATGAAAGCTTCAAAAGAAAAGCAAGTAATGCACCAAAAGTTAGACGCTATATTGGAAAAGTTAAATGAGCAAGACAGGGGGAAGTAAAGAGAGATTCTTTATTGGTGACGGGGATATCGTCGTCCTCTGGGTTTGAAAGAAAAGTGCCTATTGTTGAATTGGAGTGACTAGTTAGTTGGAATATGAAATAGATGAAATATTAATAGATAGAAATAGTAAGTTTCGAGAGATCCCAAAGTGGGGCACATATCTTCGTAAGCGTTGGGAAGAAAGTTTTGCCGATCATCTAAACGATCAGGAAAAGTCGGATATCTATCTATTTGATGATAATGGTCTCTGTGGATATCTATGGCATCTATTTAGCTATAAAAAGAAGGATTGCTTAAAAGGGGAGAAAGCGAAGACAGCATTTAACCAGGAAACGAAGCGATCATGTTATATCTTTTACCAGAACTCAGATTATGCAGTAGTCGTTGAGAGTGCTGCAGCTTTACAGGCCATAGACTTTGAACAACAAGAAGATGTCTACGTCGTAGATACGGAGTTTACTTGGACCTATGTTCAGACTCATGAGGATGAGTGTGGTCCGTATTTTAGTAGAAAATAACCAATAGGAAGCACAGTGTCTTGGAAAGGGACTTGTGCTTCCTTTAATATTTTTAAAGCAGTAAAAAATTTAAAATCCAAACATATAAAAAAGAAAAGAGGGAAAGATATATATAGAAATTAAAGGAGGGAAACGCAATGGAAATCCTCGTAACTAGACTTAAGGATGGATTAGAGTATTTAACGTCACAGGGTAAAAAGGTGACAAAGATTGTGATGAATCCAGAGATTTATGAAACGTTGATGAAGGAAAATAAAGAGGATATTGAAATAACGAGTGGTGGTCCATTTATCTTCGGGATCCTAATCGAATCTGGAGATAATATAGAGAAATATGAATACATTTTAAGCGAAGCCACTTGAGACAAAGTGGCTTTTATGCTGCTTTTTATAGAAATTACAACTTAAAAGCTCCTTTTTACAACTTTCATGTCTACTTTTACAACTTTTACAGTCATTTTTACAACTTTCATCAAGATTTTTACAACTTTCTTGATGATTTCGCCGAAAGTCATTGATCATTTGCCCGCTGTTCTAAGT
>CAKQHO010000128.1 GCA_934234185.1 uncultured Psychrobacillus sp. | reverse complement strand
AAAAGTTGTAAAAATGAGCCCGAAAGTTGTAAAAATGGCTTCTCACAGTTTCTCCAGAAGTGAAAGTTGTAAAAATGGAGACAAAAGTTGTAAAAATGGAGACAAAAGTTGTAAAAATGGAGATAAAAGTTGTAAAAATGAGCCCGAAAGTTGTAAAAATGGCTTCTCACAGTTTCTCCAGAAGTGAAAGTTGTAAAAATGGAGACAAAAGTTGTAAAAATGGAGACAAAAGTTGTAAAAATGGAGATAAAAGTTGTAAAAATGAGCCCGAAAGTTGTAAAAATGGCTTCTCACAGTTTCTCCAGAAGTGAAAGTTGTAAAAATGAAGACAAAAGTTGTAAAAATCCTAGAGAAAGTTGTAAAAATGGGCTCAAAAGTTGTAAAAATGGCTCCAGTATCACTTTGTTCACTAAAACTCATTTCTTTAATACGGGGACAGGCCGAGGGATAACGTAATACCTTCCTCTCATTTGACTGACTGCTCGTAATCCGGAGTTTCTCAATAAATACGAAGCTGCAAACTTGTCCTTTAAGCCCAAAAATTCCATACACTCTTTATTAGTAATCGTATCCTTACACAAGTAAAACCAATCCTCGAGCCCCTGCTTTAGCATAACCTTTTTCTTCGTACCACACTTTGGGCAATTGCCAGTTACAATCTTATAGCAAGTAGGGCACTGTAATCCTGTTCTAATTATCGATAGATCCAGGCCGTATGTTTGTGCTAATGGTCTGGGAATAAATTTTGTGGAATGCTCCTGCAAAAACTTGCCAAGTATTCGAAATTTCGAAGCAGAGAGTACATCGGGCAGGTCATTTAACTTCTCTATATGCATAGCAATGTCGCAGCCCATGACTACTTTTGTTTCTCGAGGTGGTTGAGCCACGATGGTTTTGGAATAGGCGAAAACAATGAATTTTTTAATGGGGAGCGAGATGCTGAGCTTGTTTAGAAGTAAGGATAGACTGTTAGCGTGGCGTGTAACTTGCAGTTCTGGGCATTTGAATGAAGTGGTATCGCCATCTATCACTCGTAATAGCTGCTCGGGGTTACGCTGGAAGTAAACTGTTCCCTTGATGTTCTTAATTTCTAATATTGCTATATACTTTTGTGTGATGATAAGCGAATCAATTTGGAGATAGTGATCGTCCTGTAAGGAGATATGCAAATTCTTTAAAATGAGATGATTTCTTGGAAATGTCACCTGCTTTAAAAAATTTGTTACATAATCTTCACCGGAATCTCCGGCTTCTATGCTTTGTATGCGATTTTCCAAATGAGGAATCAGTGGATGTTCTAGGGGAAGGCGATGGATTAGGCGTTTGGTCATCTCAATCAATAAAAATCACTCCTTTTGATAAAAAATACCATATATAGTAGGAGAATGCTATACTCAGATAAAAAAGGGGTGATGATATGGAAGCATTAGACCAGTTAAATTTTGCCCGCATATATACATTGGGGCGCATCAAGCAAAGTGATGAAACAAAATGGGATTACCAGCCAAAAGGTTTTCATAACACAATTCGGTGGAATGTAGGTCACATTTATATTCAAATGGAGCTACTGACACAAAAAGCAATCCCTACATATGACTTAGTATATCCAGAATGGGTAAGCTTCTTCATACCGGGAACAAGCCCAGAGCAATGGGTGACAAATCCACCTTCCACGCAGCAGCTAATACATGCATTGGAAGAGCAAGCTCCACGAATTATCTCATTGTTGAAGGAAAAACTTTCAGGTTATTTACCAGAAGTCATACAAATCGGTACTCTACACACAATGGAAACGGTAGATGCGCTTGTTCAATTCATGGTGTGGCACGAAGGGGTACACGCGGGGATTATTCACTCATTAAATCTTGCATCTGAATAAGGGGACATTATATGAAAAATAAAAAGATACTTGTACTACTCATAATAGCGATTATAGCAATCATAATAGGCTTCTTTTTTAATCAAAACAATAAAATCACCCCAGAAGCAATAGAGCCCGAACACCAAATCACTAAAAACTTTCCGGGTGCAAAGGGTGATTATACCATCGATATTCGTATGGATGAAAATAATATCTTTCATATACGCGCGGAAATTGATGTGACGAATTTATCGGAAGATATATGGGAGACAGTAGGCTTCAATTTTGTTCCAAATGCACTTACCAAAGAGAATGGTTTCCTCGAACAACAGGACACTTCTGAGGTAACTATGGAATCTATCACTATCTTGGGTGATCAAGCTGAATATGAATTAGAAAGCAACAAGCTACTTGTAAAGCTTAAGAATTCATTGACCCCAAATGAAAAAACAACAATTAGGATTACATATTCCATGGAAATTCCGGAATATGGCTACCGTCTAGGGACTGACAATCAAAACTACTACTTGGGTCACTGGTATCCGATGCTAGCAAATTATGCAGGAGATTGGATTATTCGGGACTATGTATTAACTGGGGAAACATACGAAACGGGTTACGGCTCTTATAAGGTTACCTATGATTTGCCTCAGGATTTCTTTGTGGCGAGCTCAGGGTCAGAAGGAGTAATTAAAGAAACAACCAATGGAACAATCGAAGGTGACCAAATAAAAGATTTCTATATTGCCTTTTTGCATCCGGATAAATGGGTGACGGAGGAGGCAGTCGTAAACGATACGACACTTCGCCTATTTGTGCCCTTGTATAGCGAGAATTTATTAGAATCCATGCTGGAAATTTCGAAGGATTCCTTCGGTTATTTGGAAGAGAAAATTGGAGATAATCCATCCACAGAACTTGACATTATAGCGAATAATGGAGGAATGGAGTATCCAAATATTATAGAGGTGCATGACTTTCCGGAGCAGTATAAAACTACGTTAGTCCATGAAATCGTACATCAATGGTTTTACTACATGATTCCAAGCGATCCTTATCAGGATGCGTGGCTGGATGAAAGTATTACGGTATTGGTTACCTCCCTTTACTTATCAGAAAAAGAGCCTAACCAAGGACACGAACTAGTGGAAATGAATAAACGAAATCCACCTGCAAACCAATCGATAGAAGATCTGGCAGATGCCTACGTGATGACTATTTACAGAGATGCTCCGGCAGTTATGTATAAATTCTTTCATGAAAACGGAGGGACGGAAGAGGCATTTCAATTTTTCTCGGCCTACTTTGATGAATTTCAGTTTAAATACGTAAATACAGCCTCCTTCATAAAATTCTTTCACGACTATTATGAAGGCAAGCACGACAAGGAATTAAAGGAATGGTTGGAAATTTAACTATGTAAAGGCTCTCACTAAGAGAGCTTTTTTTCATAATAAGACCCAGTCTATATCGGGTTTCTTATGGTCCAGCTCTCTGTGAACTGCCTTCTCGCCACTCCCCAATTGTTAGTCGGGGCAGAACAGGCGCTTGTGCTTTTCTAGGATGCCCAGCTCGAGCACCTAACCCCTCGAGGTCAAACATGACCCAGCTGTGGTGCCTCGCCGTCCCCATTCGTGGAAGAGATAGACGCTTGCGGTTTCTTTTTGATTAAAGGATATTTTTGTAATAGGTAGAATTATAAAGGAGGGGGGTAGGAGAATGAGAAGAAAAAGAATAATAGGAGCTGTGTTGATAGGTCTAATTTTAAGTGTTGGTATCTTTTTTTTATTACCAAAAGAGGAAGAAGCGATAGAGACAAAATTAGAGACGGAAGATAAAGAAAGTCCCTCTTCGAAAAGAAAGGTGCCTTTATCGGAACTGCCGGGATCTAAAGGTAACTATAAAATAGATATCCAGCAGGCAGAGGATTTACGTTTTCAGATTACGGCTGAAATTGAGGTAATAAATGAATCCAAAAGTGTTTGGGAGGATATCGGATTTTATTTTATTCCCAATGCCATGAACCACGGAAATACCAATTATAAAATGAGCTTGCCGGGAGAGGCGGAGATTAAGTCTATTACTGGAGAAACAGGGAATGAGCTCAGCTATACGCTGGAGGATACGGTGCTTCATGTAACGCCAGATAAGAAACTAGATCCAGGAGAAAGCACAACGTTAACGGTGAAGTACATGTTGAAACCACCAAATAAAGGGCAACGCTTAGCTCAGGTGGATAATAATTTTTATCTTGCTTTATGGTATCCGATGCTAGGGAGATACACAGATAAATGGGATCTACAACACTACCATCATATTGGAGAATTTTATGATACCGGTTTTGGTGACTATGACATTACATATAGTCTTGCGAAAGAATACTTAGTTGCAAGCTCTGGAGAAGATAAGGAAATAAAACCTGTTAAGCAAGGGAGGGTAATAGCGAAGGATATAAAAGATTTCTATATAGCTTTCATGGATCCTTCGGAATGGATTAGTGAAACAACCATGGCGAATGATACGGAGATGAGATACTTTTATCCTTATGATGATCCCCATTCGCTACATAATATAGTAGTATCGGGGAAAAAGGCTTTTCAATTTTTCGAGGAACATATCGGAGACAATCCAACCAAGGAGTTAGATATCCTAGTAAATAATAATGGAATGGAATACCCGAATATTGTAGAAATATCGAATAGAAATGGACAGCATGAGAATGTCTTGGTACATGAGATTGCACATCAATGGTTTTATTATATGGTATCGAATGACACCTATGAGGAATCCTGGTTAGATGAAAGCTTGACGACTCTATTAGAAGCGACATATATTACGATGAGATATAATGGCAGCAGTCTTGGAGAACAGGTTGGTTTTCGCTCGGCGGATATTTTTGCTGAAAGAATTCCTCAGCAGAGATTTGCCAATATTCCAGTTACGCAGTTTGCTATGGAGCATGGTCCGGTATTATATGGGAAAATACCTGTAATTTTAAGAGACTTTTTTAAAGAACAGGGAGGCCATGAAAAAACGATTGATTTTTTATCTGCATACTTTAACGAGTTTAAGTATCAATACGTAGACACTGAAGCCTTTGTGGAATTCTTTAATGAATACCATGGGGAGGACCATTCAGCGTTTTTCAAGGAATGGTTAATTTTAGAATAAAGAAAAGGGGATGTACTCGAATAAGTCGATGTCATCCCCTTTTTTTAAGACCTTCTAATTCATTAATTAAAAAATCTAATTTTTGTTGAATCTCATTAAGCTGCTTGGAGGAGCTTCCCTTTTCTTTCTTAGAGGTAGAGGTAGAGTTATTCTGGCCATTTTCCCTTAGCTCAGAAATGGCAATAGCATCTGCAATGTTTTGAACGACAAAGCCTAATGTAACCAGAATAGAACCTAAAAAACCAACCGTAATAGCTAAATTAACAGGTTCATCCTCTGTATTTTCTATTGCGTTATTTCTAATTGCCTGGTTAGCCCTGCTGCGACGTGCCATCGGTCATAATCATCCTTCATTCCCTTTTTCATACTATATGTATGAAAGGGAATATAGGTTATCTCTTTCCTTGTACAAGCTGATGCTCAAATGCATAAATAACAGCCTGCGTTCGGTCATTTACCTCAAGCTTAGAGAGGATATTGCTGACATGTGTCTTAGCTGTTTTTAGAGCAATAAAAAGAGTATCGGCGATGTCTTGGTTCGTTTTTCCTTCTGCCATTAACAAAAGGACCTCTAGCTCTCGATCTGTAAGCTCCTCGTGAAGTGCATGAACTGAGCCCTTTCGCATCCGCATCATCATCTTATTCGTCACCTCTGGCTCCAAGACAGCATTCCCACTTAATGTACTTCGGATGGAGTCTGCAATATGAGAGGCTTTCGAGGTTTTTAGTAAATAACTGATAGCACCAGCCTCTAATGCTGGATATACCTTGTCATCGTCGATGAAACTAGTAACAATCATGACCTTTGCTTCTGGCCACTTAGAGACAATTTCTTTTGTAGCCTCTGCACCATTCATTATGGGCATTACCATATCCATCAAGATGATGTCGGGCCTATGAAGGAGTGCAAGCGTAACTGCCTCCTGACCATTTGTAGCCTCTGCTACAACCTCCATATCTGGTTGAGCCTGAAGATAGGAGGCCACACCAATGCGAACCATTTCATGATCATCTACTAATAATATTCGAATCATTATTACCCTCCTTTTCCTGTGGAGAAGTGGTCTCTTTTTCTTCCGAAGAAATAGGGATTTTCACTTCTACGATTGTGCCCTGTGAAGGGACTGAAACAACCTTGCAAGTACCTCCAATTTCCACAGCACGTTCTCGGACACTTTGAATTCCATAGGAACCGTTTTTTCCTTCTCCGGTTTCAAAGCCAACCCCATTGTCCTGCACGCGGAAGATCGCTAAATTATCTCGTTGGACAAAGAGTATATCCACCTCTGTTGCTTTTGCATGACGCAAAGTGTTGGAGAGGGTTTCTTGGGCGATTCGGAACAAATGGTCCTCCGCCCCCTTAGAAAGAGAAACCTCCTCAAGTCGGTAGCGAATGGTAAAGTAAACCTTTGCTTGAAGCTCCTGTAACAATTCCTCTAGCCCTTCTTTTAACGTCTTGTTATGTAGAGCTGCCGGTCGTAGATGCAGAAGTAATGCTCGCATCTCAAGCTGAGCCTGCTGTACAATCTTTTCAGTTTGCAATAAAGTTTTAGAAGCCTCCCCGTTTTGGGATTCCTCTACTTCCACCATTGTAGAAAGGAGCATAGATGCAGCAAATAACTGCTGAGACACAGAATCATGAAGCTCTCTTGCAAGTCTTTGTCGCTCCTGAATAATTTGCTCTTGGATAATTTTATCCTGTGCCTCCGCTTTTTCGTCTGTTATCCTTTGAAGTGTTTTTCGTTGAGTAAGGATAAGTGCTTCTAGCTCTTTGGCTGTTACATGCATCCTTTTAGAATAGGTAATTCTTTTCTTAGGAGGCTTATAGGTCTCTGGATGAATAAGTGGACGTAATGTCGTTTCAATCTTCTTTTCTTGATTTCGGACCTTTTGGAGTGTATTGGATGAGATAAGAAAGCTGATAATGGCAGTTATAATAATAATCCAAGCTCCAAAAGGTATCTCAGCATATGTCTGATTTAGAAGTGACCACCAAGCATCCTCATTTGGCCATCCCCATATAACATATAAAACTCCCATAATTAATAGAAGAAAGTATATAAAAATAGAGAGACCTTGCCCAAAGAATATTCTCATTTTCTAATCACCTCGATATCTCCGACCCAAGTGAAAATGGTGATAACAAGCTCGGAGGCATTAGGAACATTGTCTAGATAGCCATCCTTTAAAACCACAGTTTGATTCCACAGCCGTTGAGCACCTCGCCCTAAAAGATTTGCTTCTCCTATTAAGGTTGCATAGTGGATTCTTACAGGAATTTCGTAAGGGACGTGAATAGTAACTTTTCCAATAGACTGTCGAACAGAAATAAAAGATGTTCCTTTAGGTAGAACTGTTTCTGTTACGTCTATTAAAAAATCTCCGTAAAAGCTTTGAACATGGATATCTTCCCACTCATAAGCTTGAAAAGGAGTAGTTTGAGTAGAAAACAGTTTGTTTTGAATTACTCTGCCCGGAGAGTCTTCATATACCTTTCCAAATGGTCGAATCACTTCATGAATTGGTTCGTTTTTCCACAGTTTATATAGAAAATAAAAAATAATACCTAATATGAATAGTCTTAGGCTCCACATGGAAAAAATGGCGATCACTAATAGAACGAACCCTGTCCAAAATAAGGTTTTTGACTGCTTCCGAAGGCTAAAATATATTAATCCAAGGCCGGCGAGTACTAAAATAATATTTCCATTTCCAAAAATAACTGCCTCTATAAAAACAAGAAAAACAAAACAAATGAGTATGAACGCTAGCTTATTTGTCTGGTTGTCTCTCATAGTTGTTTTCCTCCTTTCACGACCTACAATGGAAGGAGAAGGCTTAGATGCCTTCTCCTGTAGCTACTATTAGTTTACACAATTTCTTGCTTAGTTTGGTTATTTTTTTCTAATAACTCTAAGCGTTGTTCCATAGAGGTAACTTCATGCTCCTGATCAATCTTTTGTCCAAGACGTTCGATATAGTCTTCCATTTGCTCAAAGGTTGCAAAGTTTTGTTGCTTTTGTTCGGGTTGAAGCATACGGTCCATCTGATGATGAGCTCTAGTTACATTTTCTTTCCCCATGAGCTGAAGCTGACGGACTTTCATATCCTTTACCTTATGCTTCATTTCCTCGTACTTTCTCTCAAGGCCGAATAATTCCTGAGTGGTTTGCTGGATAGTGTTTTCAAGAACCGCTGCACGCTCTCTATAAGTGATTACCTCCGATTCAGCAAAGGCAATTAAATCCTCCTCATTAGTAGCCTTTGCAAGATCGACCTGATGCTGGCGCTTTTCAGCCATTTTAATCGTTTCAGCTAGCTCTTTCTCAAGCTCACCTTTTAATTTGCCTTGTCTTTCTAGCCATTTACCAGTTTGCTCTGTTTGTTTCTCCGCTTCACGAATATATTGGTTTAACATTGCGAGTGGGTTCTTCTCTTCTTTCTTATCGAATAATTTATGAAGGTCCGCCTCCACGCTGTACTTTAATCTTTGCAATAATGATGACATATAATCTTCCTCCTTATTTATATAATTCATTCCATTGCTTTTCAAAGTTAACGAATGGGTCATCCGATTTTATTTTAGAAACAGTGTTTGAAGTTTCTTCCTGCTTCCATTTTTTTACGATGTAATATAGGGCTACGACTGCTAATATTCCAAATAGGCCAGGAATGTTAGAAATTGCAGATAGCGCTCCGGAGATCCCTACAATTGCCCAGAAAATCTTCAGTAAGGTAGAATCGCTTTTTAGATAGAAGTGAACTCCTCCTATAACTAGTAAGGCTGAAATACCAAGCCCTAACACTGGACCAATGCTGCAAAGTGCTACAATACCTGCGATTATACCTGCTACCATTAACCAAAACTTTCTCATGTTCTTGTTCCTCCTCTCGTACTGTATTTATAGCTTACCAAGTGATCTGTTTATCTAAAACGGCCTTAAACATGATTTTCCTCTCGGTCTAGAGG
>CAKQHO010000127.1 GCA_934234185.1 uncultured Psychrobacillus sp. | reverse complement strand
GGAGATGCTGCAGGCCGGCGTCGAATACCATTCCATCGGAAGGAAGCCTGCAGAACGAGTCCGTGCGAAGGAGCTAGCGCAGAATGAGCTATAAACAACCAGATCCTCATAAGACTTACTTAATTACCGGCGCGGCCGGGTTTATTGGATTCTATTTGTCTCGGAACCTATTGGACAAGGGATGCCGTGTTGTTGGCATCGACAATATGAATGATTACTATGATGTCCGTCTAAAAGAAAAACGCCTTGAGCTGCTTTCTGATTATGACGGGTTCACGTTCTTGAAGGTGGATCTTGCTGATAAACAGGCATTGGATGAAGTTTTCGAAAAGCATCAGCCGGAGATTGTCGTCAACCTGGCTGCGCAGGCCGGGGTACGTTATAGCATCACCAATCCGGATGCCTATATCCAATCGAATCTGATTGGTTTTTACAATATCCTCGAGTGTTGCCGTCATTCATATGATGAAGGCAACACGCCAGTTGAGCATCTATTGTATGCCTCCAGCAGCTCAGTCTATGGCGCGAATAAGAAGACGCCTTATTCGGTTGAGGATAAGACGGATACCCCGGTTTCCTTGTATGCGGCCACGAAGAAGAGCAATGAGTTATTGGCGAGATCGTATTCGAATCTCTATATCATCCCGGCAACGGGCTTGCGCTTCTTTACGGTGTATGGTCCGATGGGACGGCCGGATATGGCGTATTATGGCTTTACGCAGAAAATCTTCGCTGGTGAGCCAATCAAAATTTTTAATAATGGCGATATGAAGCGAGACTTCACCTATATTGATGATATTGTTGGATCGATGGAGAGAATGCTTAATCAGCCGCCTTCAGCGGATGAGCATGGGGTGCCGCATAAGGTGTATAACATCGGCAACTCCAACCCGGAGCAGCTGATGTATTTCATTGAGACGCTTGAGAAGGCGCTAAGTAAGGCTGCCGGGCGTGAGATTGTCGCGAAGAAAGAGTTCCTTCCGATGCAGCTGGGGGATGTATATGCGACCTTTGCAGATACAGAGCCGCTTGAGAAGGCGTTTGGCTTTAAGCCAAGCACATCGATTGAAGAGGGGCTGCAAAAGTTTGCGGACTGGTATTGTGAGTATTATGATGTGAAGTGATTGGAAGAGCGGGGAGCTCCTGAATATGGGGGCTTTCCGCTCTTTTCGTGTTGTGTTTGAATTCTTTTAAAGAACAAAATGGAGGGTGGATGGAAATTTTTATTGTTAATTAATGCGGGACATACTATAGTTAAATTATGGTGTTCTTAAAAAAGAACAAAAGCATCGTAGGTCATTCTTCTCAGAAACAATAATCGGGGGAAATGGGGAGATATTTAGATGAAAACGGCATTGATCACAGGGATTACCGGTCAGGACGGGGCCTATTTGGCGGAGCTTCTTCTGCAAAAGGGCTATAAAGTGTATGGGCTGATTGCTAGAAGGAGCACGAGTACAACTTGGCGGCTGGAGTATGTAGGGATCAAGGATGAGGTGGAGCTGATTGAGGGAGATATGACGGATCTTTCCTCCCTCCTAAGGGCACTCCAGGTTGCCCGCCCGACAGAGGTGTATAATCTCGCAGCCCAGAGCTTTGTCGGCACCTCCTGGGAGCAGCCGGTTTTGACCGCTCAGGTGACGGGTGTCGGCGTTGTTAATTTGCTTGAGGCCATCCGGCTCACCGATCCGGCGATTCGCTTCTACCAAGCCTCCACGAGTGAAATGTTCGGCCTCATCCAGGAGGAAATGCAGTCCGAGAAGACACCATTCTATCCGAGAAGTCCTTATGGGGTGGCGAAGCTGTACGGACATTGGATCACAGTCAATTACCGCGAGAGCTTTGAGATGCATGCATCGAGCGGGATATTATTTAATCATGAATCCCCGCTGCGCGGAATGGAGTTCGTGACACGGAAGGTGACGGATGCCGTGGCAAGAATCAAGCTTGGGGAGCAGAAGGAGCTGCGCCTCGGCAATATCGATGCGAAGCGGGATTGGGGCTTTGCCGGGGACTATGTGGAGGCGATGTGGCTCATGCTCCAGCAGGATGAGGCAGATGATTATGTCGTCGCGACCGGGCGGACGACGACTGTTCGTGATATGTGCCGGATTGCCTTTGAGCACATCGGGTTGAACTATGAAGACCATGTCGTTATTGACCCAGCTTTCTACCGTCCCGCCGAGGTGGATGTACTGCTTGGTAATCCAGCTAAAGCAAAAGAGAAGCTTGGCTGGGAGGCTGGCACTTCACTCAATGAGCTGATTACGATGATGGTGGAGGCAGACCTGGAGCGGGTCAGGCGCGGCTTGCATAAGGTGAACGCATGAAGGTGCTTGTCACCGGAGCGAATGGCTTCGTTGGCTCCTATCTGGTGAGTGAGCTCATGGGGCGGGGGCATGAAGTCGTTGCTGGGGTGAGGAATGAACGGAGCAATATTCAGAATGGAGTCGAAACTTGTTCATTTCAGCTCAGCCAGATTGAAGAGATGAAGGAGGCTCTGCGTCAGACAGAGCCAGATGTGATTTTTCACCTTGCTGGCCAGAGTAATGTCCCCCTTGCCTGGAATGATCCGGCTGCAACGCTTCAGGTGAATGCGGTCGGTACCGTGGAGTTGATTAAGGCAGCTTATGAGACTGTACCTGAGGCGCGAATCTTCACCGTCGGCTCCAGTGAGGAATACGGCATAGCGGCGAAGGAGCATGAGCTGCTCCATGAAGGGGTGGAATGCAAGCCCCAAAATCCGTATGCATCAAGCAAGTTTATTGCTGGCCAGGTGGGCATGCAGCTAGCTCGAAAATATGGGGTGAACCTCATCCATCTTAGGCCGTTTAATCATTTCGGTCCCAATCAAAGGAAGGGGTTCGTCATCAGTGATTTCTCCTCCCAGATTGCCGCGATTGAAGCGGGGCAGATAGAGCCGATTATCTCAGTCGGCAATCTCGAAGCCTGGCGCGACTTCACGGATGTGCGGGACATCGTGCACGCCTATGCCCTATTGGTTGAGAAAGAGGGGCTTGCAAACGGCATTTATAATGTGAGCTCAGGAACGGCCAGGAAGGTCGGGGATATTCTGCAGCGGCTGATTGAGCTGTCCTCTGCTTTTATTGAGATTATTGTCGATCCGGCTAAATACCGGACGAATGAGGTAGAACGATTTGCGGGCAGTAATGAGAAGCTCCGGAAGACAGTTGACTGGTCTCCGAATTATGAAATGAATACCAGTCTGTTGCATACCCTAGATTGGTGGAGAATGTTGGAGAAGGAAACCGTTGAACAGGTATAAAGGAAAGAAGGCTATCCTGCCATCATCTTTTCGTGAGATGATGAGTGGGATAGCCTTCTTTTTTGCCATTATTATGGATCCGGGACAAATCATGCCCATGCAGATTCGATAGAAGAATAAACGTTACGCAAGCTGCCTTGATTCTGACTGGCAGGCATAGGAGCCAACTGACAGCTCTGTGTTTGTCCATTCCTTCGTTCCATTACCTAGAATATACGCTTCGATATAATCATACGTGTTTTTTGTGTTCAATCCTGACGTTTCGCTCACGAGTAACGAATATTGATTGACGTATTTAACAGGCTGAGAGCTTGCATAGTTTTTTTCGATACAGGAATGAAGATGATTAAATTCATAAACAATATCTCCAAATGCAATCTCCTCTTGAAGGATGTTTCTGCTTCCATATTGAGACTCAGCATATGCTTTATCCTCCCAATAAAGAATGATATTGCTGCCGCCTGCGAAGGCATAATAAATAATGGACGAGTAGTCGGATATAACGACTTTACTCTTTAAAAGAGCTTCTTTCATATCACCGAGGTACATATACGGAGATAATCGTTCATATAACTCTGGGAATTGTTCCTCTAGGATGATTCTAGCTTTAGGATGGAAGATCATATTTACCTTCTTATTGGAATAGAAGGGATGAGTCTGAATTAATTGAATGAATGAAGAGTAACGATCCAAATAACTTCCCTTTTCAATCTTTCCGGTCATATCCCAAGGTCTCCATGTGAGTAGGAAGGTGATTTCTTCCTTCGGTGTGTTTTTCTCTTTCACATATAAATCGAGATTAGGTAATCCGGTGAGCATTAATTCGTGGTCCCTGTATTCCGTATTTTGGATAAACAAATCCCTTTCATAGGCAGAATTCACTAATAGATAATCTGGAGTGATTGGAACCTTCTTATTGAAATATCCTCTTTCAAAGATGTTGGTACATAAGCAAACACCATGCTGCAGCATAATCTTCTTATGACAAGAAAGGATTTTCGCTTTTATAAGACGGTCATTATCATATAGCCTTCTTTGAATATGTGATACCAGGTCAGAGGATTGAAAGCTTCTCGCTAAGAAAATATAGTAAAAGGCAAGGAAGCTATTTTTGGCGGCGAGATTTTTCCCGTAGATTTCTTTAAGTTCCTTGAATTTGTGATAATCTTTATCCAAAATATACACGGCATTCTTATTCTTCTCGAACGCATATTTAAATAATTCAAACCCTGATTCAGAGGCACCCTGAGAAAATTTTTCGAAGTAAATATCGTAGATTTCTTTGCTTTTAGAAAAACGGCTCATGACATGAGCGGTTCTTTCGATTAGATGGATCCATTTGCTCATAAGGCTGGTAATGACGATCACATATTGACCCGTGATGGATTTGCGCACAAACAATTCATTATAGGTCTTTCTCACTTGCATCGATCTTGTACTAAAGATGTAGTGAGCCTTATTGTATACATGCCTTGAATCCGATTTTAAGGGATACCAAAAATTGAGACGACCTTGTGAAAGGCGGACAAAGATTGGAATATTGATGTCACTGTTCGTTAAATAGCCATGGTAAATCTCCTTGGCTGGGATCATACACCAGTACGAATGAACAAGGAGGGAGAGTTTGTTTGTGCGCAGCGCAAACCTTTCTCTTATTCGTTTTGGGAATAGGAAATGAATCTTCTTATTAATGCTTTTATCATAACCAAAAGACAAATACGCATCTTGATAAGAATAATTCCGTACCCTTAATACACCTAGAAAGAAAATCATCGAAAAGAATAGATAGGCCATGCTCCGAACAAATGGCGTTTTTTCGATCTTGTCTATGATGGACGTTATGTCTCTATCAGTAGGTTTTTTAATTCTTACATAGGACAGCCTATGGTTTGTGTCTACAAATAGAACAATTTTTTCATGGGTATTCTTGTACGTGTATGGCAGAGTTTGAACGATGGTCATTGGCTTATACTGAGTCAATATCACTTTTTCATTTGTGTTTCTTCTGTAAACATGGTACTTGGTATTCTGTTTCTTCTTCGCAATAAGCGATCTAGTTCCATTAAAGCTGGAATATTCATCTGATAGATACGGTATATTACCTTTTACGAATCCAAAGGAAATATAGGTACTCATTCTGCATAATCATCCTTCTTTAGTTTGTATATTTTCTGAAATAGCCATTTCAATCTGACAAAAAAACGAAATATAAAAGGCTATCTGGACATCATGGATAGATGAGCGAGATAGCCAACCTTTATCCCTTTATAATCATTCGTAGATAAACGATAAAAGGAACAGCGGTACTTGCTTACTGCACGAAGACCTGCAGGATCTTAGATAACTAATAGTACGACGCTTTAATGAGACGGATTACAGCCAAAGGATACCATCATAAATAATGAAATGATGGCAGTTGGGTTCATTCGCGGTAGTATTCACTTTTTAATTGTCTTGCCAAAATACACAATGGTAGTGCTAATCATGATTTATTATCCAATCGGCACGGGCAGCTACCGTAATCATATGTTATTGAGCCATAAAGGATATGAATCGTACTCGATAGAATTACCCTGAAGAATTTGTCTATAACTAGCATACTAGTATACTAGTATGCTAACATCTCGATAAGAAAATAAGCAATAGAAGGTGTAAACATTCTTGGCTTATTTCAATCGAAATAATCAATAGGAAGAAATCGCTGAGTCTAACACTCTGATACGGTTTTCAAGGGACAGAAGGAGCGGTGGAGGAAGAGAAAAGCTATTAAATTATCTCTCATTGAGTAGAAGGTAAAGAAAAAAGGTTATCCTCACATCCTCTTCAAAAAAGTGGAATATGTGGGATAACCTTTTTTATCTCCGTTATTACATGGAATATAAAAGGAACTGAAGTCCAATAATGATTCCTACTGCTGCAATGATCAGGGAAACGTATAGGATATTCTGCTTAATCTTTCTCTTCTTGTACATTTCCTCAGGAGTTCGGTAAGCACTCATGATATTTTCCTCCTAGTATCAAAACTCGATGCGTAATGATGACATACTTTAGACCTAGCCAAACTGTTTGTTTACGACTATAAAACGTGCCATTGAAACTATCTTCTATTAATAATAATAAATTCAAATGTAGAGAATATAGGGAAAATAGTCTCATTTTATCAAAATAATTATATAATTTCATGAATAAAAGAGGTAAAATGGAAGTGAATATACTATTTTTAGGTAAATATGTAGGATTATATTATGAAAGTAAAGTTTTAAAGGTTTGAATGGATACTGGATAGCAGCATAGAATACCATCATACATAATTGAAAAACATATCCTCCCTTTGATTTTTCTGGCTCAAGGTCTTTGTTATATTATATTTTTGTACTCACAAAATTTTACCTTTTCTAATATTTTTGTTGGAACTAGAAGTGGTATAGCATTTATTATACGTGTTGATCCAACAATATATTGAATATCTATAATCCATGAGTGACGCATGTTAATTGAGTGTGGATAGTTTGTAAAGATACTAAACTAAATCTGTAATTAACAAATAAATAGTATAGGGAGTAAAGTGAAGATTCCTTTATTAAAGAAAATCAGCATCCTTTTAAAAAGATGCTGGATTATATAGTGTGGATATATGAAAGTAGGGCAGAAAAATATATATTGGATTATTTATTATTATACATTTTCAGGTTTGTTAATTCTTAATAACTTCTTTCGTAAATGATTTAGTTTATTAATAGAAGGATTCTTAAGCATGTACCGCTTAAGGGTATGACTGAATGACTCATTATTATAAAAGTCTAATTGCTTTTCATACTTTTTTTGTTTCCTTTTTAATCCCTCATTCAATGTGAGAACCTCAGCCAGGTTTTTCTGGGTCTGTTGAACTAGATCATTTAAGGACTGAGATTGTTGTTTAATTCTTGATAATTGGGCACTTAACTCTTCCATATGTATTTTTTGGAGTTTGCTATAGAAATCATGATAAAAATCATTTGTATAATGACAATAGAATGGTCCCCATGCATGACTTGGATTAATCTTATACTCTTTCTCGGTCATATCGAGAATAGGGATATGATACTTCTGTGAGATATATCGATCCATCTCATCCCAAAGTTTATTGGTTTCTTCTATATTAATTGTCCTGATTTGCTGTTGGGCTTGTAAATCATTTAAATTGCGTCCATCCGATAATTGATCAGTGAATCGTGCCTTTATTAGGACAATTTTAGATTTTAATTGTATTTGTTGTGTGTATTCGAAGAACAAATCAACATTTTTCTTCCAGGTGGAGAGGTGCTCATCTCTATGGGAATCAACTCTTGATTTTTCTTTTTGATTCCGAAATGGAGGAAGACGATTGTACTTGATATTGTCCGTAATATATTCATCTTCACTCAATTTGATGACTCCAGAATAAACGTCACCATATAAATCAATTAATAAATAATCAGGTTGTCGCTCCTTGAGTAAAGACAAGAATTCCTTTGTGCATTCTGTCCGTAAAACCCATTTATCAAAAGCACTGAGAGATTTTACGTAATCTTGCTCTTTGTAAGGGATCGGATTAGACATCAAGCTTAGAAAAGTGCCCTGGTGATGATGAAGTACGCAATTGAAAAACATACTGTAATTAGGGTTGAATTGGGAGTTGAAATTATCTCTAGTAATGCGTAAACCTATTATCGCGATTTTTATTTGGTTCAAAGTAACAACTACCTCCAAATAAGGAATAGTACCTGTCACCACCTGATTATCTTTTGAAAAAACTATTTAGTTTTCTGATTGGAAGAATTTCTAATATCGTGCTATTTGCAAAAGACTTAGTGTCTTTTTTAGGAGCAGTCTTAAAAAATAAAATATTTATTTTTAGTTTTTTAGTAGACTTTGTATCATCTTTAATGTTGATTCTTTATCTAATGGATTATGGCCTTCTGAAACATTTGAATAGTAATACATTGTGATTTTATTAAATATATTTTCGTCTAGTTTAGAAGTCTCTTTGATAAAAGGAATCAAATGATTATCAACATCATCCTTACAGCTAAGGTTTTGAGCATAATAAATATTAGGAATGTAACTGTTTTTCTTGAAGTATTCAGTTACGTTGATGCGATGATTGATAAATATGTTATTATAATCCTCTTTCGAATCAGGATAAACCGTTTTGTACAGAGCAAGTACATGTTTTTTAAAGTAATTCGTAATAATGGTTTGAGGATTATTCACCAATGCTTTTGAACCTTTCATGAACGTCGCAAGCATTAAGCTGGTAAAACCTCCTCCAGAACTCCCGTAGAAAAGTAAATTCTCATTTTTTATATGAAGTTTATCAATCATAACCCTTAAAATAGCTCCTATTGTTTCTATATAATGTTCATCCTTTGTACCATACCCCCAACCTAAATTCATCTTTCCTAAATATAAAGTGGGATCATTATAATAAATGGAGGAGCATTCGAAGTCATCATGCCATGTATATCGTTGGAAAATGGGTGGAGACATTTTTTCGGCGTTATAAGCTCCAGATCCCATGACTATTAATTTTTTTGAATCGGGCTTTATATTAAGTAAAAATTCAAATGGCATATCATCTTTGATTACAGTTATAAAAAAGCGGTTGCCATTACTGAAATCCAAATCGTCTAAATTATTATAATTAAATTGTACCTTGCTGAAATTTCCAAACATATTAACCTCCGATGATGTGAAGATATTACCTTAGCTTCATTATAAAGCATACTTCTTATAAAACCTCTAAAAATTTAATTAATGGGGAATTTACAAAAAAATATCCACAGGTTAAAATTAACCAGGTATAATTTCATGGATATGTAACGTGTAATAGTAAATACTAAGATAATAGGATAGAGGGATACTAAATTGAAAAAAGTTTTGATTATTTCTCAACATTTCTATCCAGAGATTGGGAGTGCG
>CAKQHO010000126.1 GCA_934234185.1 uncultured Psychrobacillus sp. | reverse complement strand
GGTCCCGTGGTGTAGCGGTTAACATGCCTGCCTGTCACGCAGGAGATCGCCGGTTCGATCCCGGTCGGGACCGCCATTTAATTCAACTATATACATATGTGGCTCAGTAGCTCAGTCGGTAGAGCAAAGGACTGAAAATCCTTGTGTCGGCGGTTCGATTCCGTCCTGAGCCACCATTTAATTAACAAATAACGCACGGCGGTTGTGGCGAAGTGGTTAACGCATCGGATTGTGGTTCCGACATTCGTGGGTTCGATTCCCATCAGCCGCCCCATAGATGCGGGTGTAGTTTAGTGGTAAAACCTCAGCCTTCCAAGCTGATGATGAGGGTTCGATTCCCTTCACCCGCTCCAAACAAAATAATCCAGCCGACTGATGCAAATCAGTCGGTTTTTTATTTTCATTTTCCGGTTATCAACAGCAAGATAGCTTGCGCTCTTATTACTTCTCTACGTCATCTGGATATACAACCTTCTCAATTACCTCTTCCGTTTCTTCATCCTTTACGGTAAGTGTAATTTTAATGTCTTCTTCACTAGTTCCCTTAAAATAATGATAATACCGCGCTCTTTGCAAAATGCCCAAAGCACCATATCCTTCTACATTTCCGTCCTTTAAATAGTCTTCTTTATTAACAGTTACGGTGAAGTCATCATACTGTTTGTTATGATCTATTCCTTTAAAGGAGGACAAGGTTTTCAATAAATACTCAAAAAAATCATCTAAATTTTCTTCGAGTCCCTCTAGAAGTTCATCTTGCTTTTCCTTCGTCATAACATATGTAACATTTCGTTTTTCCTCACCAACTGTTGTTTCACTTATGCCCAGCTTTTCTGCTTCAGCTATAATTTGTTCATCTGGAACTCCGTCAAAAAATATAGATGGGATGGTCACTTCTACCATTTCTGGTTCCTTACTTTCTTCTGTACTACCTTTCTCCTCCTTCGTTCCACACGCCGCTAGAAATACAACTAGGAATATAACAATTAGTTTCTTCAACACCTGACCCCCTATAAGTATATGTACATCCTATGTAATACCCTTATTTAAAGATGTATAACTAGCGCGGAATTAATTAATAACTAGAATATAGAAGGAACATCCGATAAAAATAAAAGTCCCCTTAGGATAATTCCTAGGGGGGACGGCCTTATATTCGTTGTATATGAGTATCCTTGAAATCTGTGAGATATTTTAATCCAAAGCCAAACAATCGATCCATGCATATATGGGCAGCCCAAATATTTGCAGTGATCAATAGATATTTTTCTGGCAAGAAAATATAAATACATGCAAGAAGCAAAGGTAGTAGGAAGCTATGTCCGCAATTATAGATAATCGCACCTATTTTAGAATTTATCATATAACCAATCATTGTAATATCAGGCACAAACAACAGTAGGAAAAAAAGTAAAAGCGAAAACTCCAATTGCACGTTCAAATAAATGCAAAAGAGAAAAGCGAGACCATTTTCGAATCGGATAATGTTACGATTCACTTTTTTGCCCTCCCTCTATTTGGAGATATATGTCTTGTATCATCTGTTCAATAAAGGACGCATTCTCTTTAAACTTTCCATCGCTCATCAATTCCTTTATTTCCTCCAATGTACCATAGGCTTTCTCCCAAAATTGAATTTTTTGTCGTATTCCTTCTAGTTTGTGTTCAAATAACTGGACTGACTCATCATTACACTCAGCTGAAATCGGCTGAGCACCTATTGTCAATAATCTTTGAACTTCTTTTAAGCTAAAGCCCACCTGCTTTAAGACTACAATCAATTGTATATCTTTTTCACATTTATCATCATATTTACGATAACCATTACTAAGTCGTTTTGGCCGAATAAGCCCTAGCTTCTCATAATATCTAACCGAGTCAACAGAAACCCTCATTTTTTGTGAAAACTCTTTTATTTTCATTACTTCCACCCCCACATCCACCATAACATTGGAGTTAACTCTAATGTCAAGAGGATTAGGATTACTGCTAACGCCTGCTAGAGTCGGGTGCTGTTCGAAAGGTATGCAAATACATCCATATCATTGCTTTCGTGTATGTTTCCAATTCTATCTGTCTCATTCTGCTACCGGAGTCGCCGCCTTGCCTTATAAAAGAAAGCGTCTTATGAAAAAAACAAAATGCTCGTAATTTTATTTTATTTAGAGATAAGTAAAGAAAATTGTCATTCTTATAATAAACCTTATATATCTTTAACAATATCCGCTACATACTCTCTATCTAACCAAAATGCCTGTTTGGCTATTAACTGTCCATCTGGGAGTATCGTTTTGTCATTTCCATCTTTCCCCTTGGGTCTTATATGGCATACTCCATTGCTTCCTGGGGATGGCAAGTTATTCTTATTAACCTTAGTAGATTTTCTAGATACTACTTCAATCTTTACTCCTTCTTGCAATTGATTCTGAACTTTCCTATAAAATTGTTGTAAAGTCCCTTCTATTTCCAATAAGGGCATATTCCAAAGCTTGATTCCCTTAAAAAATAACTCTCTGTCCTTATTCTGTTTTTTATTCTCTTTAAACTCAAAAACAACATATAAGAATTTTGTTTCTTCAAAATAACTCTTTAACCAGCTTTCATCCCAATCCATACTTCCCCATTCTATAAAATCAATATTCTTAAATGACATATGTTCTTTTGGGATTCCGTTTGGTTCTAAACGGATAGTTTTAAACTGAATATTAGCTTTTGAGAATTCCTCAATATCATCTAATTTTGTTCCCTTAATACCTAATAAACCACTTACAAAATTAGCAACAAAGCTCTTGGAATTACCCAATTTAATATCATTTTCAACTGATAATTCATCAATGGTTTTACCAATAAAGGGTTTAAATCTATCAAACAAAATTTCTTTTAGAGTCTTACTTTTTAACTCTTGAGATGTTGCAAATGAAACCATTTCTTTATCCAAAAGTAGCTTTCTAGCCACACCTGTAATATAGCTCGCCTTTAAGCTATAAGCCCTCTGCATGGCCGGAATATGGCTAAAAGGCTGGCTTCTCAAAGAGTCTCTATTCTTCCCCTTTGTACATGCACCCAAATAAACTGTATCCGCCTCAGATAGTTCATGAGCTTTTCCCTCTTTAATCTTGTTTACAATAAACTCCCAATCCTTCTTGATAATCTCTAAATCTTCTTCACTATATGTCAGTAAATGACTTCGAAGTATTTTATAGTCGGCTCTATGTATTTCTGGTAGCCATTGATAAAACATTAACAATATTAATTTATTTTTATTCCAAAAACTAGATGTTTCAAAAGTAGTTAATGCTTCATTATGATAATTAATGATATTGAGTACTAATCTCTCTTTTGCTGAGACTGTTTTATTTTTATTTAGTCGGAGAGGGGTAACCTTTAACTCTATTCCCAAATCGACAAAGTCGGCCTCAGATTTAGAGTTAATTTCATATCCAAAAAAACTTTCTTCAATAATTTGTCCGAGCTGCCCTTTTGATTTCGGGTTAGCAATTCTACCACTTTTGTCTATTTCTCCAAAGGTTTTACCTTCTGCTTCTTGAGCTTTATAAAGTAACTCTTCTTCCGTCTTATATATCATCATTTCCTCCGAAAAAGTTTTTTCAATATTTTACCACAAAAAAAGCCAATACATTAGTATTAGCTTTGCAAAGTAAATTCCATTTGTAGTTCTGTTTGAATTGTATTTTCTTCTATCTCTTCGATACGTTTACCCATTCGCTCAATTAATCCTACTACTAATGCATTTCCCATACAGAAATATCTCATTCTATCAGACAATATACTTGTCCAGTTATCATCAAATCCATTTAGCCTTTCACACTCTAAAGGCGTTAAGAACCTTTTCCTGCCATTAACTTCAACGATATGAGTACTCCTATTAGTCGTCCCTTCACTCGTTAACATAGTTCTGCCTGGCTTGTCCAAATCATCTGTAGGTGACATTCCCCCTTCAGAAAATTGATAGACATGGCCATCCTTAGTTTTTCTCTCTATTTTCTTAGGTCCTCTAAGATAAGCAAATTTTTCAATTGCAGCTTCAGATAAATAATATTTTTCATCAACCTCTGATTCATCTTCCAGAATATCTCTCAGAGTAATCGGTGATTCTTCTATTGGTTTGACATGCGTAGTAAAAACGAAGCCGTTTTTCATATAACCCGCTGTATGAAAACCAAAATTAAAACTTTCTGATACAGAGACTATGTCTTCAGGTAAAGTAACTGATGTAATTCTATCATTGTAAGGAATGTTTTCAACAGGGAAGGGTTTAGCAAAGAAACCCTCACGGAACACTATTTGATCCTCTGAGTATTGGCTCTGTATTCGGTCAAAATCTATCCCGTTTTTATATGCAAATATAAAAATACGTCTTCTTCTTTGAGCAAATCCATAATCAGCTGCATTTATTACACGCCATTCGACCGTATAGTCCAAATCTCTAAATGTAGCTAACATGACAGCAAAGTCTCTTCCCCGTTGAGAAGATGGAGATTTTAATAATCTATCTACATTTTCTAAAAGAACATATTTTGGTTGTGTATTTTCTATTACCCTTTTAATCTCCCAAAATAATACACCTTTTTTACCTTGGATACCTTGCTCTCCTGATAAGGAACGAGCAACCGAGTAATCTTGACAAGGAAAACCACCAACGACTAAATCTGGCTCTAAATCAGCAAAAGTATCATTAGAAACCTTTGTTATATCTTCATTTGAATGAATACCTTCATCAAAATTATCTGTATAGCAATTAAATGCATCTTGAGCTTTACGGGATGGTTCCCATTGATTGGCCCATACAACTTCAAATAATTCGGGGTTCGCTTTTTTGAGTCCTGAATGAAATCCGCCAACCCCAGCAAACAATTCAATTACTTTTAATTTAGAATTTTGCAATACGAACACCCTTTCGTAGTTTCACTCTATTATACAACATTTTGTAAAAAAGATCAAGATCTTTTGCTCCTGTTTCTTCTTAATTTTTGTTTGAAATTGCTGGGATTAAGGAAAAGTGAGAGAAGGAGGGGTTTTTATGGCAAAAAATGTTCCTAAAGCTTCTAGTCCTGCAGTTTTTAAAACGATGAGCGGTAATCGTGGGAAGGATACAAAGTTAGAATTAAAAGTTAGAAGGGCACTTTGGAGAGAAGGATACCATTATAGAAAAAATAACCGAAATCTCCTTGGGACTCCGGATATTTCATTTCCTTCTTTAAAAATAGTTATCTTTCTTGACTCGTGTTACTGGCATGGTTGTCCAATTCATTTTAAAATGCCCAAAACAAATACTTCCTTTTGGTCTCAAAAGATTAAACGTAACATAGAGCGTGACGAAGAAGTATCATTACACTACCTAGAAGAAGAATGGACCTTATTGAGATTTTGGGAGCATGAGGTTAATGAAAATCTAGAAAGAGTTATAAGCACAATTAAGTTTTTTGTAGATGAAAAACATAAAATATAAATTAATCTATCGAATAATTTATTATCTTATATATCACTCCAATTTTAGGCCTATTAGGTTCTTTAACATGAGTAATTGAGAAGGTTTTAGGAGCCTCTAGACCTATAACTAATAATGGAACACTTAGTTGATTATTGAGAGGAGGAAGATATTTTAAAAACTTTTCGTATGTACCAACTGCACTATCAAAACCCCCATTAACTCTCATCGCTTCCGTCGCGCATATTATTATGCCTACTTTGGTTTGAATCGCTTTCTCAACGTGGTTTAACTCACTTGCTAGAACAGGTTTTAATAAGTTCCAAGCAATAGCAGAACCATGATTAAAAGCAACCTCTATAGAAATATTCTCTTTTGCAAAGTCTAACCTCCAAGTGTCCCCCTCATACTGAGAGTTTTGAAAAATAGGACTTTCACTTCTCCATCCTTTATTTACAAATCCAATTTTAAGTAGTTCATTAATTGTTGAAGAAATACTTTTACCTCTTCTATCGCCTTTCGCATTAAAATGATTAATGAGTTGTGTTTCAGATATATTATGAATAACTTCCTGGACCTCTAACCAGATTTCTGCAAAGTCCCTGTCTGTATTAAGGATTGGTAATGCATATCGGTGGGAATACATTTTATACTCCAATTCATCTTCTCCTTCCAATTAATTTTCTCAAAATCATTTATAACTCATTTCCTTAACTCCTTGTAGATCAACATACAATTAGCATCTCATCAGAGATAAGTGTCTGTGTATGAAATTGTGTTTCTTTAATGCTTATTTTATATTTAACACAAACCGACACTTGGGAAAGTTCGAACAACCTAAGAACGGACCATACTTTCCTCTACGCTGGACCAATTGACTTTGACATTTAGGACAAGTATTACTTTGTATATTTCTCTGGAGTTGTTGCTTTTTATTTATTATTGCTTGTGTATGTGCTTTTCGGCTTTCATTTCCTACTATGTTTTTCTCTACTATTTTTTGTTGAATTTGTTTTATTGAAAATGGATATAAAATTTGTTCCTGTTTCTCTTGTATCTTCTTTACTAACTGAGATATGTAGAAAACCTCCACATGTGGACTGCTTATCTCGATATTTTTAAATGTAGCCTGTCCAGCAAATGCTATCATGGAAAAGTAGGGCCCTGAATAGGTATCATCTAAAATACCTTTTAGTGCAGTTATGTGAGCATAGTTCTGCATAATTGGATTGAGAAATTTACTTTTTTTATTGTATATTACTTGTGTCCAATTCCTCTGCTCTTCCTTTCCGAATATCCACCCTTTATAATTTTTGGTTTCAATTACAAAGATGCCGTAAGGGGAAATGACTATATGATCTAATTGAGTAGTAGCATTTTTATAAGGAAGCAATAAATCATGGAGAATGATATATTCCTCCTTATCTAACTCATTTAATTTATGTTTTACTGCACTTTCCCCTAATCTTCCCTTTATTTGCGGACCATAGACTGCTAGAATAATTCCTGCAATTAGCATTAAGAAAAATAAAATCACTTCACTTCACCTTTCTTCATCAACCAATTATGGTATTTTATTACACATTAACATAATTTTGAAGAAAGTAGGCGAAAAGAAAAGAATTAATCGCAAAGATCAATTCTTTTTCAAATTTCTATTCCTTATTTAGTCCTTTATTCCATCAATACCTCTAATATATCCTCTTCAGTCAAGCCTTCTGCCCCAGATTGGATGACGTCGTCGATCAGGGATTTCTTTTTATGCTGGAGCTGGGTGATTTTTTCTTCGATGGTGCCCTTTGCTACCATTCGAATGACTTGGACTTCTTTTTGTTGTCCCATTCGGTGAGCCCGGTCCGCTGCCTGTTGCTCTACTGCTGGGTTCCACCACAGATCATATAGGATTACGGTGTCCGCTCCAGTTAGGTTCAAGCCAGTTCCTCCAGCCTTCAAGGAGATGAGGAAGAGCTCGCTCTCGCCCTGATTGAACCGGTCACATAGCTCCACGCGTTCCTTTGGAGGTGTTTGACCATCTAAGTAGAAGTAAGGGACCCCTTCTCTGACTAACTGTTTACCTATAATCCCTAGCATTTGGGTGAACTGTGAAAAGATTAGCACCCTTCTCCCAGAAAGTCTGCTTTCCTTTAGTATCCCTATTAGCTGCTCCAGCTTAGCTGAGCTTCCTTTGTAGTCTTCCACAAATAAGGCAGGATGACAGCAAAGCTGGCGGAGTCTCGTAAGTCCAGCAAGAAATTTCACTTTATTTTTTCTAAAATCTTTTCTTTTTAAATGCTTTAATGCATCGTGCTTTAGTTCTGCTAAATAAGCCGTGTATAACTTTTTCTGCTCTAATTGAAGCTCGGAGTAGACGATTTTCTCCTTTTTATTCGGTAGCTCCTTCAATACCTCTTCCTTTGTTCTTCTTAGAATAAAAGGACGAACCCGCTTCGCAATATCTGATCGCTGCAGGTCATGAAACTCTCTTCTATTCGGTAATAGCTCCGGGAAAACGATACGAAAAATGGACCATAGCTCAGAGATGGAGTTTTCAATAGGTGTACCAGTCAAAGCAAATCGGTGGTTTGCTTTAACCTTTCGTACTACCCTTGCCGTCTTTGTATCCGGGTTTTTCACAGCTTGGGCCTCATCTAAAAACATCGTATGAAAGCGATGCTCCTTATGTAGCTGTTCGTCCATCCGCAGCGTCGGATAAGATGTGATCACCACATCCACATGGTTTACGCTATTCCACATGTCCTGTCTGACGGATTTATTGCCAGCAATAACGGTCGCCTGAATATGCGGTGTAAATTTTTCTATTTCATTTTGCCAATTATAAATAAGCGACGCCGGAGATACGATCAGCACTGGCTGCTTACTTTCTTTTATCTCTGACAACATAGAATCTATAAATGCGATGCTTTGGAGCGTTTTTCCTAGTCCCATATCATCTGCTAGGATTCCTCCGAATTGGTACCTAGCTAATAGCTTTAACCATGTAAAGCCCGCCTTTTGGTAGTCGCGAAGTACCAGCTCCAATGTTTTTGGAACTGGTTCCTCATATGTATGAGGTTGCTGTAGATTTGTAAGTAGCTCCGCAAAGGCTTCGCCACGCTCCACTAGTTCTTCACGTTCAATAGAGGAAATAAACTGCATTCCCTTAATGAGCGGTACTCGGACTCTTTCCGACTCAAGTGCGTCCTCCAAGGAGTACTTCATTTCCTCCAAGAAATTAGTGAGAGCCAAATACTCCGGCGTTTCTAAGGACACTAAATTTCCGCCCGGTATTCGGTAAAATTTTTGCTTCTCCTCAATGGCAGTCATAAGCTGCTCAATCTCTTTTTGCGGTATTTCATTAAAATCAAACTGAAATTCTAACCAATCTGTTCTTTCTTTTACCTCCACCTCGATCTTCGGTCCTCTATAGCCTGTGTTCACACGAATCTTGACTGCCGTGGAGGCATATACCTTCACCCACTTTTCCAAATGAGGGAGTACATGATAAAGAAATTGGTACTCCGCTTCTTCGTCATAAAGGAGGAATCCCCCAGGTGTTTGAGTAAAGGAATTTTGTATAAGGAGTTCTAGAAATTCCTGTTCCCTGTCTCTTTGCCGTCTAATGCCTGGTAAGTGGATGCGTGTTTCCTCTGTTTCTTCAGAAGGGTTTACCATCATATGACCATAGTGGAATTCTACCCCAGCGAGCAGCTTATTTTTCACTCGATCTAAGAACAGCTTTACCGTAAGTGGTGTTTCATTTAACCTAGACGATACCCCATCAGATATTTTTACCTTTCCTAGTCTCATCAATCCAGGGAT
>CAKQHO010000125.1 GCA_934234185.1 uncultured Psychrobacillus sp. | reverse complement strand
CATCAAAAGTTGATGGAATACCTCAAAGAGTTCATTGGCGATAAGATTATCTTGAAGCTAATCTGGAAATTTCTCAAGAGCGGTATTTTAGAAGGCGGTCTTATTAGTCCGACGGAAGAAGGCGCTCCACAGGGCGGTGTTCTTTCTCCACTTCTCAGTAATGTCTATCTGCACCAGTTGGATAGAGAACTAGAGAGAAGGGGGCATAAATTTGTAAGGTTTGCGGATGATTTCTGTATTTATACTAAAAGCAGACGGGCCGGAGAACGAGTACTGAAGAGTATCTCTAATTTCCTTGAAGGAAACCTAAAGCTAACAATGAACCAAAAGAAAAGTCAGGTCGGCTCTCCTGTTAAACTAAAGTTTTTAGGCTTCTGCTTACATCCCACTGCTAAAGGAGTAGGATGCAGACCCCATCAATCTGCCAAGAGACGGTTCAAAGCCAAACTAAAAGGCATCACTAGACGGAATCGCCCTGGTAACTTCGAACAGATTACGAAAGAACTCAACCAAGTGATAGTAGGTTGGATTAACTACTATGGAATTGGTTTGATAAAAGGGTTTATCTACTCCATTGCAAAGTGGTTACATCATCGATTACGTCAATTGATATGGAAACGGTGGAAGAAGATTGGGACGAAATATAGCCAACTATGCAGGCTTGGTATTTTGCATGAGGAGGCTATAAAAGTAGCAAGTTCCCGAAAGGGATATTGGCGAGTGTCCAAAAGCGAAACACTTCACAAAGCAATTAAAACAACAACGCTCATAAAGTGGGGGTTGAAAGACCTGAATCACCTATATGAGCGCCGATACTTAAGTTATTGAACCGCCGTATACGGAACCGTACGTACGGTGGTGTGAGAGGTCGGCTAGCCAATTAATGACTAGCCTCCTACTCGATTGATTTAACCTATCAGTAGCCAGGGTAGAACGTACGGAGGCGTGGGACATCGATCCTGTCGACTAAACTGTTCACCCCCTACTAGTTGAAATATGTTGGAGGATGGTTGGGACTGAGATCTCGTATAACAAACGAAGCCTTTTAACAGCCTTATTACATATCAAATTCATGAAATGCTTGACTATTTATTTAGAAAAGGCGATAAGGAATATAGTTAATATCCCTTAATAGAAAAGGGATTCAATGTACCTTTTCAAAATTATTGTGTAGATTGAACATTCTTATCCACATAAAAGTATCACTGGTTTCAAAAAAATCACCTCCTAATTATTGTTTCAAATACAAGCAACATTCCATCTAGTCTTTTAAAACTATTCTAATCTTTATTTTATTGTGACACTAAGTTTTTCTAATAATTTAACGAACGTATATTCTTTATTATAAGTGGATTAAATAATTTTGAGAAGTATACAGATTATAATACAAAGTTTCAGAAACTTCTAAGTGTATAATCCGTATAAAGTTTAGAAAGAGGGTGTTGGCATGGGGAATTTACTTATCATAATAGTGCTACTTGTGTTGTTGATCTTTTTATATAATCTAATAACCAAAAATAAAAAAAGATTGAAACAGCTAAGAAACGAGTGGGATAACGGGTCATATCTTGCTGTAAAGGAGGATACCGAATCTGTTTCTTCGTATTGGGAGAATAAAAGGAAGTATATCGGTCACGACGATGGTGTTGATCAGTTAACATGGAATGACCTTTCGATGCAAGAGGTTTTTGAAAAGCTAAATTATACAAAATCGAGTGTAGGTTCGGAGTACTTGTTTAATCAATTACATGATATCGATCCGAGACTCTCCGATGTGAAAGAACAGGAAGAGCTATATGTATTGATTGAGAAAGACCAAAAGCTAAGAGAAAAAGTACTTCTCATATTATCAAGTCTTGGAAAACAAAACTATGCAAATTCATCCTCCTATTTTTATAAGGCAAATGACCAAAAGATTAACAATTCATATATGTATAGCATACTTGCGTGCTTGCCGATATTGTCGATAGTCCTTATTTTTTTTAGTGTTAAGAATGGATTAGTATGTCTTTTTATTTCTTTCGTGATGAACTTGGTAGTTTATTATAGTAATAAAAAAGAGCTGGAATATGATTTACACTCTGTTGCATACATGGCTGCCATTGTGAATACAGGAAAAAGCCTAGCCGCTATTCGTCATCCTCAGCTCACTTTATTTTCCAATATTTTTGAGGGGCAAGGAAAGGCATTAAGAAAAACGTCATTTTATGGGAAGATTTTATCTATTGGTGGTAATAGTGGGGGAGATTTTGATTTTTTGTTTGAATACTTTCGCATTGTATTTTTACTAGATTTTATAGCGTATAACCAAATAGTTAAAACAATTGTTACTCACCAGCAAGCATATAAGCAATTATGGGAGGCAATCGGCAAACTTGATGCAGCTATCGCAATTGCATTTTATAGAAAATCACTTAGCTTTTACTCTATCCCCAAATTTTTAGATAAAGAAGAGCTTATATTTGAAGAAATGGCACATCCACTTATTAATGAGCCAGTGACAAATTCTTCGAATCTAGGTAAAAGTGTTTTAATTACGGGCTCTAATGCCTCTGGAAAATCTACTTATATTAAAGCAGTTGCCATTAATGCGATTCTGGCACAAACTATAAATACTGCTTTGGCTAAAAAGTGGGTCATGAAACCGAGTTACATTGTCACTTCCATGGCAATTCAGGACAGCATATTGGATGGAGACAGTTATTTTATAGCAGAAATAAAGTCTCTCAAAAGAATAATCAAGCTTAACGAAGAAAAGAAATCGACTATCTCCTTTATTGATGAAATTTTAAAAGGAACAAATACAGTGGAAAGAATTTCAGCATCCGCATCTATACTGGAGTGGCTTTCTTTAAATAAAGGCATGACAATTATTGCCTCGCATGATATTGAGCTTACTAAAATTGCATGTGATGTGTACACTAATTATCATTTTAGAGAATCTATAGAAAATGGTAAGGTATTATTTGATTATAAAATACATAAAGGACCATCCGTAACGAGGAATGCTATCAAACTACTGGAGGTTCTTGATTATCCAGAAAGCGTCACTACACAAGCAAATCAATTAGCTCAACGTTTTTTTGAAACCCATGAATGGAGTAAAATAAGTAGAGGGGTAACCGTCCAGAAACATTAGTTTGAAACAAATGAAAAGGTATCGAGGGATGTCCTCGATACCTTTTGGCTTTAATCTTTTTTATGGGCAATTATAATCAGCTTGCCCTTATCTAATTCACTCTCTGCTGCTTCAGCTTCTTCCATAGTCAAGCCGGTAGCGACCATTTTACTACGAAGCTCATCTCCACGAGAAGTGAACATGTTCTTCATTGATTCTAAGAAGCCTTGTTCCTTCATGCCAACATCCTTTGTATCCAGTGCATTATTAATATCATCTGCGCGTTCCTTGAAGTGTGCAAAAACATGGATATGATCTTTTGAATATCCTTCTGCTTCTAAGCGTTCTACTTCTGCTTTAGCCTGTACGGCATTTTCTACAGTTAATTTGACTGTCATTAAAATCCCCTCCAGTTTGTATGCTACAGTATATATTTACCCTTCTTTATAACCTTTAAACAGGTAAGGGACTAAATGAGTGACCAATATTAGAAAGGTTTGATATGATGAGAAAAAAGAGATGGAGGCTATAACATGGACTCTGAAAAATATAGAGTAGATGAATTTAAAAAAGCGATGGGTAACTATCCGACAGGAGTAACAGTTGTGACAGCCTTGGATGAAAATGGTAAGCCGATGGGTCTTACAGTAAATTCTTTCGCTTCAGTTTCTTTAGACCCTTTGTTAATCCTTTGGTCGATTGATAAACGTCTCTATTCTTATGAAGCTTTTCAAAAAGTCGAGCAATTTGCAGTCAATATTTTGGCAGAAGAGCAAGGGGAGGTTTGCCAGATCTTTTCAAGCAAAATTGAAGATCGCTTTGCACAATGTAAGTGGAGTAAGTCCTCTAATTCCTTGCCAATATTAGAAGATACTCTAGCAGTATTACAATGTAAGGTTTTTAATCGTATAAATGCAGGAGACCATACTATCATGATTGGAGAAGTAATAGAGATTCATAATCAGGATAAGAATCCTCTTTTATATCATCGAAGAACGATTGGACCAATTCCATCAACATTCTATAAATAGTATATAGTCTACTATTTTTTGAATATGAGAGTGTATACTCTATGAGCCAATGAGGATATTGTTAGATGGGAATGTATGAGGTAAGTGGGAGATTACTAAGCACCGAAACTTTAAAAAAAGTGTTAATTAATAAATACGCAAAAAATTCCAGACAGAGGCTTTGAATGTCTCTGTCTGGAATTTCTTTATTGTCCAACAAAGAAAAGCTTAAACAATATATCTCTTTGTGGGACTTGTAAGGCTTCAAATTTATCTAAAAAAGCTTTTTTATCATACACAGTATGTTGAATTTCTATGATTGGCTCGTTCTGATTAAAATCTATTATGGCAAAAGGAGCTCTGTCATCCTTAGAAACACCTAATGCGCCAGGGTTTAAATATGTTCGTCCCTGACTGCTAAATAAGTGCTGAGGATGGTGATGCCCAAAACAAATGATTTCAGCCGGGTATGTGCCAAATAGTTTCTCCATATTTTCAAGATTGGCTTCTTGAATAGAATAAAAGGGATCATCGTTAATATGAGCAGACCTTTTTTCTTCTTCGATATGATAATGGATACCGATAATTCGAGTAGTATGTATCGTTTGCTCTATTGTTCTCGGAAGAGACCGTAAACGATTTATATTTTCCTCAGTTAGTTGTTTGGCAATCCACTCGTGATGCTCTAGGGTATGCTTATAGCTTTTCGGATGTCCTTCCTTAGAAAGTAACGATAAAACAGCTTCATCATGATTTCCTGTAATCATACGGACATCTTTTCTAGAAAAGAGGGTATTCAGTACTTCGTTAGTGTCTGGTCCCATTGCAATCATATCGCCAAGTACCCAAATTTCTTGGACATCCCCCATACAATCAATGCTGTGTAAAACAGCATTTAAAGCAAGTGCATTTCCGTGGATATCGGTAAGGATAGCTATTTTCATATCCTTGCACCTCTTTCTGTATAAATAAAGAGCAAACTGTTAGGTTTGTCTATTTGTTTGAAACAGCCTCTCTTTTTTGTTTGAAGCGTTTATAGAGATAAAACCCTATAATAGAAACAAAAATAATACCTAAAATAACATATTCATCTAGCTCGGAGGACAAGACTCCTGCTGGAATCAAAGCCAATATGAAAAAGTAAATGAAATTTCCTATGAATGTTGCAAGTGTAAAGGGCATAATTCGCATGGTGCTCAGACCAGCTAGAATATTAACAAGGCTTGTAGGGACAAAGGGGAAGAGTCTTGCTTGAAAAACATAGGCAAACCCATTGGCATCTACTTTTTCAATCAGTTTGGGGGCTACTTTTTTTATAAATAAGCTTTGGAATATGTAGCGGACATTATAAAAGACTACAATGGATGCAATAACACTCGTTATCCAGCTCCAAAGAACCCCATTAATGAATCCAAAGATAGAAATATTAATGGTGATTACTAAAATAAGTGGGAACACCGTAAAAGAATTTTGAATGAGCATGACTAATGCCATAAAAAATAAAGCATAGCCTATGTTTTTATCTAAATAATTCTCGGCAGCATCCACATCTCCGTTCCACAATATGTTAACGAGCTCCTGATTAGTCACTGCAAATAGAACGACTAGAAGGATACCGATCAATATAAGCCATCTTTTTCTCATGATTCACCTGATTCCTTTGTCGGTTAGCAGTTAGTTATAAATATCGTACCATTCTTTTATGATTTGTAAAAATGAAAGGTAAAATAGGGAGTTATTTAGTAATAGACAGTTTCCTACCCGAATAATAGTTAGGTTAACGTTAATGCATACTATGGGCAAAGGGATTAAAATTATACATCGAATAACTGTCTATACTTGTGTGTTCATCAATTAATTTCAGATTCGAATTAGTAACTTTAACTACTATTCTATGTCCCAATGGAGGTTCAAATGATGAACCATTCGACCTTTACATACGAGGAGGAAATCCTCTAATTACTAACAATAGAGGCAAATTCTTAAGTGTTAAGAGAAACACTTAAGAATTTGCCATTTTCTCGTTTAGGAAGCTTTTTCAGTAGTAAGGATTACTTCTTTCGCCAATTTTCCAATTAGTAAAGAAAAACATAACATGCTTACAGCCCCGATAATTATCGCAGTCCTGATAGTAAAATAATATGCAAAAGCACTTAAAACAATAATAGCAATAACTTGAATTAGGCTAGCTACTCCGTTATATAAGTTGGTAATCCTTCCTAGTAAATCTTCAGGTATATGGTGTTGAATAAAGGTTAAATATCCGGTATTTGCTAGAGAAAGAAAAAAGGATAAAGTAAAAAAGCCCATGCTAGCTATAATATAGGAGCTTGAAAAGCTATAAATCAAATATCCTATAGATAGAAAAAAGGTACCGAATATCATGAGCTGATTAGCGGAAAGTCTATGAACAAATAAATTCAGACTGAATGCCCCAAGGAGGTACCCACATCCCGCGATACTTACTAAAGACCCGTAGGTTGCATCTGTTAAAAGTAATACCTCCTTTGCAAATGCTACCTCTAACGAATCAATGGCAGCCGTCAACAGCGACACAGCTTGAAAAGCCATATAGATCAGTAAAAAAGGAAGTGCTTTTAAACTAAACTTCCATACTATTCGCCAGTCCTCTACTAAGCTTGCTCTAGACAATTTCGGAAGCGAGGAAGTTTGACTTCCGCGTAAATCGGGCAACGGAAAAAGAAGAGCTGCGGAAATTAGAAATATAGCTACATTCACAATAAGAGACATTTTAAGTGGTATAAGCATAAAAAGTAAACCAGCAACTAGGGGGCCAGTTACAAAGGCTCCTGATTGAACAAAGCTTACTAGTGCATTAAATCTTTTTCGTTTTTCAGCAGGTATTAGCTTTGTCATAAACGTAAAAGCAGAAGCGTCAAAGATAGTGGCTGCCATTTGAATAAATAAGACAAGTAAATAAACAAGTACGATAGAATCCACCAAAAAGAGCAGGCTCACTAGTAAAGCCCGCAGGATATCTAGTGAGATCATTAAATATTTAGTGGAAAATCGGTCAATAATGGAGCCAGCCCAAAGACTAGTAAGCATATTAGCAAAAGGTTTAATAATGTATAAGCCTGCTACGGCTAATATAGAGCCTGTGCTTTCTAAAATCAGTAAGTTTAAAGCGAGTAAATAAATCCAGCCACCAATGTTTGTGATACCTACTGAGGTAAGGTAAATAGCAGGATTCTTCCATTTCATATAAAGCATAGTAATCCCCCCGACATGATTAGTAAAAAATAAAAAATCCCACCCCCAAGACAATTGTCTTGGGGACGAGATTAACATGTCGTGGTGCCACCCCAGTTTGTGTTCCAGTCACCAGAAACACCTTTTCAAGTACACATATACTTTAGCTCTATAACAGGAGCTCCTGGCACCCCATCATTATCCATGGATAAATCCTGTGTGCAGCTCAGAGACTTGCTTCAGCAAACTTTTCCTTATTCCTTTTCAGCTTCCGGAACTCTCTTGGAAGGATTAGAATGCTTACTCTTCTCGTCATCGCTTTTATTTTTCTTATCTTACCAAGATATCGGAAAATTTCCAATCCTTTTTTCTAGCCTAGCGTACTTTTTTCCCAGTTTAGTCACTTTCAGAGTCTTCATTACAATTAGTAGAAAATCAGAGGAATAAAAGATTCTTCACAATCTCAACCTATTCTAAAGGAGTGAAACGATGAAGCCATTAGTAGAAGCCGTAAAAAAATATGCAGTTCCGTTTCAACAAAATGATGACCTATCCTCTCTAATAGAAGCAATTGGAGACGCGCGAATTGTTCTCCTTGGTGAAGCAAGCCATGGAACCTCTGAATTTTATACTACTAGAGCTGAGCTATCTAAGCGGTTAATAGAAGAAAAGGGGTTTACCTTAATAGCGGTTGAAGGAGATTGGCCAGCAAGTCAGAGTATTAACAAGTTTATCAAAGGCTTTGACCATGATAATAAGGACACCAAAGAAGTATTAAAAGGGTTTAATAGATGGCCAACTTGGATGTGGGCAAATGAAGAAACTGAAAATTTTATTTCATGGCTTAAACTTCGTAATGAGAGCATTCCTGATAAAAAAGTGGGTTTCTATGGAATTGATATATATAGTCTATGGGAATCTCTAGACGAGGTCATTAGCTTTCTTAAGAAAACAGATCCAAGTGGGATAGAGCTTGAGTTTGCAAAACGGGCAATATCCTGCTTTGAACCATATAATCGTCATCCAGAAACCTATGCACTTTCCTCTTTACAAATTTCCGAGGCATGTATAGATGAAGTCGCAAAGCTTCTAAAAACGATTCGGGCACACGAGGATAATTTTAAGGACAGAGAGGAGTCAGATTTAAATCTAAAGATAAATGCGATGGTTGCACGAAACGCAGAGGAATACTACCGTGCGATGGTACGCAGTGATGAGCTTTCCTGGAACATTCGCGACGAGCATATGGTAGAAGCTATAAATGAAATTATGGATTACCATGGGAAAGACGCCAAAATAGTTATTTGGGAACATAATACACATATTGGAGATGCTTCTGCTACAGACATGGGAGCAGCAGGCATGATAAACGTGGGACAACTACTTCGCCAACAAAATAGAAAGGAGGATGTATTTGCAGTAGGGTTTGGAACATACGAAGGCACTGTTATAGCAGCACATGAATGGGGAGCAAATAGGAAGAAACTCGTTGTTCCACCTGCCAAGAGAGACTCATGGGAGGATGTACTCCATCAAGCTGGTAAAGGGGATAAAATTTTAATCTTTACTAACGAAAATCATCTAATTTTTAGCGATTGGATTGGGCATAGAGCAATTGGAGTCGTCTATCAGCCAGAATTTGAGGCATATGGAAATTATGTACCCTCTAAGATAAGTGATCGTTATGATTCCTTTATTTTCCTTGATAAAACAAATGCTCTTTCTCCTTTATTCTAATGTCCCCCCTCCTAATAGGAAAATAGAACGTTTTTATAATCATTTCTGCTTCTCTTTTATTTTCAGACAATTTTCATGTTAAACTAGCAGAAACAAAATTACCTATTAGGAGGTATCATAGTGAAATTTTGGAGAAAACCGATTGTGTTCTTAATAGCTATCTTTATGCTTTGCAGCTCTTTCCTTATACCTACTCAAACCTCTGTAGAAGCTTCAACTTCATATGCTAGCTTAAAAAAGCAGATTGATAATGTTTTAACGGATAATCGAATGAAAAATGCTACATCTAGCATTACCATTAGAAAGGCTTCGGATGGGAAGGTCATTTATAAATATTATGCAGATAGAGGGGTTACTCCCGCATCGACCATGAAGCTTCTAACTGGAGCTGCAGCTTTAGAAACTCTCGGAGAAAATTATCGTTTTTCGACCACTGTATCAACAGATGGAAAGATAAAAAAGGGAGTATTAAAAGGAAATCTTTACTTAAAGGGTCATGGTGACCCAACTCTACTGAAAAGAAACTTTGATAGCTTTGCCACAGCTTTATCCAATCAAGGAATTAAAAAGATATCTGGAA
>CAKQHO010000124.1 GCA_934234185.1 uncultured Psychrobacillus sp. | reverse complement strand
AGTTGAAGGTTTTCTTGGAATAAGTGCAAGAACATTAGATATAGTAAATTTTCGCTTATTTTTTCGAAGAAAGCAAAAAGCCATAAAGGATGAGTTATTAACATACAATATTTTGATGGTCCGCTTGCTGATTTCTCCATTATCCTTCATATAAATCATATCGGCTACCTGTTGATGCTCCCATGCTTTAATAATTTGATTACGCACATACGTTCCCCCTTTCCCTCTATTATATAGAACGAGTGTTTCTTTTTCTACTATAAAATATTGGAAAGGGAGATATTATCAATAAAAAAGTATGCCTATTAGGACCCCTAAAATCACAATAGTTACCGGACTCCATTTTAGCCTTATAAGTAAGAGCAGAAGAATTATACTAAACAGGATATCTTTCCACGTACCAATAGTTTCCCAAACAATTGGATTAATAAAAGCTGCCCCAAGAATTCCAACTACCGCTGCGTTCATTCCGGCAATCGCACCTCTAAGCTTAGGATGAGAACTAATGGACAACCAAAAGGGCATTGCTCCTAAAACCAATAGAAAAGCGGGTAGGAAAATTGCGATTGTCGCAATTATCGCTCCAGGAAAACCATTTACTAGCATTCCAATATAAGAAGCAAACGTAAAAAGCGGTCCGGGTACAGCTTGCGTCAATCCATAACCCGTTAAAAACTCTTCGGCGGTTATTAAATCAGCTTGAACAAATTGTGCTTCTAATAATGGTAAAACCACATGCCCTCCACCGAATACTAGAGAACCAGAAAGATAGAATTTTTCAAATAACGTGACCCAAAGCAAATCTACCTTGTTACTCACTAACGGTAGGACAATTAGCAACAAAGCAAAAATTGCTAAAAATATGCTTCCTAGCTTCTTTGAAATTCTTAACGATACCTTATCGTATCCAGAAGAGATTGAGTTGATAAGAATATACCCTATAAGACCAGCAATTATAATGATTCCTACCTGGGCAAAAGGACTGTTCCAAAGCAATAACAATATAAGTGAAGCTATTCCGAGACTGTAGTGCTTCCATGTAGGAAGTAATTTTTTCATCATCTCCCAAATAGCTTGTGCCACAATTGCTATAGCAACCAATTTTAAGCCATGAATCCAGCCAGTTGATATATCTCCCTGTACATAGTAAAAAGCAAAGCAGGCTAGAGCAATCACCGAAGGAAGAGTGAATCCTATAAAAGATACGATGCTTCCAGCTATTCCACCTCTTATTAACCCAATCCCCATACCAACCTGACTAGATGCAGGTCCAGGTAAAAATTGACTTAATGCCACTAAATCAGCATACTGTTTATCGGTTAACCACTTTCTTCTTTGTACATACTCTTTTTGAAAATAACCTAGGTGTGCAGTAGGTCCCCCAAAGGAAGTTGAGCCTAACCGTAAAGAAACTAAAAATATTTCTACTAAACCCTTCATCCGTCACCTCCCCCTTTATTTTATCACCCATAAAATCGGTACTCTTATTACATTTTTGTAAATTTAGTGTAAATACCTATGATGGAGGAAGAAATCTGAATGGTTAAGGGTTGGCGGATATGCATCCGTAAGTACTCAGAAGACAAGCGCAAGCAAGCCGCACCGACTGCACGTAAACACGCTACTATCGCAAGTATTCCTTATTACTTGTAGAAGCGTGATTAGTGAGCAATGATTTTATCAAAATAAAAAAGGAGCTGCCCCTAAGTCACTTAACATGACTTTTGGGATAGCTCCGGAAATATCAATCTACAGCTTCCTCTGCTTCCATAAAAGCAGCTGAAACCTTATCAAACTCTTCATCACTGTCTATCAAGGAGAATTCTTCTCCTTCTTCCACTCGTAAAAAGAAGACGTCGATATCTTCCTCAGATCCTTCTTCCTGCGTATCCTCTGCAAACCCAACAGCTGCATACTCTACGCCATCGATGGTCAAGAGACCTAGTACTTCAATTTCTTGTTCCTGATCATCTTCTGCGATTAGTGCAAAGATGTCCCCGACTTCAATCTTTCCTGTGTTCTCTTCCATTTTCAATTCCTCCTTTTAACGAGTACTTGTTATACTCTTCCATTATCCCCTACCCATATTCTTTTAGCAAAGATTATGGGAGGAAAGATATACTTTTACTTCATTAGAAGTAGTTAAAGTTAATATGTGATGTATGTGAGCCTTTAATTCCTCGTACGACAAGCCATGTATTTGATACTTCGCTTTCGGTATAAAACTAGCATGCATGGATAATTCATCAACTCCCAATCCTAGTAATAAAGGGATTGTAATCGGATTACTAGCCATTTCCCCACAAATTCCTACCCACTTATCATGCTGATGGGCTGCATTTACTATTGTTTGAATTTGCTTTAATATTACTGGATGGTAGGGCTGATATAAGTAAGAAACACGCTCGTTCATACGGTCTGCTGCAAAGGTATATTGAATTAAATTATTTGTTTCAATAGAGAAAAAATCTACCTCTTTCGCAAAAGCTGCTGCATGCAAAGCTGCTGCCGGTGTCTCTATCATCATTCCAACTTCCATTCCCCCAATTGCTTGGCCTTGCTTTAATAAGCATTCTTTTTCTTCTAATAACACAGCCTTAACTTCCTGCAACTCTTCTAACGTACATATCATTGGAAACATGATTTTCAAATTTCCAAAATTACTAGCTCGTAAAAGTGCTCGAAGTTGGATTCGAAAAATGTCTAGTTGGTTTAGACTTAGACGTATTGCTCGATTCCCTAAAAAAGGATTCATCTCTTTCTCTAAATTTAAATAATCAACCTCTTTGTCTCCTCCAATATCCAACGAACGAATTATTACTGGGTTCCCATTAAACTTTTCAAGAATGGACTTATATAGGTTAAATTGTTCCTCTTCACTCGGGGCATCATCCCTATTCATATACAAAAACTCCGTACGGAGCAATCCAATGCCTTGCCCTCCGTTTGCAAGGACACGTTCAGCATCTGTTAAGCTATCGATGTTCCCAAGTATTTTTAACAAATGCCCATCTTTAGTCTGTGCAGGTATATTCATATTTATCTGATATTCTTGTTCTTTCAATTGTGATAATTGTATTTTCTGTTGATATAGTTGCTGTTCCTCTTTCGTTGCATTTAAAAGAATCTTTCCACTTGTCCCATCTAAAATGATTAATGCCCCATCTTCAATTTCCTTCGAAGCTACTTGGGTCCCTACCACTGCTGGTATACCCATTGCTCTAGCCAAAATAGCAGCATGAGATGTGGCACTTCCATTATCAGTGATGATTCCTTTAATCCAACGCTGGTCTAATTGGATAGTTATGCTTGGAGTTAAATCCTCTACTATTAAAATAACCTCATTTTGAAGAGTGGCAAATCTGCCTTCTTCTTTGTTCATAAGCTCTGCTACTAACCTTCCCATTACATCCCTGACACCTGTAGCTCGTTCCTTCATATAATCGTTGCCTAGAATTTCAAACATGTTCGTATATATTGCTGTCACCTCTTGAACAGCATATTCAGCATTGACCCCTTCTTCAATTTGGGTATAAATTGCCGAGGAAAGAACCGGATCCTCTAGCACCAAAATTTGCGCAGAATAAATCTTTCCTTCATCTTCTCCTAACTGATGGGCCACCTTTTCTTTAAAAGCCAAAAGCTTGTCTTTAGTTCTTTCTATCGCCGCTTTCAACCTATTAATTTCTTCGTCTACGTTCCTAATGATAGCTTTCTCTGTAGGAATGGATGATTCGAAATAACGAAAAGCATTAGCTACTAAAATACCTGGAGATGCTGCAATCCCTGCTATTTCTCGCATATTTCACCGACACCTTGCACAATTACCACTTTTTCCAATTGTAGTAATGACTCTTTTGCATCTAGTGTCATTACCGAGAGAAGAGACTTTAAATTAGCCTCCTGGCCCTGATAATAAAGATCTATCTCTAATGTAAATTGTGTTGCAGCATTTACAAGCAATGCTGCGGGTCGGGCATGAATTCCCTCGGTAGCTGTAATATGAAAAGTTTCGTCCATTACACCACTCCCCTTTATTTAATAGAGAAGAGCTGTTTAATGGTTGGAATTAAACAGCTCAAAGTAATTACCTTAACTTATCTATTTCATTAGCAACAAATTGTACACTTGTGCCAACGATTACTTGAATATTAGTAGCCCCTACTACGCTTTGTCCGACAAATACAGGAAGAAAGTTAATGGAAATAAGTATTCTTAATCCTTTAATAGAATGAATGATGGCAAAATCTAAGTCATCCGAAGTTCTTTCCTCTTTACTCATCCTTATTTTTTGGTAACTACCATAATGACCGTCTTCCCCGCTATACAGTTGGACACTTTCTTAGGAGTAATTTCCCGTACAGTACTATTTGTAATGACGATAGGAGTGACAAGACTTTTTGCCTTATCTCTCACGTAGTCCAAATCTACTTCCACTAAAATATGACCAGCTTTTACGTCCATTCCTTGCTTCACAAAGTGACGAAATCCATTTCCTTTTAGAGCTACCGTTTCTAAGCCAATATGAATGAGCAGTTCAGTACCATCTTGTGTTCGAAGTCCAATTGCATGCTTTGTTTCTGGCAAGTAGATTACCTCGGCATCTACAGGAGAATATATCTTTCCTTCCGTCGGCATAATTGCTACTCCCTCTCCCACCATTTTTTTATTAAAGGTAGGATCCGGCACTTCTTCCAATGGAATTATTTGTCCATTTACAGGGGCCATAATCTCCAATTTTCTTTTAAAAAGTTTGCCTAACATTAAACAGAACTCCCTTCAAACTTCATGGAAATAACTTCGTTAGTCATATATATTGCTTAGGTAAGAAGGAAAGAACATAAGAAAAACACATTTTGCACCAAAATAGAACAAAGTGACATCGGGTCTAACACCTTCCAAACAAAAAATGCCAAAACGATGTTAAATAAACGTTTTGGCACTTTTATATGTGATGGATTTTATTTTAAACTGTAATCTCTATTCTTCTAATAGTAGACATTTAACCCCTTATTTTTTTGAGAGATGGCATGAGCCAATTTAATAGTAGAAACAGCAATTTCTGCATAGCTAACTTCTTTTGTCGGATTGAATTTACCGTTTTCTCCCTTTAAAAGGCCTAAAGAATCAGCAAGCGCTACGTAACCTACATACTCTGGCTTTATGCTAGCTGCATCACTGTATTCATTTTTATAAATCTTGCTATTTTTTGCAGCAGCATCAAGACCTAAAGCCTTAATATACCATGCAGCCAGCTCTTCTTTCGTAACCTTTGCATTCACATCGAACGTTTTAGAATCAGCTGTAATAATTCCTGTTTCCACGGCACGTTGAATCACCTGATAAAGCGGGTGTTTGGAATTAATATTTTCAAATGCCTGATTTGGATTCTCTTCACCGTAATATCCTCCGTAAATATAAGATAGGGAATTAATCATGATTTTTAATGCTTCCCCTCTTGTTACAGGAGCGTCTCCATTAAAGTTCTTCGCATCCTTTACCTCTATAGCATTTGTACTAATCAAGTAATTTAATTCTTCCTCTGCCCAGCTATGCTTTACTGTTGTCGTGCTTTCTTCCCCATAGTAGCTAATCCATTTCCCTGTCAAAGCATTTAAAGTATTATTGTTACTGTTATTATAAAGCGGTGTATATAATAAATCGTAGTGTTTGTTGTCTTTCTTATATTGCTTTACGTAAGAAAGCTTTAAGTCCAATGCTTTTGTATAAATATCTTTTGCTTCTTTCGCAGAAATTGCTTGCTTCACGGATGGCCAATTGTCCACTTTTTGGTTATTCACATTAAGGTTGTTTAGGGATCCATCGGAAGAAATACTTATGTTAATTTGATCACCTACTACCCTTAGACCATTAACCATTCTCGGGAAGCTAAACTGATACGTCCCGGAAAATTCATCAAAATAAGGACTATTAACTGGCTTTGCAAAGTTATGCAGAATAGAAGGGGTCCATTCTTTTAAATATGCATTCGCTTTGGCCAAAGCCTCCTTCTCCGTAATTGGTTTTTTCACCTCAACCTTTTCACCTAATTCCTGTAGCACTTGAGGCATCGCGCTATAGAAGTTTACTAGCTCTCCAGTTGCCTTATTTATTTCCACGGAGCCACCATATCCAAAACTCCTGCTTTTATTGCTATATGAATAGGAAATACTGATTACTTCCATGCCATTATAGTTCTCTATTTCATCAATAGATTGAATCGTTAAGCTCAGTTTGTCACTGGTTGGCTTTAATAGTTTTTCCGCTACCTTCTTCGCTTGTTCCACTGTTATTCCCTTTTGTTTTGAAGGTAATGCCTTATCCACTAATTTTTCTAGCTTTACTGGCTTCGGATATTTCGTTAAGAATTCGTTTCCATCAAACCATTTTCCATTGGAGGCATGTGTACCAACTAAGCTTGGGTTAAGATGATAAACTAAATTTACCTGCTGATCTCCAGTTCTATAATTGTAATCGATGCTATATTGAAGCTCTACGGATAAGTTTTCCTTCCAGGCTTTTAAAATATTATTTTTATCTTTTATGCTTTTCACATTATCGTAGGTACTTTTTTCTTCCTTCACCGGATAACGATGAAAGTTGGTAATCTCTCCATTACCCATTATACTTACTTCTACGCGACTGTCCGAAATAGGGATATTATTCTCCGTTTTAGTAAATGAAAACGAATAGTAGATTGGTTCGGTTAAGATTCTAGTCGGATAATAATTGTATTGCTCATCATTAAGCTGATAGTTAGTCCCTTTAAGCATTTTCTTTACATATTCTACTGCCTTATCTTGTGCCTCTTCTTTTGAATACTTAGCCGGAAATAGAGAATCTGCATCTATAGGAGGTGAGAAATAAAAGCTCTCAATTTCTAATTTATCCCCATAAAAACTTACACTTCCATAATTACGCTTTCCGTCAATTGTTTCATAAAATGATAAGCTATATCTCTTAATTCCATCCTCCGGGTAATACGTTCCACTGCTCATTTGAAAATCGCTGTCTTTTATAGACGCAAACTCCGGGAACAAGGAACGAAATTTTTTGATAAGATCTGCTTTTGTAAATGTAGAATCAACCACAGCTACCATTAGTTTTTTTTCTGATTGACTTAAAATAGAAGAGGTCGCACTAGCGGGTGTTGCTAAAAGTCCAATAGATAACGCAGATACTGTTAATAAAACCCCTATTTTCTTTGCTCTCAACACAAAATCCCCCTGTTTATATATAATTTATTTAATTACTTGATTGACGAAACTGTGGACTAGTAAACTATTGGTCACTCCTCCAACGGTATGCATCAACGCTTTATTACTTCCAATTAGGGCTAGTCTATTTAAATCTCCTTCCTATAGCAAAAAAACAAATCTATTCTATATATGTTTATAAATAACAAAATATTCCTACTTCTTAATTTTTAGCACAAAAATTTTTTCGTGATTTTGAACTTATCTAGTGAGATTTAATGTATCTTTTTATATGTTTTTCAATGGCATGTTATTAACCGAGGAAACTAGCTATGTGTGTTGATGGTGTGGGTGTTCAAAAATGTTATTGGAAGAAAGATAGGCAAAGCAGCATGCGTATACCTTTCGTACACGGTCTCTAACTTCATAGGAAAAAACCAAAGATCGTGCTAAAAACAGCTTTGTAGAGGACTATGCAACAGATAGGAGATGCTTCTTCAAGCTCTGCCTGTTTGTGAAGAGGTTATTTGTACGAAATTAAGAAAGAAGTTACCCAAACGGATTTGCCTAAAATATCCAGCATATCGTTCTAAAATGGATGGTAACAAAGATGAATGGACATGTGAAGAATAATGGATGTCAGAGTCAGTGGTTTTATTTTTCTGTCGTTTCTAGACTAGTAAAGTATTCTTTTACTATGTGAGTAATATCTGGGTTAGTATCATAATAAATATCGTCAATCTGATTAACTAGAAAGTCAAATTCCTTCTTTTGTTCTAATAAACGTATTCGAAAGCTCCATCCTACCTCTCCCTCTTGATTTTCTTGAGGAGAATATACTACATCCTTGATAAGAAGAAGAAATTCCTCTATTTGCTCATGACTTTGAATCATTTTCTCCTCTCCAGACCCATGTTGAATAATAATAGTATCAATATCAGATAAATCCTTTTCGACTATAAAGGATTCAAGAGATTGGGTTTTCAAATTGGAAAAAGGAGAGTTACTATCACAGGCAGCCAATAAAATGAAGAGTAACAACAAAAATAATTTCCTCATCGATCTCCCTCCTCTTTAAAAATTAGACTCTTCAATTCAAAAATAGTTACATTCAATTATTACTTTCAATAAATTTAAACAATTAAGTTTTTTTCTTCTATATTAGGGTATTATTTTATAACCAATCCCTGCCCCAAATACATATAGAGGAGTGATTGCATGAAAAAAGAATTAAAAAAACCATCTCTATCTTATTCCCTCTTCATCCTTTTCTTAATGGTTGCCATTATAGCCACTGGATTAATCGCTTTTAAAGCGTCCATCCAAATAATGCTCTTAATAGCAATTATGAGCCTTATCCCCTTTATGATTCGTCTAGGTTTTACATATCAGGAAATTGAAAAGACTATGTTTACCTCCATGCTAAAAGCTCTTCAGCCTTCTCTTATTTTAATTACCGTGGGAATTTTAATAGGATCATGGATGGCAGCCGGAACTGTTCCAGCCTTAATTTACTACGGTATCCAATCAATTTCTCCCCAATTTTTCTTAGTAACTACTTTGTTATTTTGCTCTGTTGTTTCCATGGCAACTGGGTCTTCTTGGGCAACTCTTGGGACTGCTGGAATAGCTATGATTGGAGTCGGTCTAAGTCTTGGAGTTCCAGTTGCAATGACGGCAGGAGCAATAGTAAGTGGAGCATATTTCGGAGACAAGCTATCTCCACTTTCGGATACAACTAACCTAGCAGCCGCAGTAGTAGGGATTGATGTTTTTACACATGTAAAGCATATGCTCTGGACAACCGTTCCCGCTTATATAGTAACTGCCATCATTTTTACGGTTATCGGTCTAAATATAAATGTAGCTAGTGTAAGTTCCGAGGAAGTAACGCTTTTAACCAATTATTTATTTAATAACTTTCATCTTGGTTTCTTTGCTTTTTTTCCTGCTTTAATCCTTTTTGCACTTTTGATTACTAAAAAACCTGCCATTCCTTCTGTCTTTATTGGGGGGATTGTCGGAGCAATAGTAGCAGTTTTATATCAGGGAGTATCTTTGACTTCTATATTTACCATTATATACGATGGTTTTTATGTAGAATCTGGAATTGAAACTGTCGATACACTTCTGCAAAGAGGCGGATTGGTCAGCATGTTGCCTATGGTAGCTATTTTCTTATTTGCATTAGGTTTAGGAGGACTATTAAATGCCTCCGGAGTCTTAGTAACTATTATTAACTCTATAGTTGGGGCTATTAAAAATAGAGGAATCTTAGTATTTGTCACAATGGTTATGTCCTATTTCACTCTGGCATTAGGAGGTACTTTCTCTTTTGCTGGTGTAATGACTGGGACATTTATGAGACCATTATTCGATAAGTATAATTTGAAGCCAGAAAACCTTTCGAGAATTATGGAAGATTGTGCAACTCAAGGCTGCGCATTACTACCTTGGACAGCAAGCGGAGTCTTCACTGCAACTGCCTTAGGAGTTCCAACTTTAACTTATATTCCTTTCTGT
>CAKQHO010000123.1 GCA_934234185.1 uncultured Psychrobacillus sp. | reverse complement strand
AGGTTCAGGATAGCAGTTTAGCTAAGATTCAAGCTGCTGCCCTCAAGCAAAATGAACAATTTGCAGAAACAGTAAAGATGCTGGAGGATAGCAATCAGAAGCTTACTAACGAAATTAATAAAGTAAATGATATGGTGGCGGCAAACCAGGAAAAGTTTAATCAGCTATCAAATGATAGAAAAAAAGTAGTGGATCGTCAGCTTTCTGACTTACTAGGAATTCAAAAGAAAGCAATTGATCGTTATAACTTTGCTTTGCTGCGTAACCTAGAGAGAGATATTACAACTAAGAAGGATTTAGCTGTTAGTGGCACTGAAATTATAGGTATAAATCCTGATAGGTTAGCAGAAACAAAAGCAGGGATGCTACAAAAAATAGATGAAAAAATAGCCGAATCCCCTCCTGAACTAGCTGCTGAGAAAATAAAGATAACAGAACTAGTATCGGTCATTAATACTCTCAAGCAAAAAATTGTAGAGACAGATCCTAAATCTGAGTTGATAACAGAGTTAGATAAGCTTCAAAAGGAATTATCTTCAATTGAACCTAACATGAAGGGGAAAGAGGATAAATGGGAAGTGGCTCATCAGCAAGACCTTAATGATTATGTGGCAGCTACGGATAACTACAATGAATTGTTAAATAGCTACCATTCTATCTTTAGTGAATATACTTCAGTTAAAGAGGTTTTAAATACCTATCCAGCTGATTTGGCTAGAATCGGTGCTGAAATTAAACAAAAAGAGCAAAAGTTAATTGGACATAAAAATTTAAGTGGATCACAGAAAACGAGACTGCAAGAATTATTTGCAAAAGGATACTCTAATATGAACTTAAGCTCATTATTATCCTATTACGCAACACTTCAGCAGTTCGAATATACTCTAAATGATGATATTCAAAATCAAATTAAAGAAGGTTTTCTGGAGGATGATATTCTTACAACTCTTCTCAAAGATGTAGTGGATGTGCAAGAATTGGAGCTTGAAAGCTGGATATCTATGGAAGAGAGCATTCCTCAAACACAACTAAGTATTAATGATTTAGATACAACTTTTGCAGCTATTATGTCTGGCTACAAGGAAAATGTAGAACAACAACATATTGTATTAGTAAATGAGTTAAATTCTATTGATGAGCAAGCGAATCTTCTACTACAACAGATTCAAAACCCAGCTACTCTAGGCTCACCGGAGCCACAACAGTCTGTTAGTGAGGGAGAAGTAGCATCTGGTGGTCAAAATATTAGTGGTCAATTACTGACACTTAATCAAATGATGATCTCTCTATCGGATAGACAAAACAGTCTAGTAGGCTATGCAAACGATTTACATGAAAAGGCAGGGGTTATGAAGGAAACTTCTGAGGAGTTTTCGAATACTTGGGAAACAAATGTCGCGGCTATGACAGAATTTGATAGTGACATTCAGGAATTCTTGGGCAACACCTATGTAGATGGTCAAGAGAACGGCTATGTATTCCAGCACTATGTAAATCCTCTTGCAGTAAAGGGGGAAGCCGTATTATCTGAATCTGCTAGTAGAGTTCCACCAGTTATCTTATTCCTAGTCCTTCTGATTAGTAGTCTATTCATCGGTTACTTTACTTCCCATTTAAAATCGGGATCTGAAGGCTTAAAGCTAGCGATGACAGGAATATTGTCTTTAATCGTAGGAGCTATTATTAGCTTATATAGTATTAATATGTATGTGTTAAATGACTCTCGTGCGTTAGAGTGGTCCATTTTTACGGTCTTGCTGTTATTGGCAGGAGCATCTCTTATCAAGGCAGCCCTTGAATTTGGGCAAGCAGCTGGCTGGATTGCAGGAATCGCGTTAATGGTAGTTTATATTATTCCTCTGTTAATTTTGGCAGTTCCAACAATTGACGTTCCAGACATGCTATCAATAGTATATATGTCTATCAAATATGAACCGGAAACAAGCTTTATGATCGGAGCTGTGGTTACGGCTTTCATAGCAATTATCATGCTAGCTACCTCTTATTTTATTGGAAGAAAAAACAAAGCCACGAGGGTAGATGAGGCACATGAAGCATAAGGGAAAATGGATTTTGTTACTGACATTCTTCTTATGGATAAGTGGAATGTTTGTGGTCCTAGCAGAGGAAGAAACATCTTCCTCTGTTTTAGACCCACTAATTTATGAAAGCTTAAAATTTAAGAAAAATACGGACTATCTTCACGATGGAAAAAAATTAGAGTTAAAAAATACCCTGCCCCAAAAGCAGTTTAACATTTACTTTGATGGAAGAAAGCAGCTTCCCGTAAGAGATGATACGTCTTTTTTATTTCAAACAAGTAATAGAGGAGAAAAGAGCACAGTATCTGCTCGATCACAGGAGCTTAAACTTTTTTCAGTGGAAAGCTATTCTACTAGCTTGAAAACTACACAAGCTCCTATACAGGATGGAGCATCGAGTAAGCTTCCGATGATAATCATCGGGTTATTATTAATTACCGGAATTGGTTCCTTATTAATTTTCATCCTACCTAGGTTGAAGAATGAAGAAGCAGCGAAACCATTACAAACCAAATCAATAGGGAATGGGGGAGACTGATGTTAAGCTACTATACCGCTCTTTTGGCAAAGAAACAGCTAGAGGTCCAACGGTTGAAGGCATGCAAGGCTGCATTATCTGGGAAACAATCGGAATTCCAAGCAAACCAGCGTAAATGCTTAGAGCCACATTTAACTGCAATGACCTGGCACGGCAATCTAGCTGATCAGTTTGACAATATTCGAGAAGGAGGGATTGAAGCCTCCTATTTAGAGATAGTTGGTAGTCAATTCAACGCTGTTTTTACAGCTATTGATAACAAAATAGCCTCCTTAGAAGCAGAAATTGAACAAATTAAACGGATTATCGAGGAAATCAAAGCTAGAGAAGCAGCTGAAAGAGCAGCGAGGGCGAAAGCTGCACGATAACAAGAGGGGTGTATGTATATGACTGAAATAAAAATAAGCTATTCGGAAGTAGAATCCCAACTAGATGAAATTACTGCTGCGAATGGTTCATTGGATCCTTCAAAGCCAGAGCCTATTTCAGGTAACAAATTAAATGTAGTAGATAAGTTAACAAGTCTTTCTGTTGAGCTAGAGGAAGTGTTATTACATTATCAAGAAATTTTGACTTCGAATAACCAAACTTCTAAAAAATCAGTTCAGTCGATGAAAGAGACGGATGAGATGATTTCAAATGTAATTGACTCTTCTATAAAGGGACCAAGGCCATTACCAATGTAAATGTGGAGAATTATTCAGATAAGGTGAAGAGAATGGAAAAGTCCTATATACAAGAAAGTAGCTATTTAATACAAATGAGGATTAAAGACCTGTTACCGGAGGTGCTCAAATGAAGGTATTACAAGTAAGTTCTTTTCACGCTGGAGTCCAAAGAGAAAAGGAATGGCTTACGAAGCTAGAAGAAGAAATGAGGGCAATCCAGCAAGCGATTGATGGATTTGTTGCTCTTGAACAAACACTTAAAGGACAAGGTGGAAATGCACTTAGAGCATTCTATAACGATTGTCACCTACCATTTATCCTTTACTTTCGAGGGTTTCAAGTTATTTTTCAAGAAATATTAAGCAATATGAAAGCTGGTTTACAGCAGCTTGAGCCTAGTGAAAGTGGCTATATTGATCAAAGCTTTCTAGAAGGAGAAGTAGAAAGTGGTCTAACAGAAATTTCTACAATAACTGCAAATCTGACAGATGATACAAATAGCATCATGGATACGGTATCAGATATTGTAGGACTACCACACTTGAACGATAGCGATGTACAAATGGAAATAAAAAATGCAAGAAAAAAAAGAGATACAACTGTAACCGATTTAGTTGCTTTTGATACTAACCAAACTGCTACGCTAGAGATTGCGGAGTTTGGAATTAACAACTTAAAATCCTGGTTACGTGATATAGAATTTTTAATGGCTGAGGGTTTAACAGGCGTGGACTTTCCGCAGAATGAATGGAATCAAGCTCAAAGTAGTACTCCTATCGGAAAGTTTTATAAGGATTATGAGGCATATGTTTTAGCCAATAACCCACGAGTTATTGACAATGATATCGATGTATCTAGTCCTAACAAAACCGTCTCCTCCGAAGATGGGGGATTTGTAAATGATATGAAGGCAGCGTTTTTATCATCGGTTGGATTAAGTCCAGATGATTGGACAGGGAAGCCGCTAGTAGCTGCTGCTACCTTTATGGCTTTTAGTGATTCTGGCTATGCTGCTTATAAAGAAGCTGTTCTTGCGAAAAAGGGGTTAAGGGTAGAGCGAACTTATAAAATGGTTAAAGAGAAACCGAGAGTACAGATATTAATAAAAAATAAGCATTTAATAGGAGCAAAACAGAGCACCTATACAGGTCATAATGCAACTAACTATACGAAACTTTTTAGAAGAGTAGATGTATCCACTAATTTAAGGGAATCGTTAAAATTTGCAGGAAATAGGCTTGGCTATCTAGGTATAGGACTTACAGCTGCGGGGAATATCATTCATGGAGCAAATTCGGGGAAATCAGGGAGTGAGATAACTGGTGAAGTAGTTAGCGACGTAGCCGTGGCCGGTGCTTCCTGGGTAGCAGCAGCTGCCGCAGGGGCAAAGGTCGGAGCCTCGATAGGTCTTACTACGGGTCCCCTTGGAGCTATAGCAGGAGCTGTTACAGGAGTAGTAGTAGGTGTTACAGTAACCACTCTACTAAATGGTATTAAGATTTTTGATGCAGATAAGGATGGCAAAAAGGATTCTGTCAGAGATATAGTAAAAACAGGAGTTTCAAAATTAGTTGGAATTTTTGGTTGATAGGAGAGAATGAAAATAGATAAGAATATAGAGGAAATCACAAAATCCTATTTACGTTTTCAAACTCCGGAAGAAAATAGGTCAAATATTATTACCTTCTTTTTAATTTTTTTATACTTTATTGGACTGTTTCCACTGATTGGTGATCCAGTTTCTAAGGGATATTTACTTTTCGCAATTATCCCCGTAATCCCCATTACGTTATGGGGATTACTTTACATAGTGAATCCCTATAAATATGAAAAATCCTATTACCTCTTTTTTGGAATTTATGGATTAGTAAATACGTATGTATTTTTTATATCTATCCAAAAAATGCTCTATGTAAACATGAATGCTACTGGTAATTTGATATTCATTTTAGGGATTGTGCTCTTTCTAGTTCTTATCATCGGAATGAATCTCTTAAATATAAAAGCGATATACAGCGGAACCTATCATAAGCTACAGCAGAAGAAGGGCTTCTCTTTTAACTGGATAGCAATTGGAGGGATTGGCTACGCCGTAGGACAGTTACTTTTGGCTTTTAACTATACTGATTCTATGGTGGAAGTTATCATCATTTTATGTATTTCATTTCTTAGTGTAATTACTGCCCATTTCTCTACACAAATTCATAAATATTTCTTTATCAAAAAGCATTTTGAAGAGGTAAAGCAGTTAAATCCTCAATTTGGGTTACCTAAAAATGAAAGATATACAAAGAAGAAACGAAAGAAGGGGAAAAAATGATACCCACTTTTTCAAATAAAGATATATACTTTCTAATGCAAATAATGGATACAGATCTTCTAATAGGCTTTGCTAACCCTTTTCAAGGGATGTCTCGTATAGAAATTTCCTCGGAATGGAAGAAAACAAGAGAAAAGCTGGAACAGCTGCAGCTGCTCACTATTTCTGAGGATGATGCGAGACTAGAAGAACATTTTCAAGCAGGTTTATGGATTATGTCACAGACAAATCTAGTAGTAGAGATTTTAAAGGATGGCCACCAAAAGAGTATGTTCTATTTTAGTAGACAAAATGTAGTGGAATGTTCTCAAGTGGAAAATGGGGAATACACACTGTACATGCATGGTCCACCAGATGCTACTTGGAATGATGTCATTTATCCAAGACTGCTTACTGGAGTAGAGGAAAGAAAAATTCTGACGAATGAAAAACTATATATATCTCGTAGAGAGTACAATAAGTGGATAAAGGAAAATAAAATGGAGTACACAAGTGATCCGTCAACCGAAAACTTGGTATTCTTGAAACGAGCATTTGATGAAAAAATACTTAACAGTCGAATAATGCTGTTTCATAAGGTAGAATCTGATTGGACGATTGAAGGTTTACATGTGCTTACATCTCCTGTTGGCAACTGGATTTTAAAAATGATCAACAGAGACGGAGTAGAGCTATTAGAGGCTAAACAATCTACTAATATTGGGATTGTCTCAGATATTCTAACTCTCCTTCAGAGGATTATGGATAATCAGCAAACCTTCACTCATTAAAGAGGTAGGCTTTGCCGAGGACTAAGTGTAGATGAACTCATAAAATGTAGAGTTTGCTTTCTCTTCTAGGTTAAATGGGGGAATGTTGTGGGGGCTTAAGAGCAGCCTCCTCGCATTTCCCCATTTGCTTGTCGGGGCAAATAGGGGCCTGCATATTTCTTTAAGGAGGAATTGGTTTAGATGGGTGTAGAGAGTTTTGAGCAGTTAAGGGAGCCATTAGTCTCTGGTAGACAGTCTCCCAAAAACTTGGGAGGTATATTATGGCTATCCATTATACTTCAGTCTCTTATTTATGCTTTAGAATATTATGTAGCAGCAGATAGCAGTGTGTATCCAAATAAGCATAAGATATTGTACTTTCATTTTTGGGTAACTGTGAGTATATGTATACTATGCTTAGTTTATGGTATTCCTATAATTTACAATAGAAGTGATAAAATGCAATATGTTGTTTCTATATTAGCCTCCCATAATTTATTTACCGTTCCTTTTCTAGTGATCACTTTATTTTTACTGGGGAAACCAACTGATAAGGGTATATTGAGCAGTGATATGTTAAATAGTATAACGCTTGTTTTATTATCAATAGGCGTCTCAATATTTTTGATGAGTTCTATACGCCTTCTTGTTTTATTGAAGAAAGGGGCATTTAAAGCAGGAGCTAAGAGGGAAAGCATAGTCGCGTTGTTAATAAAGCCTAGATATATCACTTTTGGACTTGTTATGATCTTTCTTTTCCTATTCTTCACTAGAAGTTTAGTAGGCTATTCTCTAAACGAATGGACAATTATAGCGATAGGCATCATGATATTCTTTGTTATGCTTTTCGTGCTTCCTCAGCAGCTAGCCATTTTATATTGTAAAATTCGCTTCAAAAGCTTTAATTTTAATAAACGCGGATACTTATATGATTAAAATTAAAAATGAAAAACGCATTCTAGTTAACGTATGTTTGTTAGAATGCGTTTTTATTTAAATATATAAATTTTAATGTTTTTGGCTCTTTACTTGAATCTTCTCTATTTGTGCTAGATTAATGGTGTAATTATTTTCTGTCATCACAAAGGCTCCGCCATCTGTATACTCTCTCTTTGCTTTTCGTATATCCGTATTTGTTTCAAAAACTAGGCTATGTCCATCCTTAAATGATAAATAGAACTTAAATTTCTTAACTTCTCTCTTTTGAATAAAACTACACCCCCTTTTGAAGATTATACTATATAAAACTTTTAAATGGTAATATATTCATATAAACTGATTCTTTTTTATTAAAAATATGTGATAGATAAATAGTGAAAGAATGTGAGTAGTGGAATATTTCGTTTATAAAGGGAGAAGTATCTTTCATATCCTTTTTTATTACTAATACTAATATTCTAATTACATTGACTTCTTAATGTGGAAGAATTATATTTTAGTTAATGAGAAGAGCTAGGGGGAAATAGGGATGTTGTGGGATACACAAGAAAAACTAAGAAATCTTTTATGTGAGCTTGTAAGTTGGAATAGTATTACATTGACTGAAGGAGAACGCCTCTTCGCACCGAAGCTTATTGATAAAATTAGAGAGATAGAATATTTTCAAAAGCGACCAAGTCATTTACAAATGCATGATGCTGGTTTAGGAAGAGCAGTGGTAACCGCTTTGTACAAGCACCCAGCTGCTACGGAAACGGTTGTTTTGATAAGTCATTTTGACACAGTTCAGACGGAGGAATATGGTGCACTGGAGCCTATGGCATACTTTCCTGAAGAGCTAACAGCATATTTAATGGAGCATCCAGAGGAGCTGCCTGAGGGAGCAAGAGCAGATTTAGAAACTGGTAAATACTTGTTCGGGCGAGGAACGATGGACATGAAAATGGGACTTGCTCTTCATATGCAGCTTATAGAGAGAGCAAGTTTAGAAGAATGGCCAATCAATCTTTTATTGACTGCTGTGCCTGATGAGGAAGTGAATTCAGCTGGCATGCGTGCGGCAGTTCCACATCTAGTGAGAATTAGAGAGGAATACGGATTAAATTATAAGTTGTTCTTAAATAGTGAGCCATCTTTCTCCCAAAGTCCAACAGATATTGATGAATACATCTATTCTGGAACTATAGGAAAAATTATGCCTGCAGCTTTGTTTTATGGAAAAGAAACACATGTTGGAGAGCCAATGAAGGGCATCACAGCCAATTATATTGCATCTTATTTAACACAACGAATGGAATTTAATCCATTATTCTGTGAAACGGATAAGGGAGAGAGCACGCCAGTCCCTGTATCTTTACAGCAGAAGGATTTAAAAATGTCTTATTCCACTCAAACTCCTTATCGTGCGGTTGCATTATATAATGTATTTTTATTTAAACGATCTGCTTCTGAGATTATGGATTTGTTTGAACAAGTGGCCAATGAAGCCATGAGTGCTTTAAATGAAAGCTATAAAGTGATCTGTGATCGGGAGCAGGTATTAGGTGTAGGTCCTGTGAAGGTTTTACGATATGAGCAGCTGCTAGAATATGCTATTAACAAGCTGGGTAAGGAAAAGGTAAATCAGCTGAAGCAGGAGGTATTGTTGCAGGAAGAATGGGATGACAGAGAAAAGTCTCTGCGAATCGTGGACAATTTAATGATTGCCTGCCAGGAGTTAGCTCCAGCTACTGTGTTACTGTTTGCTCCTCCATACTACCCTGCGGTAAATACTTCCGATAATGTGTTGATCAGTGAAGCTGTAGAAACTTTAAAGGCATCAGCAGAAGCCTTCCAGAACACGGTCAAGCAGATTCACTACTTTAACGGGATTTGTGATTTCAGCTATGTAAATTATGAGGACGAAGGAAACGGATGGACAGCGTTTGAAAGCAATACTCCTGTTTGGGGAGAAACGTATAGCATCCCATTTGAGGATATGGCGAAGCTAAAGGGTCCTGTATTAAACGTTGGACCATTCGGAAAGGATCCTCACCAGAAGACCGAACGTTTGCATATTGATAGCGCATTTGTAGAAATGCCGGTTATGTTAGAAACATTGATTAAAAGCTTATATGAAAAATAAAAAATTGTTCTGTAGATGTTAAGTAGTAATGACATTTACAGGGCTTTTTTATTCGTTCTTATTAGAGAGAAATATCGTTTGTTAAGTAGTATGATGTTGAATTTTGCTAGTTTGCAAGTCTTCTTAATAAATTCTGCCAGTGTTCATGCTATGGATCCTTATCTTATTTTAACAAAAGAAAAAGACCATAAATATTTATGGTCTCAGACTGGAGACAAAAGGGTTGGAAATCGAAACGATTTCCAACCCTTTTGCTACTATCACAGTTTTCATTCTGGAAAAGAGCTAATTCAGCTCTCGATTTTGTTTGTTTTACGCCATTTTTGGCGTTTTCCAGGTCCAGCTGGCCA
>CAKQHO010000122.1 GCA_934234185.1 uncultured Psychrobacillus sp. | reverse complement strand
GTTAGCACGGAAGGAAAACTAGGAACGTCACATCGTGTGACAACGTTTTCCTGACCAACATCCTGTTGGCCCTCGAGTGGCAAGGCGCTGAAGCTAGACATCTATGAAATGCATAAGCGCCTATGTTTGCCCAAACAAGCAAATGGGGAGCTGTTAGGTCGGAAGGAAAACTAAGAACGTCACATCGTGTGACAACGTTTTCCTGACCAACATCCTGTTGGCCCTAGGTTTTAAAAAAACCTTCTCGAGAATCGTCGAGAAGGTTCGTGAAAGCATAGGCAAAGTAGAGTTGCTCCCCGCGCATACTCTTTCCCTATCCTTAAACCCTTAGCCGACTCTCTGTTCTGCTGTTAAAAGGTTACTATTTAGTTCAATTCCTCCGGCAGCTCTTTTTTCCTACCAGGAAGGATTAGATTTAATACCACACCAATGATTGCAGCTAACGCCATTCCTTCAATACTGAATGCTTCATTCACTACAAATTTCGCTCCGCCAATCCCAATTACTAAGATAACAGATGCTATGACCATATTGCGGCTGTCTCCAAAATCCACTTTTGCATCTACCAGCATACGTAATCCGCTTGCTGCGATAATTCCGAAAAGAAGGATGGAAACCCCACCTAGTACTGCAGTTGGAATTGTTGTAATAACAGCCATTACCTTTCCTAAGAAGGAAAGAAGAATTGCTACAACCGCTGCTCCCAGGATGACATATACGCTGTACACTCTTGTAATTGCCAGCACACCGATGTTTTCACCATACGTAGTTTTTGGCGGACCACCAATCAATGCACTCGCGAATGTCCCAAGTCCATCACCAAGTAAAGAACGATGTAATCCTGGCTCTTTAATATAATCTCGGTCGACCACCTTACCAAGCACTAGCTGATGACCAATATGCTCCGAGATCGTTACAATGACCACCGGTACCATGACTAGCAATATTTTAGATGTAATCACAAACTCATAATCTACACCAGGTACTAAGAAGTCAGGCATTGCGAACCAGCCAGTTTCCTTGATTGGGTCAAAGTTCACGATCCCAATGATCATGGAGTAAATGTATCCTACTACCAACCCGATCAAGATAGGCATTGTGCTAATAATGTTTTTAAAGTAGATTGTACAAACAATAGCTGTAAACAATGTTACTAACGCAGCCGAGAAGTGAAGGAAGCTGTATTCCTTTGCATCTGATCCTTCTATCGGAACGTTCATCGCCATATCAACTGCAACTCCAGCTAATCCAAGCCCGATTACCATAATAACTGGACCAACCACAATCGCTGGTAGTAGCTTCATGATCCATTTATAGCCGCTTTTCCATATAATCAGGGACACAATCCCATAAACCACACCGACTAGCATCGCTCCTATCATCGCATTTCCCGGATTTTCAGAAAGCTTCGTTACATCATCTACTCCCGCTACTAGAATGATTGGAGTAATAAATGCAAAGGATGATCCTAGATAAGCAGGAACCTGAAACTTAGTAATAAGTAGAAAGATAATGGTTGCTATTCCGCTAGTTAACAGGGCAATCGCCGGGCTTAACCCAACTAATTGCGGTACTAAGATAGTGGAGCCAAACATTGCAAACATATGCTGAAAGCTTAGGGTAACTAATTGTCCTTTAGTTGGTTTTTCTTGTACGTCTAATATCGCCTTTGACACGGGGAGTCCCTACCTTCTTATGAATTATTCGTAAATAGTTACTGCATCTTGTTGATCGGTTTCTGTTACCTTAACTACGATTCTTTCATTGCTAGAAGTAGGTATATTTTTTCCTACGTAATCCGCTCTTATCGGCAATTCGCGATGTCCTCTATCTATTAGCACCGCTAATTGGATTTGAGCTGGCCTTCCTAGATCCATCACTGCATCCATGGCAGCTCTAACCGTTCTGCCTGTGTATAGCACATCGTCAACCAACACTACTTTTTTGTTTGTCACATCATGTGTAATATCAACCTGCTGCACTAAAGGCTCGGAGCCATTTTTTAGAGAAAGATCGTCGCGGTAGAGAGTAATATCTAATTCTCCCGTTTTAATAGCCTTTCCTTCAATCTGCTCAATTCGTTCTGCTAGCCTTTTTGCTAGGAAGGCTCCTCTATTTTTAATTACCACCAATATGCAATCTTCAATTCCTTTGTTTCTTTCAATGATTTCATGGGCAATTCGAGTAAGTGCCCGGCTCATTGATTTCTCGTCTAATATATTTGCCTTTTCTTCCATCTGAGGTAACCTCCTTCTTCCGTAAATAAAAAACCTCCTGAGCTAGAGAAGCCCAAGAGGTTGAATGTGCGTAATAAAATAAGGTGAATACTAAAAATCCGCAGATTTATAGTGAGTCACGTTCACATGTACCTTCTCAGCCTCTCTGGACTGTTATTAAAGGTGAAGCTATTTACTTGTTATTTTTTCTTAGTATATAGCATTAATCTTCATTAATCAACGATGTTTTTCTTAAATCATCTAATAACTGTTGAAAATCTTCTGGTAATGGGTAAGAAAATTCCAAGTATTCTCCCGTTCTAGGCTGAATAAAGCCTAGTAGTCCAGCATGAAGAACCTGTCCAGGGAAATCTAATGTTTTCTTTGGTCCATACTTTGGATCACCAGCCAATGGGAAACCAATATACTTCATATGCACACGAATTTGATGTGTTCTACCTGTTTCCAGCTGACATTCTACTAGCGTGTACTTTTGGAAACGCTCCAATACTCTAAAATGAGTTACAGCATGCTTCCCGTTATCCACAACCGCCATACTTTGGCGTTCCTTTTTATCGCGTCCGATTGGCGCATCGATTGTTCCCTTGTCATGCGCAATATGACCATGTACCAATGCAGTATATTTTCTAGTGACAGTCTTCTTCACTAGCTGATCTACAAGTGACACATGTGCCACATCATTTTTTGCAACCATTAATAACCCGGACGTATCCTTATCGATACGGTGGACAATTCCTGGGCGCATAACTCCGTTAATACCTGATAAGTCTTTTATCTGATGCATCAGTCCGTTCACTAATGTTCCTGAAACATGACCTGGTGCAGGATGTACTACCATGCCTCTAGGCTTATAGACTACTACAACATCCTCATCTTCATAAATGATTTCTAAATCTAAGTTTTCCGCTACAATATCTAACGGTACAGCCTCTGGAGGAGAAACAACAATGATATCTCCCTCCTTCACCTTATAATTCGATTTAGCAGGCTCATTATTTACTAAAACGTGTCCGTCCTTAATAAAATTCTGAATTTGGGTGCGTGACCAATCAGATTCAAAGGTGGCAAGCGCCTTATCTATTCTTTCTTTTGCCAATTCCTTCTCTATTACATACGTTTGTTCTTCCATTATTTCACCTTTTTCTTTTCAGCTCGTTCGATACGTTCCTCTTTTAGGATGAACAAGATGATAAATATTACCCCAAAAGTTAATGCTGCATCCGCAATATTAAAAATTGGAAAGTCATAATTAATAATAGGGATTAATACATCCGCAAAATCCACTACCTCGCCTCTCCAGATGCGATCAATAAAATTCCCCACAGCTCCGCCTAATATAAGCATCAATCCTGTTTGAAAGAAAGGCTTATTCTTCGCTTCCTTGTGAAAATAATAAATAATAGCTACAATCACCACAACAGTGATAATTGCAAACAACCACATTTGTCCTTGCAAAATTCCCCATGCTGCTCCACGGTTCCTATGAGAAAGTAAAGCAAAATAAGGATCCCAAAGGATTATCCGTTCTCTTAGCTCCATATTTTCTACAACTAGCCATTTTGTCCATTGGTCTAGTGCAATGACAAAAGCAGCAAGCCCATAAAATTTCCACACAGTAATTCCCCCGATAATCGTTCACATTGTCTATAAATTAACTTTTACTAACCTTTAAGAAAGTCCGCGCTTTTCTAACGGATCATTTCAATAGACTCCATTTTAACAATCTACCCTAGTTTACCATACATAGGGGATATTCGTAAAAAAGTATCGCATGTAAAATGAGCGAGAGAACAACAAATGATAAAGCACAATGTTGGAATCGAATATTATCCTTCCAAAAAGATACTGTGAACTATAAATAATAGGAGTAGAAAATTTTATTTTCAGAAATTTCTTTATACATTTTTTATATTCTGCTATAATCTTCCTTAATGAAACAAGGGGGTACAGGTCCAATGGTAAAAAAATAATCAGAGAAAATCTTATATTATTTTCATAACGTTAAAATAAACATGTAGATTTTCTCTTTCATAGAATGAATGTAGAAAAGAGGAAACATAACATGCTAAATAAAATAAGCGATACTATTTATTATTTATCCAATCAAGATGATAGAGAACGCCCAACCTTAGGATTAGTATGCGGGGACCAGCATAGCCTAATAATTGATTCTGGTAACTCCCCTCAGCATGCTCAGGACTTTTTACTAGAAATTCAGAATCTCAATGTCCCTCCAATTAAATATGTTGTTATTACCCATGCACATTGGGATCATTTCCTTGGCATGAATGAATTTGATGCCTCCATTATAGTTAATCATCAAACAAATGAATTGTTAAAAGTATGGCAAAGTTACACATTTGATGACAGTTCATTTCAAACATATAGGCAGACTAAATTGATGAGCGATAAGTGTCTAGAGATTATACAAGAAGAGATTCCAAATAAAGAGGCATTTAAGCTAAACTCTCCACATATTATTTTTGAAGAAACGTTGACTCTTGATCTTGGCAATAAAATTTGTATACTTGAAACAATCAACAGCACTCATACAAATGACGCTACAATCATTTATATCCCTGATGAAAAAGTTATTTTCTTAGGAGACAGTGTATATGGTACTACTACAAATTCAATATTTCATTACAAGCAATCATTGTTATTACCTATGATTGAAGACATTCAAAAATATAATGCGGAAGCATTCATACTTGGTCATGAATCTATTTGCGATACGAATGAAATGACAACCTTTTGGAGTGAGTTAAAAGCCGCAAGTAAAGCAACTAACTCATCTTCATTAGAAAATGCCATAGAGTTCTTTAAGGTAGAACATAAAAGAGACCCTAATGATAATGAATTATTTTTTATCCAAGCATTTGTAAATGACCATATTATTCAGTCACTATAATTCTATACAAGTTAAACAGTAGCCATCTCAGTGTAATGAGGTGGCTTTTAAATAAAGGCCAAGAGATAGGAGCTGCAGGCATGGTTTATGTAAAGTGGGGAGAAAACACAGTCAAGCTAACATGGAAGCCTGGCATAGATTATAAAGATCGTATTATTACAAGCGTGCACGGAATTTGCTTGTTAGATGGGAAGGTCTTGTTAAGTCATATTCATGGAAGAGGCTTTAACGCGCCGGGTGGCCATCTAGAAAATGACGAGACACCAGAAGAAACGTTACATCGAGAAATTTACGAAGAAGCTTACGTACGAGGAATTGCTACTTACATTGGCTGTATCGAAGTGAGCCATGAGGAAAACCCTGATTACAACGGCAAATATCCAAAGGTTGGCTATCAAGCATTTTACCGAGTAGATATAACCGAGTGCCTCCCCTTTCTAAGAGAATTCGAGGCGAAGACACGTATCTGGGTAGAACCATCCGAAGTAAATCAAGTAGTCGATGACCATGAAATAATACTCGAGATCATGGAGGATGCATTAAAGATTCGCTAAAGGATGGAGGGGAAAACAGGGTGAGAAAGGCATTTTTTATTGTAAGTTTCTTTTTATCCATCATGATTTTTAGCATTACTGTCTCAGCCACTAAATGGGTTGAATTAAAACCCCAAGAGGTTGTAGATAGAGCTGAAGTAATAGTTATTGGAAAATATAATTTTTCAAGCAAGCCCATAAAAAGTTCTCTTCTTTTCCAAGGGTATGATTTTAACGTAAGCAATGCTTATAAAGGGGATACTTCTAAAAAAATAATAGTAGGTATTAATGAAAACGATACTGGTTGGGCAGAGGAATACCAAGATGAAGGTGGCGAATTCCTTTTATTCTTAGAAGAAAGTGAAGATGCTAAATTCCTAGTACCAGTAGCAGGTCCAAATGGGATGATCCAAATTTCCAACGGGAAAGTGGATGAGCCAAACAATGAAAGAAAGACCTTTTTCGAGGATTTTCTAAAAACGAGTCCAGAAAAAGCAATCCGTACAACAATGGAACCAGCTAATGAGAAATCAAAGACAAACCTACTCTTATATAGCAGTGCAATTATGTTAATTGTTTTCACCATACTATTCCTTCTTTTACGCTATAGAAGGAAGAAATAATTTATTCATAAGTATTTTGGGTTGCTTTGGCAGCCCTTTTTATTTTCACTGGCTGTTCTTCCAAATAAGAAAACTCCTTTAAACAAGGTTTCATTAGTTACGTATTGGTTAATTATTAAAAATGTAGATTTTGAAACAATGAAATAGTAAGTATTATTGTTGATAACGTTCCGGCAGACATTAGTGTAATTAATTTTTGTTTATTTCTCTTTTTCTTCGTTTGTTCAAGTTCCCTGGAAAATGCAATCCATAGAACAATGGAAATGATGGAAATAATACTTATAGACATCCTTTTCGCCTCCTATAAATTTATATTATATATAAATTGTAACATACATATCTGGCTTAGATTAATTTATATCAAGGTTTATCCTTTACATAAGGGGTTTCTTCATTTTCCCTCTTAAAATCTCCTCCGCCAAACAAAAAAAACGAGCAAGCACAAGGCCCGCTCGTTCATTCATCTTATACGTAATGTTTTTCTACTACATCTGCACAGCGAGTACATAATGTAAGGTGAGCTTCGTTTGCGCCCACTGTTTCAGAGATAGTCCAGCAGCGTTCACATTTCTCGCCATCTGCTTTTTCTACTACTACAGACGCATGCTCTAATGTTAAGCTTTCTGCTGGAGCCTCAGCAGGTGTACCTGCTAGCTCGAACTGAGAAACGATGAATAGCTGTGCGAAGTCAATTGCGTCTGTTGCAAATAATTCACGGTATTCATCCTTCACATATAATGTTACTTTCGCTTCTAGAGATTTACCAATTGTTTTCGCATTACGCGCTTCCTCTAATGCTTTTAATACATCATCGCGAAGCTCCATAATTTTTTCCCATTTTGAAGCAAGCTCTTGGAATGCCGGGAAATCTACTGCCTCAGGCATATCTGTCAGCTGGATGCTTTCTTCCTCTTCATGCTCTAGGTAAGCCCATAGCTCATCTGTCGTATGTGGAAGAATTGGTGCCATCAGCTTCAATAATGCAAGGATCGTGTCATACATTACTGTTTGCATTGCACGTCGAGCAGGATCGTCTTGACCGTAGATGTATACAACATCCTTCGCGATATCAAGATAGAAGGAGCTCAATTCACCAGCTACGAAATTATTGACTGTATGGTAAACCGTAGCAAAATCATAGCGATCATATGCAGCTCTTACTGTTTTGATTACCTCTTGAAGCTTCATGTACATGTACTGGTCTACTTCACGTAGGTCCTCAAATGTTACTCGATCATTTACTGGATGGAAGTCTGTAATATTACCATGTAAGAAACGGAACGTGTTACGGATTTTGCGGTATACCTCTGTCACTTGCTTGAAGTTTGCATCGGATACACGAACATCTGCAGTATAATCTACTGATGCTACCCATAGACGAACAATATCAGCACCAAGCTGGTTCATCACTTTCGATGGAACGATTACGTTACCAAGTGATTTACTCATCTTGCGTCCTTCACCATCTAACGTGAAGCCATGGCTTAGTAACCCTTTATATGGGGCATGACCGTACATAGCTGTGCTTGTGATTAGTGATGAGTTGAACCATCCACGATATTGGTCAGATCCCTCTAGATATAAATCTGCTGGATATACTAAATCATCACGCTCTGCAAGTACCCCTTGGTGAGAAGAACCTGAATCGAACCAAACGTCCATGATGTCTGTTTCTTTTGTGAAGATTCCGTTTGGACTTCCTGGATGTGTAAAGCCTTCTGGCAATAAATCCTTCGCATCTCTTTCAAACCAGATGTTAGAACCATGCTCACGGAACAGCTTCGCTACATGCTCAATTGTTTCTTCTGTTAAGATTTCCTGGCCATTCTCTGCGTAGAATACAGGAATAGGAACACCCCATACGCGCTGACGAGAAATACACCAGTCTCCACGGTCACGAATCATATTATAAAGACGAGTTTCTCCCCATGCAGGTGTAAACTTCGTTTCTTTAATTGCTTGTAGCAGCTGATCTCTAAATGCATCAATGGATGCAAACCATTGTGGTGTCGCACGGTAAATTACCGGCTTTTTCGTACGCCAGTCATGTGGATAAGAATGCTTAAAGAATGTTAGCTTTTCAAGGGCTCCAGCTTTTTCTAATGCCTCTGTAATTGCTTTATTCGCATCATCGTAGAATAATCCTTCGAAGCCAGGAGCTTCATCTGTCATTACCCCGCGATCGTTCACTGGGCAAAGTACATCTAGCCCATAAGCTTTCCCTACATAGAAGTCATCTTCCCCGTGACCAGGTGCCGTATGAACACAGCCAGTACCCGACTCAGTTGTTACGTGCTCTCCTAAAATGATAAGAGAATCTCTGTCGTATAATGGGTGCTTCGCAACTAGGCGGTCCATTTTTTCTCCGACAACTGTGCGTTCCACTGAATATTCTTCCCAGCCAAGCTCGGATGCTACTGATTCTACTAAGTCTTTGGCCACCACATATTTAGTGTCCTTCACTTGAACGACTGCATACTCTACCTTTGGATGTAACGAAATTGCTAAGTTAGCTGGAATTGTCCAAGGAGTTGTCGTCCAGATAATGAACTTCGTACCCTCTTCTAAAACACCTTTTCCATCCGTTACTGCAAAGCTCACATAGATAGATGGAGATTTTTTATCTTGATACTCAATTTCTGCTTCTGCTAATGCAGACTCACTAGATGGAGACCAGTAAACTGGTTTAAGTCCTTTATAGATGTAACCCTTTTTCGCCATTTCTCCAAATACTTGAATCTGACGAGATTCAAACTCTGGCTTAAGTGTCGCATAAGGATTATCCCAATCTCCGCGAACGCCAAGTCGTTTAAATTGAGCGCGTTGGTTGTCAATTTGTTGATACGCATAGTCTGCACATAGCTTTCTAAATTCAGCTAGTGAAAGCTCTTTACGCTTAACGCCTTTATTTGTTAACGCCTGCTCGATTGGCAGTCCATGTGTATCCCAGCCTGGAACATAAGGTGCGTGGAAGCCAGTCATTGATTTTTGGCGAACAATAATATCCTTTAATACCTTGTTTAGAGCATGGCCCATGTGGATATCTCCGTTTGCATAGGGAGGTCCATCATGCAGGATAAAGAAAGGTCTTCCCTTTGTACGATCTAACACTCTTTGATAAATATCTTGCTCTGCCCATTTTTTCTGAATGTCTAACTCTTTAACCGGTAAATTTCCACGCATTGGGAAATCGGTTTTAGGCATTAGTAATGTGTCTTTGTATTCCATGTTTGCTCCTCCTTTTATTTGCGAAAACAAAAAACTCCCCATCCCAACAAAGGGACGAGGAGTAAACTCTCGCGGTACCACCCTAATTGTGATTTTCCAAGAAAACCACCACTTAGTATGTCATAACGGGACATAGACCGAAGATACTTACAGATTTTCAGTATCTCAGCTCCAAAGTGATTCTCTAAAATACTTCTTGCTTGAGCTTTCACCATCCTCAAGTCGCTACACTGAATATATTTTAGACGTCTTTTTCTACGCTGTTTCATTTTAGTATGAAGTAATTATAGGTAATGTATGGTCAACAGTCAAGAAAGATTAATGATTATTCCTCAGTTGCTGAAATTCGATCGATAGATGCTGTATCTACATCATATTCCATCAAGTGATTCCAATCATCAGTATTAATCAAATCCAATTGTGCTTCTATAAGCATTTTAAAGCGATTACGAAATACCTTGGACTGTTTTTTCAATTCTTCAATCTCTAAAGCAATCCTTCTTGCTTTTGATAGAGCCTCATTTACAATACGATCAGCATT
>CAKQHO010000121.1 GCA_934234185.1 uncultured Psychrobacillus sp. | reverse complement strand
AGATCGGCTCTGTCATTTAGCCAGCACTATCTAACTGGTATCTTTGGTAATGGCAACTTTTTGCTCGCAAAAAGTTGCAGACTTTAGCTCTTTATTCCATATTTCTACCATTACGTGCGGTCGAGCAACTGTTACGTGCGGTTCATTGCTCGTTACTTGCGAAAGCTGATTGCTTACTTGCACTTTTGTGGCCAATACTTGCGGTTACCCGTTGTTTACGTGCGGTTGTCAAGGTTTTACGGCCATTGCTCTCCAGGAGAAACACAAAAAACCATCCCAACCGGATGGTTTTTCATTCTTATGAATAGCGGTTCTCAGACCGGCTTTAATTCATGGTGCCAGTGCCTAGAGGGAGGGTACTGTATTTAGTACTTCCGCAAGGATAGTGGTTGCTTGGTCGATTTCGTCCTTGGTCACGGTTAATGGCGGCAGGACGCGGATGACGTTTGGGCCGGCTGCTACTAGGAGCAGTCCAGCTTTTTCGGCAGCGGTGATGAATGGTGCTGCCTCGCCGTCGCAGACGATGCCGATCATCAATCCTAGACCTACGATTGGGTGGTTAGGAAGTGCTTCCTTAAGCTTACCCACAAAGTAGGCGGATATTTCATTGACATTTGCTAAAAATTCTTCTTTGAATACGTGGTCTACCACAGTGGTTGCAACGGCAACTGCTAGTGGGTTGCCACCGAATGTTGTGCCGTGAGAGCCTGGCCCGAAGGTCGGTCCTACAGCTGCTGTTCCGAGAAGTGCTCCAATTGGGAAGCCCCCTCCTAGACCCTTAGCCAGTGACATGATGTCTGGCTTGAGGCCGACTTGCTCGTGTGCGTAGCGGGAACCGGTTCGGCCAATTCCTGTTTGGACTTCGTCGATGATAAGCAGGATGCCTTTTTCCTCGCAGATTTCGTTGATCGCTGCAACGAATTCAGGAGTTACCTTGTTGACACCACCTTCGCCTTGGATGACCTCTAGCATGATGGCACCGACTTCGTCGTCGATTACTGCTTTTAATTTTTCCACATCATTGAATGGTACGGTGCGGAAGGTTTCTAGTAGTGGACCGAAGCCGTTGCGTACTTTGTCCTGGCCGGTTGCGGACATAGATCCGAAGGTACGGCCGTGGAAGGATTTTTCAAAGGTGATGATGACATACTTGCCAGTGTGCTTCCGCGCTAGCTTGATGGCTGCCTCGTTTGCCTCTGTCCCACTATTGCAGAAAAATGCATGCGAAAAGTGAGTTCCTTCTATTAATTTGCCTGCCAGATATTCTTGGCCAGGGCTTTCGAATAAATTCGATGTGTGCCATAACTTCTGACTTTGTTGCTGAATGGTTTCCACTAAAGCTGGATGTGCATGCCCTAAGCTAAGGACTGCAATGCCACTTGTGAAATCTAAATATTCCTTGCCTGTGTTGTCTGTCACGATAGTACCCTTCCCTTTGACGAGTTGGACTGCGCGACGTGCGTAGTTTGGAAATAGAGCGCTCATGCATAAACCTCCTGTTGCAATATGGTTGTTCCTTGGAGCTGCTCGTCGACAATTTGAACAGACGGGATGCCGGCTGCCAAGCAATCTAGAGCTGCTGTTACTTTTGGGATCATTCCCCCATAGATTTCTCCTGATTCAATCCAACCGGAAATATCTCTAGACAAGAGAACCTTTTGGGACTCTCCAGCAATTTTTATACCAGGAGTATCTGTTACTAGTAAAAGGCTGTCGGCTCCTGATGCCAGAGCGATGGCACTTGCCACTGTATCAGCGTTGATATTGAGCGGATTGCCGTCCTCTGTACAGCTTATGCATGAGATGACTGGTGTAATGCCATTTACTAGTAGGGTATCTAGAATCCCCGTGTTCACTTGTTTTATTTCTCCAACGAAGCCATATAATCCTTTATCTAGGAAGTCACACTGAAGTAAATTTGCATCGTAGCCGCTTAGCCCGATGGCAGCGATTTTGCTTTTGCAAAGCTGATTTACTAAAGACGGATTTACCTTGCCAATCATGGTGGCTTGGACAATGTGCACCGCCTCCTCAGAGGTGACACGGAATCCATTGATGGTGGAAGAGGTCACGCCCTTTTCTGCAAGTGCCCGGTTAATGGCAGGACCCCCTCCATGGACGATGATAATTTCCGTACCTTCCGTCTTCATCTTTTTAAAGATGGAGAAAAAATCCTCCTTTAAGCCCTCTAGCATGCTTCCACCGAGCTTGATAACAACACGCTTAGGAACGATAGGTTGCATTGATTTGGACATAGTCATAAGTCAAATCACACCCCCATGCAGTTCCTTGACCACTTCCTTGGTTTAGTTCGACAACAAATTTAATCTCTGCTTGCTTCAAATAAAGATGGGCTTCCTCTTCAGAAAAAGGGACTGGTCCGCCATCTCCAACCACTTGGGTATCTCCTATCCAGACGTTGATAGCGTTAGGATCAATTGTTGCTCCACTGTAGCCGATTGCTACAATAATACGTCCCCAGTTCGCGTCGCTGCCGAATACAGCAGTTTTCACTAGAGGTGAGCCGACAACTGTTTTGGCAATTTTACGTGCTTCCTCGTCGTTCACTGCTCCTTTCACCTCTACCTCAATCAGCTTCGTAGCTCCTTCTCCGTCCTTTGCAATCATTTTAGCTAGGTCTAATGAAACCATGTGAAGGGTCTCCACGAAGTTCTCCCAGTCTGGGTGAGCTGGTGTTAGGGAATTGTTTTCTGCTAATCCGTTTGCCATGACGAGGACCATATCATTTGTAGAGGAATCCCCGTCTACAGTGATGGCATTAAAGGTCACGTCCGTAATGGATTTTAGGGCAGCCTGCAGGTAGTCTGATTCGATATTGGCATCGGTGGTAATAAATGCGAACATCGTGGCCATATTTGGTTCAATCATCCCAGAACCCTTAGCAGTTCCAGCAATAATTACTTCCTTGCCATCTATCATTGTTTTATAGGAGGTATCCTTTGTCACTGTATCAGTTGTCATGATTGCCTGGGAGAAGTTAATCGCACCCTCTAGCTCATCTGTTGGCTCCAGCTTTTGAATGCCAGACAGAATTGGATCCATTTTAAGCATCTCTCCGATTACTCCAGTAGATCCGACACCAACTAGCTCTGGTGCAATTCCTAGCTTTTCAGCCATTTTTTCCTGCATCGTATAGGCATCAATAATTCCTTGCTTACCTGTACAGGAGTTCGCGATTCCAGAGCACACGATAAGTGCCTGCATCTTTTTCGTAGAGTAGACAACCTCCTTTGTGACAACTAGAGGGGCTCCTATGATGGCATTTGTTGAAAATACTCCGGCAACACTTGCAGGGACCTCGCTTGTCAGTAATGCTAAATCTTTTTTCTTATGCTTTACTCCGCAATGAATGCCTGTAGCTTTAAAGCCTTTAGGCGATGCAATATTTTTATAGGCAATACGTTTTTTTGTCATAGCAGCAGTTGTCATATAGATTCCTCCTTTTAGATGAATAATGGAACTAGCGAAAGACCAGTTTTCTGATCTAAACCAAATTGCACGTTCATGTTCTGAATCGCCTGACCGGCAGCTCCCTTTACTAAATTGTCAATGACGGAAACGACCGTAGCGCGGTTTGTACGAGGATCTACCTTCACATGAATATCACAGAAGTTAGAGCTATACACCTGGTTAGTTCCAAATTTGTTGGTATCCTTGATAATTCGCACGAACGGATGATTCGCATAGGTTGCTTCTAGTGTATCTACTAGCTGCTTTTGCGTGATTCCCTCTTGTACCGGTGCATAGCTTGTTGCCAGAATGCCGCGTGTCATAGGAACTAGATGGGTTGTAAAGGTGATGGGGGCTGATGCACCTCCAAACATCTCTATTGCTTGCTCAATTTCTGGTATATGCTGATGCTCATGGAGCTTATAAATAGCTATATTTTCATTCGTCTCACTAAAATGCGTCATGGCAGTCGGCTTATTACCTGCTCCAGAAATGCCACTCTTTGCATCAATGAATAAGAGAGACGGATCGATTAGTTTTTCTTTTATTAGCGGTAAAATGGACAGTAGTACGGCTGTTGGATAGCAGCCCGGGTTGGCGATCAGCTGCGCTTTTGCAATCAGCTCTTCATTCCATTCGGTTAGTCCATAGACACTTTGCTCCACTGCGTCTGCGGGGGCAGGCGCCTTTTTGTACCATTCAGCGTAAGATTCTAGGTTTTTTAAGCGGAAGTCTCCGGAAAGGTCAATTAGCTTGGGACCTTTTCCAATAAAAGATGGTAAAAGCTCTGAGGATACACCCGAGGGAGTACTCGTAAAGATACAATCATATTCTAGTAATCTATCAGCCTCAATTGCTAACAGCGGTTCGTCGTAAATATTCATAAATGATGAATATTTATCCGAAAAATGAATGCCAGACTCTGACGAAGAAAATAAATCAATTTTCTCCACAGCTGGATGGTTATGTAATATTCTTATTAACTCAAGTCCTCCGTATCCGGTAGCTCCTATTATTCCCACTTTCATTTCTTCCACCTCTTTCCTAATAATAAAAATAGTATAGTACTGTATAATTATAAAGTCAAACGTATTTTTATTTGCAGAATAATCTTTAAAAACATTTGGTGATTTATTACTACTTGACTGGTTATATGGGATTAATAGAAAAGAGAGCAACTGGGTTGCTCTCTAAGGTTTATGTGGATCTTTGCCGTGTTTATTCTCTTTTTTATTTCCCTTGGATGGATGTTCCTTATGCCCATTTGGTTTCCCCTTGGACTGTTTTTTATCCGGATGCTTTTTTTCTTCCTTGTGCTTTTTCTTTTTCTCCTCTTTATGTGGAGAGTTTTGTTTTTGCTTCTCTTTTTGCTTTTCTGCAGCTGGCTTGTCACTTTGTTTTTCTCGTTTATGTTCTCCAGGCGGCTTGCTTTGCTTGCTTGGAGCTTCTACAGCTTGCTTGTCTTTTTGCTTATATTGCTGAACAGATTTCTTTTCTTTATTTGCCTTCGTACGTTCTTCTTTCGTACTTTTCTTTATTTGTACGGGTTTTTCCGTGTTTGATTGACGGACCTCGGTAACTGCATTTTCTATCGTATTTTTTAGCTCCACCTTATTTTCTTTTTCATAGATGGTGGTAATCACTAATTCTTCCTTTGAGCTAATTTCTTTCACTGCCTGAGCCAGCACAACAGAAATAGGTAGTCCAATCCACTCTGTTTCTATTTCTGTTGATGCCTCATCTAACGACCTTAGGGTAATAACGTTTCCTTCTTCATCTACACCGAGTTCAATAGAGTCTACACCCTCTAATTGAACATATGCAAAGGCTTTTTCTGACTCAGGAATCATAGACGCAACCACAAATACTAGAAACACTGCTGCGATTAATGCTGGAGCAAGAAACAAGGGCTTCCATTTTTTTTGAGAATGCGTTGCAATTGGTTGAAGTAATTGAAAATCTACTTCCTCCCCGACTTCAGGATTTCCTGCTATAGGGGTACCACGCAAAAATTCACCCTCACTTGTCAGAAAAACGAAGTAAGTCTCATGTTTCTCACAGACAATGCCTCTAGACGCGCGCATCATATGATTTCTCCTTTCACATACTCTTTTATATAAACGAAGTCACTCTTTAGTAGGAGGACTACTGCTATCATGTACTTACGATGTCTTTCTAAGGTTTTTCTCGAAACTCCTACGAGTGCCTCGATATCTTTTAGCGGCAATTTCTTTTTTTGAATAAAAGAGCCATACAGCTCTTCGGATTCAGAAATGATTTGCGCAACCTGAAAGGCGGTTTTTCTACTATCTGCATGCTTTGGAGCAGCTTTTGTAAGCTCTTCAAATGATAACTTGTATTCTGCCAGAAGCTCCCTATACTTTACGAGTTCCTCTCGCCTAGCATCAATTTGCTCCTCCTCTGAAAACTGTTGAAGCGATTGCTCCTCTAATAGAAAGTGATTTGTTCCATCCTCTACTAGAATCTCCTTACGTGAGGATTCCTTGCGTAAAAAATCTATTAGTCTTCTTTTCATCACCAAATGCGCAAACGTTTCAAGCGAAGCACTGTGGTGGTTGCGATAGGCTAGCAATGCCTCGTGAAAGCCTTCTAGAGCAATACTATATTCCTCATCCTGCTGATTAATCGGACGCTTGCATATATAAGCAGCCGTTTTTTTAATAAAGGGGATATACTCAAATAAGAGGTCATTGATTGCCTCTTCTCCAGCCTTTGCACTCACAAAAGGCCTACTATTATTCTGTTTTGATTTAAATAGGCCCTGTATTATGGACAAAAGCATGTATACCCTCCGTTCTCATTTCAAGCCGTTATCATTGTATACGGCTTTCTTGAAAATGAAAAGCGGTTACTCTTTCTTATCTATGAGGATGATTTTGAGATTTATCGCCATGCTTATGATGCTTCTTCTCTTTCTTGTGCTCATGCTTATGCTTATGTTCATGTTTTTTGCTAGGTTTCTCGGCCTTTTCTTTTGCCTTCTTCGCTTTCTTTTCGAGCTTGCGCTGGTCTTTTAGTGCTCTCTTTTCTTCCTTTTTCGCTTCCTTTGATACTACAGGAGCAACGATTGAAGGATTTTTCTCCGGCTTCTCTGCCTTTGGCTGTTCTTTTACTGGTTTTTTCCAGGTAGCTTTAAATTGTTTAATCGTATCTTGGATAGATTGTTTAATAGAAGCTCTAGCTTCGTCAGTCGTTGCGTTCTCATATGATTTGGCTAAGGCTACGATTTTACTTAGAAAAACCACCGTCTCTGATTGGCTGGTATTACTCTTTGCAAAGTTTTCGTATTCGCTAATTTGACGATCAATCACTTGCTTAATAGCAGCTTTTGCTTCATCCGTCCCAGCTTTCTCGTAGGCTTGGAACAATCCAATTAGCTTCTTACTTGTGTAGCTAGGAGAAAATTCAGTTTTAGGAGCAGCATCCTTAGAGGAATCCGCTGTCGTTTCTCCTTTGTTTTGCTTGTTCATCACATCGGTAATGCTGACAGTATCAAATTCGTCAGCTGCCCATGCGTAGCTTGCTCCGGATACTGTAAGAGTTGCTACCATCAGAGCCACGCCTGTCTTTTTCCACTTTTTTTGCAATCCTATCACCTCTTTCAAAAATATACCCTTTTGGGCCTTCACCTAGTTATTCGAAAGAGAGATTCTTTTTATGGGGGTCTGATAAAATTTTTTTGAAAAAAGTGCAAGAGACTGTTTTGCCACGACAAGCATATGGAGGACGTCGTCTGAGCAGACAATAAAAAAAACTGTAGCAAAAACACTTTTATGAGTGCTCTAAGCTACAGTAACTTTTATTCCTCTATGCGCTTTTTCCGTTTTTTCCAAATGTCCTCCGCTGCTCCTGAGCCAAGTAACACCCCGACTACAATCAGAAGTAGACCTAGGAAATGGCGAATCGTTAAAATCTCTCCTAAGAATAGAGCAGATAATACAATAGAGAATAGTGTATTCAAATTCATGAAGATTGCTGCTTTCGTAGCTCCAGCTTTTCCCACTGCATAGTTGTATATCATGTGACCTAAGGCAGTACAAACAAAGGCAGATACGAAAAATATGACCCAAAAAGCAGATGATTGCTCTCCAAACACTTTAATAGCGCCTGGCTCTTGAATAAAACTAATAATGATGAGCACTAACGAACCAATGACTAGCATATAGCCAGTAAGTAATCGAGGATCTAATGTTCTTGCAGCCTTGCTGATGACCATAAAGCTCAGCACCTGTACGAAGATCGCCATGAACACATAAAAATCACCAATACCGGCATCGCCCATACCCCCACCTACTAATACGGAGATTGTAACCCCTACAAGCCCCACGGCCAGCCCAATCCATTGGACAATAGAGGGAAAGGATTTTAAAATAATAGCCCCACTTATTGCGGTTAGTATTGGACCAGCACCAAGGATTAGCCCTCCATGTGTTGCACTAGTTAGCGATAGACCCATATTTAAAAAGTAATGATGGATCACCACATTTAATAAGGAACCAAGTAAAATATAAGACCACTCTTTTTTCGTTGGCTTCCGAAGAAGCTTCATTCTCCACAAAATAACCACTACCGCTAATCCGGCTACCAGTATACGAAAAGCCGTCAACGTCACTGGTGGCACTGCTGTTACTAAATATTTTAGAACTGGCACATTTGCTCCCCATGCCAGCATAACAAACACAAGCATCACATAAATCTTCCACATAATGAGTTTCCTCACTTTCTTCCATTCTGAAGGAAACCATGTGACTATCTTAGCTAAAAAAAAGACAATCCCTTTGGAGAGTTCCTCTTGATCATTTCGACCAATTATACTAGTATAGCGATTTTACTCTAGTATGTTAAGAAAAGAATACTACGAAGTATGATGGAAATATTATACTTTGATTTTAGGATGAATGGTAATAAAGGAACTTGAAGGGATGAAGATGACTTAGGGGGTATTCTCGGTTAAGCATATTTTATTCATGTATAGCTGTGGTTATCTCTCGTAAGGAGGAATTTATTCTCCTAAAGATGGATTTTCTCTCGCAGGTTCGATTTATTCTCGTATCGAAATTTTTAGGGTTTTATTTCTTTCACAGGTTAAAAAAACTACACCTCCAGTTGTGGGGTGCAGTTCAAACAGATGCTTATTAAGTTATTTCTTTAAGGAATATTTCTTGCCGTTCTCTCCTAATACTTCCAGAGCAGTTGGGGTGATCGTCATATCTTTTGCTTGGACATTGGAAAGCTTCGTTGCTTTTTTGTCTATTAAGCTATATTTGTATATACCCGTTTTGTTAAAGTAATACATGGTTGAATGCTCATAATCAATAGATTGGTGGTACTGACTATTTGGAATCTCAAATTCATAATACATTGGTTTGAAGATAAAGCGTGCATTGAATTTATACTCAAATCTTCGATCATTCCCTTCTAAGTCTACTGAATAGAGTAGTAGAGAGTGATCTACATTAGGAAGGTCCAGAAAGTATGGATCCTTTACTTCTGGCTCAATCGTATAATAAATTCGGTCATTCCATATATACATGTTGCGTTGCATATCTTCAAATCGGTTTAACGAAATTTCGGTCCATTCGCCACCCTCTAAGGAGGTTTTGAAAATCCCATATTGCATTGGGCGCTCTGACGTTTGCCCTACTGCCTTCTGATACATTATATAGATGTCATCGTTATAGAGAACAATTGGGAAGTTCCAGCCGAGCCAATTTCGCCAAATTCCTTCTTCTGCCGGAAAACTTGTGTTAGAAAGTAATATTTTTTCTTCCTTCGTCTTTTGGTTTGTTTTCACTAAATGATGACTGTGATTTATTTTCTTCATCGTATAAGTCCATCCATTGCGATCAATGGATGTGCCAAGCTCTCCCACGGATGACTTGTAGGTGCTTACCTTCATAGAATCATCCATTGCACGTGCCAGGAATGCGGAAAAGTGAGCACGTGTCACTGGGTCGGATGGCTTGAATGTACCGTCTGGATAACCGCTTGCTACTCGATTTTTCGCTACACTGTTTACATCACCGTATGCCCAGTGAACTGGAGATACATCCACGAATGTGGGTTGATTGTCTAACGTCATATTAAATGAGCGACGGAGAATTGCAGCCATTTGGGCACGAGTCGTGGTTTCTCCGGGTCTCATGTAGCCATTTTCTCCGCGAAGGATCCCTTTCTCGTTTACAGTTGCTAGTATTTGATAATAGCTCGATTTCTTTGTAACATCTTTAAAACTTATCGTAGGATTCTTAATCAGCTCAATATTCAATGCCTTTATCAGCATCGCAGAGGCTTGGGCTCTCGTAATTGGTTCGTTTGGCTTAAAGGTTCCGTCTGGGTATCCACTAATAATTCCTTTTTCGTACAAGTAAAGAATAGCTTCAGCAGCGCTATTTCCTTGAATATCACTAAATGGATTTTTCGTCTCTGCCTGAGTAATGGGAGAGAATGTCATGAGCAACAGAAGGACTACAGTTATTATGCTTAGTTTCTTGTTCATCATCTACCTCCTATCTTTTCCCATTATTCTACCATTATATTATAAATTTGCAATAAAAAACCCCCATATGTCATAGAGGGCACTGAAAAAGTCCATTAATATTTGAAGAGAGTATGTGGAGAAAGAATCTTTCACATACTCGCTTTTTATAT
>CAKQHO010000120.1 GCA_934234185.1 uncultured Psychrobacillus sp. | reverse complement strand
TGCTTATTCGGAGCCTTCTAGAAGAAAATAAAGATGAATTTAAATTATTTAAGAGAGCCTCTACTAAAAGAGGATTTACGGATCAAATAGAAGTGCTATTAAAGGAGTTTAGTAGATATAGTTTGGATTATCCAGCATTGGCAAATGCGTTTCACCATTTAGAGACAGTAAATGCTCCCCAAACCTTATTGGATAAATCCTCCGATTTAATGCTAATGCTAGATTTAATGGAGCAGAAGCTAGGGACTAGCTATATAGATGGGGAAGGGTATTTAACTCTACTTGCAGATAAAATTAAAGACTCTAGTCTGCTAGAAACAGCAGAAATTTATATTGATGGCTTTACCTCATTTACACCAAGAGAGCTAGATATAATTGATGCTCTGATGAAAAAAGTGAAGCATATTTCTATTGCATTGCCATTTGAAGCGTTATCAGATGCGCTCGATGAGCAGTCTCTCTTTTATCAGCCAGCTAATACTGCAACGAAGCTGTTAGAAATGGCAAATGCGAGTAAAGTGAAAGTAGACGAAATGATACATTTTTCTACTGGACAGAGGTTTGCTGTATCGGAGCTAGCTCACGTGGAGACTAATTTTGATACCATTCCGACCCCAGCTATAGAAACAGAAGGATATATTCGTATAACAGAGGCGATGAATAAACGTGCAGAAGTCCATGCGATTGCTAGACAAATTAGGGAGTTAATCCAAGAGAAGCATTATCGGTATAAAGATATTGCCATTCTACATAGAGACGCTGAAAACTATGAAGGCTTAATAGAAACAACCTTCCCTCAATATGAGATTCCCTATTTTATTAGCCAAAAAAAATCAATGCTGCATCATCCACTCATAGAGCTTAGTAGAACGGTGTTCGAGATTATTCGGACAGATTGGAAGTATGAACCGATTTTTCGTGCGATTAAAACCGACTTATTCTTTCCGTTAAATTCTCCAAAGACAAAATGGAGGGAACGAGCAGACCGTCTAGAAAATTTTGTGCTTTCCTTTGGTATCTATGGTGATAGATGGTTTGATGAAAAGCGGTGGATCTATAAAAAATATAAAGGGCTAGAATTTTATTCAAAGGTCCAAACAGATGAAGAAAAAAGTATACAGGCTGAAATTCATGCAGCTAGAGATATATTCGCTCTACCGCTACAAAGGTTATCTGAGACCCTAAGTATAGCGAAAACTGGGCGTGATTATGCTACTGCTTTGTACTCCTTTATGGAAGAGCTGCAGGTGTATGAGAAGCTTCAGACTTTACGAGCTTTTGAGGAAGAAAATAGTCAAGTACTCCTAGCTACTGAGCACGAGCAGGCGTGGAATGAATGGGTAGATGTATTAGACCAATTTGTGCTAATGTTTGGCAAAAAAGAGATGACCTTAGAGGAAGCAATGAAAATTTTGGAGGAAGGCTATGACCAACTAGAATTTTCCCGAATACCTCCTACCTTAGATCAAGTAATAGTGGGAAATGTCGATACCGCTAGGCTAACCAATATAAAAGCGATATTTGTGGTGGGGGTAAACGATGGGGTGTTTCCAAAGCGTATTGATCATGAAGGGCTCCTTTCTGATTCAGAGCGAGAATGGTTCAATCAAATTGGCTTTGAGCTTGCACCGACATCTAGAATGCGATTGCTAGACGAAAATTATTTAACCTATAAGGCTTTTGTTACTCCCTCGCATTATTTGTATGTTTCATACTCTATCGCAGATAGTGAAGGGAAGGCTCTACTACCATCCATGTACATCAAAAAGCTGAACCAGCTGGTAAGTGGAATTAAGACAGAACTAGCGGTGATTGATCCGACAGATGTGAAGGATAGAAATCTAGATTCTACCGTTATTAGTCATCCACGCACTGTACTTCCATATTTAGTTATGCAGCTAAGGGAAGCAAAGGAAACTGGAGAGCTTTCGGAAATTTGGCAGGCTGTCTACCAGTATTATATGGAGGATCCTTATTGGTCGAGATTGGTTAAGCGCATTTTGAAGCCAATGATAGAAGGAAACAAGACAGAGAGACTCACGCCAGAGATTACTGCAGCATTGTACGGAGAAACGATTAACTCTAGCGTCTCTCGTGTAGAAAGCTACTATAGCTGCCCGTTTGCCCATTTTGCGGGATATGGTCTTCAGCTGGAGGAACGCTCTGAGTATCGGCTAGAGCCTCCTGCTATGGGAGATTTGTTCCATGCAGCACTAAAATGGATAGCGGATGAAACGAAACGCTTGGATTTAACGTGGGGACAGCTTACAAAGGAGCAGTGCTTACGTCTTGCAAGGCAAGCGGTGGATCATATTGTTCCAGTTTTTGTACACCAAATACTTCTTAGTACGAACAGATATCGTTATATTCAAAGAAAGCTAGAGCAAATCGTTGGAAACACACTAATTGCTATGAGTAGACATGCGAAGGTATCTAATTTTGTGCCAATTGCTATTGAAGCTGGATTTGGACCGGGTGAAATGCTCCCTCCGCTTGAAATAGAGTTGAAAAACAGAAGAAAGATGCGGCTGAGGGGAAGAATCGACCGTGTCGATGCAGCCAATGTAAATGGAAATATGTTCATGAGAATTGTGGATTATAAGTCATCTAAGAAAGGCATTGATTTGAATGAGGTGTATCATGGCATTTCCCTTCAAATGCTTACTTATTTAGATGTTGCCGTGGAAAATGCAAAAATTTGGCTTCAAGAGGATGCGGAGCCTGCAGGGGTTTTATATGTACACATGCATAACCCATTGATTCAAAGCGCAAAGGAACTAGAAGAACAGGAGCTAGAGGATGCCCTATACAAATCCTATAAAATGAACGGATTATTATTGGATGATCCCGAAGTGATTATGGAAATGGATGAGGAGCTTGATGGCTTCTCCAAGGTTATCCCGGTTCGGATGAATAAAGACGGGAAACTTTCTAAATCCTCCTCTAAGGTGGTAGAACCTGAAAAAATGCGACTTCTGCAATCCTTTGTCCGTAAAAAGCATGAGCAAGCAGGAAACGGAATGAACGCTGGTGATACAAGGGTCTATCCATATCGCTTAAAGGATAAAATGCCATGTACGTATTGCTCATATAGAAGCGTTTGTCAATTTGACCCACAGGATCCAGCTCAGCAAGTGCGAGCTATTAAGTTAGAGGATCCGGAAACTATTGCAGAAAAGATTCAAAGGGAGATGAGTACAGATGAACATTCCTGAAATGCCAAAGGAATTAACATGGACACCTGCGCAGTGGAAGGCAATATGGGCTACAGGTTCTGATGTACTAGTTGCAGCGGCAGCTGGATCTGGTAAGACAGCTGTGCTAATTGACCGATTAATACAAAAGGTCATTTCAAAAGAAAATCCGATAAATGTAGACGAACTTTTAGTAGCCACCTTTACCAATGCTTCTGCGGCTGAGATGCGTCATCGTATGCGTGAGGCATTAGAACGTGCTATAGCAGCAGATCCTGAATCTGCTCATCTTCGTAAGCAGCTCAATCTGTTAAATAAAGCACAAATCTCCACCTTGCATTCCTTTTGTTTAAATATCGTCCGCCAGTATTCTTATATGCTCTCGATAGATCCTGGCTTTAGAATTGCTGATGAAACAGAGGCAGCGTTAATGAGAGACGATGTGCTTGCTGACATATTAGAAGAGGCGTATCAGCTCGAAAATCCAGAGCCTATGTATTTATTATCAGACAGCTTTACAAGCGACCGTGATGATCAATCAATTGAAGTAATGATAGAAAAGCTTTACACCTATGCGAGAGTTCATCCAGAGCCTGAAAAATGGCTGCGTGCAATTCCGAATGCTTATGACCTTCCTGCTGAAATGACGATAGATGAGCTTCCTTTTATAGAGCCATTAAAGCTGTCCTTGGTGCATCAATTAGAGGAGGCAGTTGCCGTATCGGACGAAATAAAGCGATTAGCCAAACTCCCAAACGGTCCAGCGCCTCTTGCTGATACAGCTGATAAGGATCAGCAATTAATACAAGCGGCCATTCAATTATTAAAGCTGGAATCATGGAAGGATGCTTACTTTTACTTTCAAGGACTTTCCTGGGGAAAAGCTGCCTCCATTCGGAAAGATTCCTGTGATGAAAGGTTGAAAAAACAAGCGGCAGATAAAAGAAATAGAGTGAAAAAGATAGTAAATGACATAAAAGAGAAATATTTCACAAGAACTCCTGAGCGCTTATTAGAGGAAATGCGGTTAATGGCCCCTCATTTGCGGACATTGGTTGAACTAACAATCTCCTTTGGGGAGCGTTATCTTTCCGCTAAAAATGAAAGAGGACTGGTCGATTTCTCTGACTTAGAGCATTATGCGTTAGAAATTCTTACAGACCGAGATGAAGAAGGTAACCTAGTTTCATCTGCTATAGCAAAGGATTACCAAACCCGCTTCAAAGAAGTGCTAGTGGATGAATATCAGGATACCAACCGGTTGCAGGAAACCATTCTGCAGTTAGTGAAAAGTGGGCAGGAGCCAGATGGAAATATGTTTATGGTAGGCGATGTGAAACAGTCAATTTACCGTTTTCGTTTAGCAGAGCCAATGCTGTTTTTAGGCAAATACCGTGCATTCAAAGAGGAACCGATTGATTCAGGGATTAAAATTGATTTGAATGCGAATTTTCGAAGCCGTCAGGAAGTGTTGCATGCAACCAATTATATATTTCAGCAAATTATGGGTGAAAAGGTTGGGGAAATTGAATATGACGACGCGGCATCCTTAAAGCCGCAAGCACCGTATGATGATAAGGAAGCAGCTGTAGAGCTAACCTTACTATATGAGGTAGAAGATGGAAGTAACGAGGTAGAAGAGGACCCAGTCGATGTACAAGCAGAAGAAGACTTAAAAAAATCACAGGCTGAAGCTAGATATATCATTTCCAAAATAAAACAACTGATGAATGCTGGCCATACAGTTTACGACCCGTGGAAAAAACAATCTAGGCCGATGGTATATAGTGATGTGGTCATCCTCATGCGCTCGATGACCTGGTCACAGGAAGTGACAGATCAATTTAAGGAAGCAGGGATTCCGTTATACGCTGAGCTTTCCAAGGGCTATTTTGAAGCGATTGAAGTATTAATCATGCTGCACACATTGCGAACTATTGATAACCCCTATCAGGATATTTCCTTGGCCTCAGTGCTGAGAGCGCCATTTGTAGGATTGACGGAAACAGAGCTATCACTGATCCGCCTTTCTGCACCAAAGGAACCGTTCTATGAAGCTCTTAAATCCTTTGTATCAAATGGAGGGTCCGGTATATCTGCTGATACTAGCGAAAAGCTCCAGCGCTTCCTTTTGCAGTTTGAGGATTGGAGAAATCTAAGTAGAAGAGGCTCGCTTGCAGATCTAATCTGGCAAATCTATTTAGATACGCATTATTATGAAATAGTCGGTTCTATGCCTAATGGGAAGCAGCGTCAGGCAAACCTGCGAATTTTGCATGACCGGGCGAAGGATTATGAAAAAACCTCCTTTAGAGGGCTTTTCCGCTTTTTACGTTTTATTGATCGAATGCAAAAACGCGGAGACGACTTAGGTGCAGCTCGAGCTATTAGTGAAAAAGAAAACGTGGTCCGATTAATGACTATTCATTCCTCCAAAGGATTAGAGTTTCCGGTTGTATTTCTGGCGGGAATGGGACGCTCCTTCAATCAGATGGACTTTAACGAGCCATATTTATTTGATCAAACCTTTGGACTTGCAGTGAAAGCGATTGATCCAGTAAAACGAATTTCCTTTACTTCCTTGCCATTCTTATCTATTAAGGAAAAGAAGCAAATGGAACTGAAAGCAGAGGAAATGCGTGTACTGTATGTAGCAATGACTAGGGCAAAAGAGCATTTATATCTTGTTGCATCGATTAAGGATTTAGCGAAAACGATAGAAAAATGGGAGGATGCTCAGCACCTTTTAAGCCATGAGATGCTTCCTGATTATGTACGAGCAAAGGCTAAGGGCTATTTAGATTGGATTGGACCTGCAATTGCAAGGCATACCGATTATCAGCATCTTTCGAATATACATGCAGCAAATGTAGTGAATAGTGAATCTAAATGGCAGCTTAAAGCAATACCGCTGGATGATCTAAAGGTGCAGCAAAACGGGGAACAAGAACAACAAGTGAATCTACAAGATCTTGTAAGTCGACAAGAAAGCAGATATTTACCGGAAGTGAAAAGAAGATTCGATACACCTTACCATTTCGAAGTATCCACCTATAAACGTTCCAAACAAACGGTTAGTGAAATAAAGCGAATCATGCTGCTAACTGAGCGTGAGGACGAGGAATATTTTCAAACAAAAAGTGAAGCTAGTGATCAAGCGCGTATCGCTAAAAGACCATCCTTTTTACAGGAAGGCTCCAGACTTACAGGTGCAGAAGCAGGTACTGCAGTACATGCATTTATGCAGCATATTGACTTACAAGAGGTAAAAACGGCTGAGCAGATTAAGCTTTTTGCGGAAAGATTGGTGGAAAGAGAAATCATCACACAGGCTGAGCAGGAGGCTATTCTTCCAAGGAAAATTGAGCCATTCTTCCATTCACCAATATTCAATAGGCTAAAAAACGCAGAAAAGGTAATGAGAGAATTCCCGTTTACGTATTCTTTAGAGGACGAGCTTGGCGATCGCCAAATCATTCAGGGGGTAGTAGACTGTCTCTTTCTAGAGGATGGCCATTGGGTGCTGTTAGATTATAAAACAGATCGTGTGATGCATCTATCTTCAAACGAGGACTTGTTAAAGGATGAAATGTCACGCCGATATGAAGTTCAACTCTCCTTATATGCGAAGGCTTTAGAGGAAATTCTACACATTACTATAAAAGAGAAAATTTTATATTTATTTGATGTCAATAAAACAGTTTCAATTTAGGGGGAAGCAAGTTGATTTTACCAACGCAAGAGAAAGAGAGAGTTGTGTCGATTGATATTATGAGGGGATTTGCGTTACTGGGAATATTTGTAGTGAACATGTTATTTTTTCATGGACCCTATATATATGTCAATCCGTATACTTGGTATCAAAATCCTCAAGATTATGAAGCATTTAAATGGATAGATATTTTTGTGCAAGGAAGTGTCTATCCTTTGTTTGCAATGCTGTTTGGCTATGGGCTAGCGATGCAGTTTACTAAATCGGAGAAGGCTGGAACTTCTTTTGCGAAGCTGGCTGTTAGAAGACTTCTCATACTACTAGGCATAGGATGTATCCATGCCTTTCTTATCTGGTCTGGGGATATCCTCATAACATATGCTATTGCAGGGCTTTTACTGGTTTTATTAATGAGCTTAAAGCCACTTTGGCTATTTGTAATAGGAGCAGTATTATTTCTTCTTCCAAATAGTCTTTTGCTAGGTTTAGTATACTTGGGGGGCCTAATAGATCCCGACGCATTAACAGTATATGCTGGAATTCAAGAAGTAGAGGCTTCTATATTAGCTTATTCAGAGGGAAGCTGGGGAGAAATAATAGCCCAAAACTTTGCTGACTGGTGGTACATGAACCAATGGGGAGTGAATATTCTCACAGCTATTACTAATATACTTCCATTCTTAATGATCGGAGCAGCTGCCTCCAAGCTGAAGCTTATAGAGAGAGCTAAAGAATTGAAAATCTTTTGGATCATCACGGTTTTAGTTTCCTTTATTGTGGGAACGTATATTAAATGGCTACCATTTACAACGGAAGCAAACTTATTAACATCATCTTTTCAAGATTTGTTTGGTGGTTCCCTTCAAGCAATTGCTTATGGAGGTTTCCTAGCTCTTATTTGCAGTGTGCCAGTCGTATCGAAGATATTATCTCCTATTGGAAAAGTGGGACGTATGTCGATGACCATCTATCTCATGCAATCCATCATAGCTACTACTATCTTATATTCCTACGGTTTTGCGCTGTATGGAAGAATAGATGTAGGAACGGGAACATGGCTAGCTATTGGTATTTACGTGCTACAGGTTATTTTTGCCGAAATATGGTTTACGAAGTTTAAGCAAGGTCCAGTAGAATTTTTATGGAGAAAACTGACTTATTCGAATAGTTTAATAAAAAAAGATGAAAACAATGTCAAATTGTAATAGACTAGATGAATAGATTGTAAATTTCTTTGGAGGAGTGTTATTGATGAAACTGTTGTCATACCGAGTAAACGACAAAATTTATTTTGGACCTAAGGTAAAAAAAGAAGAGGCTGTTTGGGATGTCTTGACCATCCAGGAGAAGCTCCAAGTACTTCCTAGTTTTCCTGCCACTATCGTCCAAGGAGTAAGCTTCGGTATCGATTTTGTTGAACAGATTCGTGTTTTAGTAGAAACAGCTTTACAAGAAGAAGATCCAAGTATTTTCAAGCGTCCATTTACAGAAATTGAATGGCTAGCGCCAATTCCTAGAACGCCTAAAAATATTATGGCAGTCGGCAAAAATTATGCGGATCATGCGAAGGAAATGGGTGGCGTTGCAGAGGATTTTGTTGTTTTTACAAAGGCTCCGACAAGTATTGCTGCGGATGAGCAAACTCTACCAGTACATTCAGATATAACAGATTCCTATGATTATGAAGGAGAACTTGCCATTGTCATCGGCAAGGAAGGGAAGAATATACCTTCAAAGATGGCTTATGATTATATATTTGGTTACACGATTGCAAATGATTTAACAGCAAGAGATTTACAGCAGAAGCATCAACAATTTTTCTTAGGAAAAAGCTTAGAATGCTCTTGTCCAATGGGGCCTTACGTGGTGACAAAGGATGAGATTCCTAACCCACAAGCTCTAACTGTCGTAACGAAGGTAAATGATGAAATCCGACAAAATGGAAAAACATCCGACATGATTTATTCTGTAGAGGACATTGTATGTGAGATTTCGAAGGTGGTTACGTTAGAGCCAGGAGATATTATTCTTACTGGTACTCCAGCTGGAGTCGGAAAAGGATTTAACCCACCTAAATTCTTGAAATCTGGCGATATTGTAAAAGTTTCGATTGAAGGAATTGGGACTTTAGTGAACAAATTCGAGTAAATGTTCTAGTTATGCTACAATAGGTGTATATTAATATATTGAGGTGAGCCAATTGGATTTTTTAGCAGACACACATTTACACATTACAACTTGGGCGGTAGGATTAATCCTTTTCTTTATAGCATTAGCTATCAAGAATCCAAAGGTTGTACAAATGATTTTACGAGTGGATTATTTATTAATTATTGCTACAGGTGTAGCGCTATTCATTAAGGGTATGGATTTCAATGAAGGAATGCTTTACGGCTTTAAATTCTTAGCTGGATTACTTGTCATTGGTATGATGGAAATGACATTAGTGAAAAAAGGAAAAGGCAAACCATATACAACTTTCCTTGTATTAGTATTTGTTTTCTTCTTTATCGCAGCATTCTTAGGCTTCAAATTGCCTATGGGCTTCAATTTCCTAGCTTAATAACTATATGGAGAGTATAGATTCGTGGTAGACGAATCTGTACTCTCTTTTTTTGTGCGAAAGTGAATGTCTGCAAGCGGTTGGTATGCTCGGGAATGTGGGATTTATGGATTGCAAGTGTGGGGTCGAGCGGTAATGAGGAGGAATCAATCGGAAACCCCGGTCTATCAATCGGTAAATGGGTGTTATCGCGCGGAAATCGGGGTCTATCAATCGCAAGAGGAACTTTCTAGCTAGTATCGAGCGATAACGAGGAGGAATCAATCGAAAACCCCAGTCTATCAATCGATAAATGGCTGATATCGAGCGGAAATCGGGGTCTATCAATCGCAAGAGGAATTTCAAGATAGTATCGAGCGATAATGAGGAGGAATCAATCGGAAACTCCGGTCTATCAATCGATAAATGGCTTCAATCGAGCGGAAATCGGGGTCTATCAATCGCAAGAGGAACTTTCTAGCTAGTATCGAGCGGTAACGAGGACGAATCAATCGGAAATACCGGTCTATCAATCGATAAATGGCTTCAATCGAGCGGAAATCGGGGTCTATCAATCGCAAGAAGAAGTTTTATCTTGTATCGAGCGATAATGAGGACGAATCAATCGGAAACCCTCATCTATCAATCGATAAATGGGTTCAATCGAGCGGAAATCGGGGTCTATCGATCGCAAGAAGAA
>CAKQHO010000119.1 GCA_934234185.1 uncultured Psychrobacillus sp. | reverse complement strand
AGGTAACGAAACCCAAAGCCCAGCTGTAGCACCAGGACCGAATTATGGAGGCGGACCTCAGGGACCACCAGGAGGCTATTTTGGAGGCCCAGGACCAGGTGGGGGTGCAGGTTTTGGCGGGCCACCTGGAGGGTTTAACCAGGGACCAGGTGGATTCCCTCCTGATGGATCATTTGGTGGCTTCCAACAGGGGAATGCAGCTGGTGCAGAGGCAGCTGCCGGTGCGGCAGGATTGGCAGGTGCTGCAGCTACTGCTGGATTAGGTGCAAAGGCAATGTCTTATTTACAAACCGCAGATAAATTTATTAACACAGCACAGCAGTTAACACCAATGGTAAAACAATGGGCTCCAATGATTCAAAATGTCCCTGCATTATTAAGATTATACAAAGGGTTCTCCGGAACTTCAGCTGCCGGTACCGCTGCTACAGCAGCTACAGCAGCTACAACAACAGCAGCCGCTGCCCCGGTAGCACGTGCGGCAGCCACCGTATCAAATGGAGCTTCGCTACCTCGTATCTTCCAACCACCATTTTAAAGCTTTGTAATCATCCCTTTGCTCCGTTATAATAGGAGTATGCTCGTATTGAAGGGAGTTTCTAAAAATGATTGTACAAAAAATTTCGCCAAGAGGATACTGTTATGGAGTTGTAGATGCAATGGTAATTGCTAGAAATGCAGCTTTAGACACTTCCCTACCACGGCCTATATATATACTTGGTATGATTGTGCACAACAAACATGTAACGGATGCCTTTGAAAAGGATGGAATTATCACACTTGACGGAGCCAACCGTTTAGATATTTTAAATAAAGTAGAATCTGGAACTGTTATTTTCACTGCTCATGGAGTCTCTCCAGAGGTAAAAGAGCTTGCTCGGAAAAAAGGGCTAGTCTCTATTGATGCAACTTGTCCGGATGTGACAGTTACCCACGACCTGATTAGAGAAAAAACAGCAGAAGGATTCGACATAATTTATATCGGAAAAAAAGGACATCCCGAGCCTGAAGGAGCTATAGGCGTTGCTCCATCAAGAGTACATTTAGTGCAAAATGTAGAAGAAATCGACAATCTAGACCTTAAAAATGAAAAATTGCTAGTAACGAACCAAACTACTATGTCCCAATGGGATGTAGCAGAATTAATGGAAAAGTTAAAAGAGAAGTTTCCACAAATAGAGGTACACAAAGAGATTTGTCTTGCAACCCAGGTACGACAAGAGGCTGTTGCAGAACAAGCTGGTCAGGCAGAATTGCTAATTGTAGTCGGAGATCCTATGAGTAACAATTCCAATCGCTTAACACAGGTTTCAGAAGAAATTGCGGGAACTCCTTCTTATCGTATTGGGGATATTTCAGAATTAAAGCTAGAGTGGTTAGAGAATATCCAGCATATTGCAGTAACAGCTGGTGCTTCAACACCTACTCCCATCGTGAAGGAAGTCATTCAATTTTTAGAAAAGTATGACCCGAATGACCCTACAACCCATGATACTACTAAGAAAGTAGAAGCCCAGAAGATTTTACCAAAAATCAAGGTTCCAAAACCTGTAGACCGCATTGAACCTTATCCAGTTAGTTCAAGCCAAAATAACGGGAATTAATTAACAGAAGATAGAAAGGCATAAGCGTCTATGTCTTTCCCGACTAGCAAATGTAGGACGGCGAGGAGGCACTTGACCACTGCAGACGGTTTTCATTTGACGTTGCGTGGTAAGGCGCTGGAGCTGGACAATAAAAGGGGTATCCCATAAGTAAAAAACTTATGGGATACCCCTTTCTTCTTTTACAGATATTCGCTATGTAGCATTGCTCCTGTGGTGGTCACATTAAAATGCCACCATCAAAGGAGCAAAGGGGTCAACTTTTCAAACGGCCTTTTAAAAATATGAAGCTTCCCTTCGGTAAAATGGCGGGAAGCTTTTTTACCTAGCTCTTATCCCAAACTAACCATGTACCTAATTATGAGAGCACTAGTTTATAACAGTTGAAAAGGCTCTGTAGAAAGCTTGGAGGGAATAAAGTTCACCGTAAGCTTTTTCTTTTGACAGACTGCATTCATATAATCTGCTACCCCTGTCTTCATAATTTGTTCTATATGATGACCCGGGTCTATAACAGCCAAATCGATGGCTAAGGCATCTTGAGCAACATGGAAATATAAATCTCCCGTGATAAAGACATCTGCTCCAGCTCTTTTTGCGATTTGTATATATTTATTGCCATCGCCACCTAAAACTGCAACCTTCTCTACTACCTTGTTTAAATCACCAACTACACGTACAAAAGGTACATCTAGCTTTGATTTTACAGTCAAGGCATATTCACGAAGTGTTATACCTGCTGGAAGTCTCCCAATTCTACCTAGGCCCTTTTTATTTATTTCTGTTTCTAGAGCAATTAAGTTATATGCAGGCTCCTCGTATGGATGATTAACAAGTAGAGCCTTTAATACTTTATTTTTAATGGCTACTGGAAATACTACCTCTACTTTATCCTCTTCTACAACCGTCAGTTCGTCCTTTTTACCAATGTAGGGATCCGAATTTTCTAATGGGCGAAATCTTCCTTGACCCTCCGTTGTGTAAGAACAGCTTTCGTAGTCTCCGATATGACCCGCACCAGCTTCTGCTAGAGCTTTGCGAACTTTTTCAGTAGAATCCTTTGGCGTGAAAACGATTAAGTTCATCAGCTTTTCTGAACTTGTTTCCTTCAAAATTTGTATATCCTCTAATTCAAGCTGTCGCGCTAAGAGATCATTTACTCCTCCTGTTGCGATATCTAAATTAGTATGGGCGGCATATACTGCAATGTTATGTTTGATTAGCTTCTCAATTAAAGCACCTTGAGGCAAATCTGTACGTAGGTGCTTCATCTTTGTATAGATGGGGGGATGATGTGCAATAATCAATTCGCACCCTTCCCTTATAGCCTCGTCTACCACCTCATGGTTGACGTCTAATGTTACTAATACCTTTGTCACTGTCTTGTTTAAAGTGCCTATTTGAAGACCAACTGGGTCGTCATCTACCGCAAGACTCTTAGGTGCCCAATGTTCGAATAGAGAGATAAGATATTGACCGTTCACTTCCTTCATTTATAGCAGCTCCTTTACAAAGGATATTTTTTGATTTAGCTCCTCTAATTTTTCTACGACTTCTTTGGAAGAAATTTGTTGAAGCTGTTCTTTAATACGTTCCCATTCTTTTAACTCCGTAGACCATTTTTTCTGGAAAATAGAAGATTTTTCTTTTATCAATAAAGGACCTAACAATAATTCTTTGTCTGAGAGTACCATTTTCCCTCGTTTTAGAACAATTATTTCATAAATTTTGTCATTCTCCTCTAAAATAACCTCATTCACGATGTTCCAGTCATTTGCCTGGGCCCATTCACGTATTACTTTGGCATGGATATTTGGTTGTAGGATAAGCGTTTCAACTGTTCCTAGCTTATCTTCCCCTGCCTTAAGTATCGATGCAATCAAAGGACCTCCCATACCAGCAATTGTTACTGTTTCTACCAGGTCCTCTTCCTGAATTACTGCTAACCCATTTCCAAAACGAACCTCTATATGATGTTCCAGTTTTTCACTCTTTACTTGCTTTTGAGCAGATTCAAAGGGACCCTTTACCACTTCGCCTGCGATGGCTTTAGTAATCACCTTGTTATGTACAAGATAGCATGGTAAATAAGCATGATCACTACCTATATCAGCTAAAATTGTGTTTTTTTCTACAAAAGATGCTACCCTTTTGAGTCTTTCTGACAAATTTTTTGCGTTCACTTTTCAACACCTCCTGATTATTATAGCAGAAAGTAAAAAAGACCTCGATTCTTTTACGAATCAAGGTCTTCTGTTACATTAATTATTCACCTAAGGATTTAACCCAAGCTGCCATTTCTTCCAAGTTTTCCGCTGGAACTAGGTTTGCAGGCATTGCGCCTTTACCATTTGCAAGAACATCTTGAATTTCTTCTTCAGAAAGCTGAGTAGCCACTAGAGAAGGGAAGTTTCCTTGTCCTTCATATGTGTTACCATGACAGCTAACGCATTTTTGTTGAGCAACAGCTTCAGGATCAAATTCTCCAGCAGAAGCACCATCTCCGCCGCCATCTTCTGATTGTTCGTTATGTTCGGAAGCAATTTCTTCTTTGTTACCTATACCATCGATAGACAAGAAGAAGATTAGACCGATACCGAATGCCATAATTAAGATAAATGGTATTATTGGATTTTTTTGCATAGTTAACCCTCCCTCTTTAAATACATTCATTTCTAATATAGAATTAGTCAACACTAATATTGTACTTCATTCTATTGAAAACGGAAAGCGTTATTAGGGAAGTTTTCTACCATTGTGACAAATTAGACATAATTTCGATACTAACAACCGATATGTCTAGCAATGACCATCCGTTGAACTTCAGAGGTACCTTCTCCAATTTCTAATAGTTTAGCATCCCTCATGTATCTTTCCACTTCATATTCCTTCATATAACCATATCCACCATGTATTTGAACAGCTTGATCAGCAACCTCCATAGCTATTTCAGATGCATATAACTTACACATAGAAGCTTCTTTTCCAAAAGCTCTACCTTGATCCTTTAGCCAAGCTGCCTTATATACCATATTTCTTGCAAGCTCTATTTTCATCGCCATATCTGCAAGCTTGAATTGTGTTATTTGAAATTCAGAGAGTGCTTTTCCAAATTGCTTGCGTTCTTTTGAATACTGAAGAGCACGGTCAAAAGCAGCTTGAGCGATCCCTACTGCCATCGCACCAATTCCAATACGTCCACCATCTAAGGTAACTAAAAATTGTTTAAAGCCCTCTCCTTTTTTACCGAGAAGATTCTCTTGAGGCACTCGAACATTATCGATTACAAGTTCAGTAGTGTTGGAAGCGTTAAGTCCCATTTTTTCATAATTATCAATTACTTTAAAACCTTCTGCATCAGTTGGGACAATGATAGCAGAGATCTCCTTTTTACCGTCCTTTATATCTGTTATAGCTGTTAGCGCTAAGTGTTTCGCATAGCTTGCATTCGTGATAAACGATTTATTTCCGTTAATAATATAATCATTTCCATCCTGTTTTGCTGTAGTCTGTGTTCCCCCAGCATCAGACCCTGCATTTGGTTCAGTAAGACCAAATGCACCAAAGGATTCTCCCGTACATATTGGTACAAGATATTTTTGTTTTTGTTCTTCAGTCCCAAACAGATTTAAAGGAGCCCCTCCTAAAGAAATATGAGCAGAATAAGTGATCCCTGTTGAAGCACAAGCTCTGCTTAACTCCTCTGTCACAATAGCAAAGCTTATTGTATCAGCACCTGCCCCACCATACTCCTCTGAAAACGGTAGACCCATCATCCCCATGTCGGCCAACTGGTTAAAGATTTCTTTTGGAAATTCTTTTGTTTTGTCTCTTTCAATTGCTCCAGGAGCTACTACTTTGTCAGCAAACTCCTTAATCGTTCTCTTAATCATTTGCTGTTCCTGTGTTAAATCGTAATTCATTTTCTTCCATCCCCTTTGTAAATAAAAACGCTTACAATTACATTATACTAAATTACAAAAATATTCACAGATTTTATGTATAGAATTCACGTATTAAGAAAAATGTCGCATAGTGGTTTTCTATGGGTAGACAGAAAGATAGGTATTCTAGGTACACATATACTATGGATAGAATTAGAATTAGAATTAACCTATTACCTTACATTTTGACTCAACAGAAGTTTGTATGTAGAGGTTCATATATAATAAACGAAGAAATATATAAGAATAACGATTATTCCCAAAACACCCGATATGGTGAAGTAAATAAGCTTTTGGAATATTCCAGTTACTAACCATAATAAACAATTAATTAAAAGAAAAACTAGTAAAATATAAGAATTCTCTTGGAAATATAATTCCCAGCCTTTAAATGAAATTGCTAAAAGTAGTAAAGCAGATAAGACTAGCAATATAGGCCTAATTATCGTGCTGTTTAATCTTAGCTTCCATGCAAAGAATACAAAAATTAAGATAGTTATCAAACTTATAATCATTGGAACTATGAAATTAGCAGAGATTATAAGTACTGTTATTAAGCAGATAGATAGTATCGCTAAACCGATAAGTAAGTATGTGTCTCTTCGATTCTTCTTAATTAACAACGAGTCATTTGCTCTTTGTTCTTGGTTTTCTGTTCCATCCCCTTGCACATACAAGTTAGTGAGAAAATCACAGTAATGCTCAGGTAACAGTTTATTTTGTTTCCAAAATGCAATTTCATTTAAAATAATTTGTTTTTTTTGTACTGACATGTTGCTCCTCATTCCATTTGAAAAAAGACATCCTCCAGACAAGGATGTCTTTTTACTATTCTAAGAAATCTTTAAGACGTTTACTTCTTGAAGGGTGGCGAAGTTTTCTCAATGCCTTTGCTTCAATTTGTCGAATACGTTCTCTTGTAACTCCAAATACTTTCCCTACTTCTTCTAAAGTACGTGTACGTCCATCATCTAAGCCGAAGCGAAGACGTAGTACATTTTCTTCACGATCTGTTAATGTATCTAATACATCTTCTAGTTGTTCCTTTAATAGCTCATATGCTGCATGGTCAGAAGGTGACTGAGCATCCGCATCCTCGATGAAATCTCCTAAGTGAGAATCATCCTCTTCACCAATTGGAGTTTCTAAGGAAACTGGCTCTTGAGCAATTTTTAATATTTCTCTTACCTTTTCAGGTGGTAAGTCCATCTCTTCCCCAATCTCTTCTGGAGAAGGTTCACGGCCCAAATCTTGTAATAGTTGACGTTGGACACGAATAAGCTTATTAATCGTTTCCACCATATGAACTGGAATTCGGATTGTTCGAGCTTGGTCTGCAATTGCACGAGTAATTGCTTGTCGAATCCACCAAGTAGCATAGGTACTAAATTTAAACCCTTTTCGATGGTCAAATTTTTCTACCGCTTTGATTAATCCCATATTCCCTTCTTGTATTAAGTCTAAGAATAACATTCCTCGACCTACATAGCGTTTTGCGATACTTACTACCAGACGAAGGTTTGCTTCAGCCAGACGCTTTCTAGCCTCTTCATCCCCTTGTTCAATACGTTCTGCAAGTGCAATTTCTTCGGAAGCCTTTAATAAGTCGACACGTCCAATTTCTTTTAGATACATACGGACCGGATCGTTAATCTTAACCCCTGGTGGTACACTTAAATCATTTAAATCAAATGTTTCTTCTTCCTTGCCTTTCATAAGACGGTCTAAATCTTCCTCATCACCATCTTTTCTGCCAAGCTCGATACCTCTACCCTCTAATTGGTCGATGAATTCCTCGATTTGGTCAGATTCCAATTCAAATGATGCCAGTTTTTCTGCTATATCTTGATAAGTGACTTCACCATTTTTCTTTCCTAATTCGATAAGTTGTTTTTTTGCTTCCTCTAATGATAATTCAATATCCGTTTCTTTTGTACGTTCAGACTTGTCCGCCATAAGAATTCCTCCTTTTACTACCGGATTGTTACTCAAAAGTCGCCAATGATTTTCTCAGTTGGATTGCTTCCTGAGCTAATTGGAGCGCTTTTGATATATCAGTCATTTTCTCTGCTTCTTTTGCTTCATGTAGTTTACGTTCTATTTGTTGCTCTATCCGGTATTTTCTAATATGGCGCAAACAGTCCATGACTTCCTCTCTTTCATGGTCTGGATCACGTTCTGAGAGCGCTGCTTCCATAACAATTTTTCTAAGCTCGGAATCATTTAACACTTCTAAGAAGCGTTGATAGTCACCATCAGGGTAATCTTCATAAAATCCCATTAACCGGACGTACGAGGCTTCATAAGCGTCACGTATAAAACATTGATCTTCTACTTGGTTTCGCACTATATCCATTACTTGTGGATTATGAAGCATATGAGATAGTAAAATTCTCTCTGCTCTTTCATCCGCAGAAGGCGTACGTTTTTTTTTCATCAGCTCTTGTGGAGCAATTCTAGGAGGCGATTGCTCACTTTTTGAGATTTTCGCTTTTTTCCCTTGAATCTTACGAAGATGCTGATAAATTGCTTCTTCAGAAACATTTGTTTCTTGAGAAAGCTGTCTAACATATAAGTCTCGTTCTACCGTAGAGCTTCTATCACTAAGTATTTCCAAAATTTCTTGAATATACTGTAAAGTGTCATTCTCATTATTGAAATTTTTGTCTTTTTTTAAGACAATCATCATAAATGAAAGAAAAGAATGCGGCTTTTCTATAATTTTGGTACGAAATGCCTCAGGACCATAGTGTTTGATGAAATCGTCCGGATCCATCGCATCTGGTATAAGAGCGATTTCTGTCTGAATTCCTTGAGCTTGAAGTGCAGTGGCTGCTCTTTTAGCAGCTTCCATTCCAGCCTTATCTCCATCATAGCAAAGGGTAACCTGTGAGGTTAGCCTATGTAACTTGGTTATATGTTGAGACGTCAAGGCAGTCCCCATAGTTGCAACAGCATTATTTACTTGAGATTTAGAGGCAGCTATGACATCTAAAAAGCCTTCAAATATAATAACCTTACGTTCTTTCCTAATATCTAGCCTAGCTTTATCCAAATTATATAAAACTTGACTCTTTTGAAAGATAGGGGATTCTGGGCTATTTAGATACTTAGCTTCATTCTCACTTTTTTCAAGTATCCTCCCAGAAAAGGCAATTACGTGCCCTGTTTCGTCGAAAACCGGAAACATAATTCGTCCTCTAAAACGGTCAAAATACTTTAGCTCGTTTTCTTTTCTTATAATAAGACCAGTTTTCTCAATTTGTTGTAAATCCATACCTTTACGTTCTAATAACACGGTAAGTGCATCCCAATTCGGGAGTGACCAACCTATTTTATACTTTTCGATGAGCTCTACAGAAAATCCTCTTTCTAAAAGATAATTTAATGCATTCTCTCCTTCCACTGTATGAAGTAATAGATGATGAAAATACTCGCTTGCAAATTCATGAGCTTGTTTCATCATTCCCTCTTCTTTAGACACTGGTGCCTGTATTTTAGAATGACTAGAAGAAGCACCTTCTATTATTAGCCCAATTCTATCTCCGAGTTTACTTACTGCCTCGTGAAAAGATAAATTTTCGATGTCCATCAGGAAAGTGATTACATTTCCTCCAGCGCCACATCCAAAGCAATGAAAAATTTGCTTTTCCTGCGTAACGGAGAAAGAAGGAGTCTGTTCACCATGAAACGGACATAAACCAAAGAAATTTCTTCCTCTTTTTGTAAGTTGAACATATTCACTAATAACATCCACAATATCATTACTAGTTCTAACTTGTTCGATTACTTGTTCGTCTATACGGTTTGTCAAGGCTTTCACCATCTTTTCTTGCTACTTTAAAGTTATTCGATATAGTAAAGAAAAATCCTGCAAGAATCGACAAATAAATCATAAAAAAATATTCACTTACCTTTTTCCACAAATAAATATTATAAAACATTTTTCTATATTAATCTATCATTTTTAACCGCATTAGCATATAAAAAAACCTTTTCACAAAAGTGAATCGGTTTTTAACATTATTTTTGTTGGATATGGTTTATGATGAGATTCGCTGTTTCTTCAACTGCTCTATTCGTAACATCAATTACCTTACAGCCAATTTTACTAACTATACGATCAAAGTGAGCAATTTCATCTTGGATTCTTTCTATTTTAGCATAACTAGCATCATCGTTTAACCCTATTGCTAACAGTCTTTCCTTACGAATAGAATTGAGCTTGTCTGGGGTAATTATTAGACCAAAGCACTTATCAGTATCTATTTGAAATAATTCCTCTGGAGGCTCTACTTCCGGAACAAGAGGAACATTTGCAACCTTAAATCTTTTATTTGCTAAATATTGAGACAAAGGAGTTTTAGAGGTGCGTGATACACCTATCAATACTATATCTGCTTGAAGCAAGCCTCTTGGGTCTCGTCCATCATCATACTTTACAGCAAACTCAACAGCTTCAATCTTTTTAAAATAATCTTCATCCAGCTTTCTTACAAGTCCCGGCTCCTCAAAGGGCTCTTCCTCTAATTGCTTCTGCAATATTTTAATGACCGGACCAATAAGGTCTACACATTCTAATTCAAATTCCTTACAATACTTTACGATAGCTTCTCTCATATCTGTACGAACCAATGTATATAATATACATGCATTTTGCTCTTTCGCCAGCTCGGTTATTTCCTTAATATGATCCATGCTATCAATATGGGTAAAACGCTTGAGCTTTGTATGCTGAAGACCAGGCCTAAATTGACTAATAGCAGCTTTAGCAACCAACTCTCCTGTTTCACCTATAGAATCTGAAACAATAAACAGGTTTAGCATTTTCATTATTTCACTCCTTATAAATCGTGGTCATCAGCTAAAGATAAGAAGGCTCGAGTAATATTTGTTTTCGTTATTCTCCCTACTACCTCTAATCCATCTTTACTCTCCCTTACTACAGGTAGGGAGTCTATTTGTCTGCTCATCAATTTTTTAGCTACATCTATAATGGTATCATCCTT